>JBKPSJ010000403.1:0-8926 GCA_046765875.1 Actinomycetota bacterium
GCCCGTAGGCCAGCGGTGCCGGAATCGCGCGCCAAGTGCGATGGTTGAGTGCACGGATCGCTTCGTGCGCGTCCTCGGCATGTTGGACCAAGTCGTCGTGATCACCCACGCCGCTTCACCACCCTGACCGCCTGTGCCGTCCGTGTTGCCGGTGCCGCCGGCGGTGTCTGTACCGTCGCGTCTGATCCAGGCGGCGCGACCGACGAGGGTTTCGATGTGGTCGTCGGACAGGTAGGCGGCTTTGAACCGGCGGGGATGCCGCCCTCGGCCAGGAGCCAGCCGACGCCGCGGTCTTCGGGGGCGATGGTCTTGGCCGATCAGACTCTTGAAAGGAGTCGGCAATGAAGCTGTTCGTTGACATCGCGCAGGTTGCGTTCACGGTGACTCGCGAGGCGCAGGACAAGCTGGACGACAAGGGCCGGCAGAAGGCTGACGGTGTACGGCGGGCCCGTTGATGGGCGTGGCGTAGACGGATGGGAAGCGGTCATCGCGTGATCCTTTGGAAGACCTCTCACAGTGCTTCTGAAGGAGAACTCTCGCGATGACCGCGAACATCAGTATCGACCCTGCCCGGAAGGAAGAGTTCTCGATCCGGTTGCGCGATATCGTCGCCCGGGGCCGGGCCGCCGGCATCATCGCCATCGGCGCAACGCAGCGCCCCTCCGCGGACATCATCCCGCCGTCGCTGCGCGACACCTGGGGCTACCGACGCGGATCCACACGCAGGGCTGTTCGTTCTGTTTGTGAGGTTCCAGGCCGCGGCGGACCTGGGTGTCGGCCTTGATGTAGGCGTCGACCACCATGTAGGCGGTGAAGCGCCGGCCGGGCAGCCCGGACAGTTCGCCGCGAACGTCATAGTGGCGTCCAGCGGTCGCTTCGGTTACCGACACCAGGGGAGGATCGGCAGGCCCGATCAGGCGGAGTCCGTGAGCAGGCTCGTGCGGATGTCGGCCTTGAGCACCTTGCCCACCTTCGACCGGGGCAGGTCGCCCCAGACCAGCACCTCCTTGGGGGCCTTCACCCCGCCGATGCGCTCGCGCACGAACAGCCGTACGCCGTCCGGGTCGACCGACTGGCCGGCGTAGGGCTGCACCACGGCGACCACCTTCTCGCCCCACTTCTCGTCGGGGAGGCCGATCACCGCGGCGTCTTGGACGTCGGGATGGGCCAGCAGCGCCTGCTCGACCTCGGTCGAGTACACGTTGAAGCCACCGGTGATGATCATGTCCTTGGCGCGGTCGACGATGTGGAGGAAGCCCTCCTCGTCGAGGAAGCCGATGTCGCCGGTGTGGTGCCAGCCGTGCTTGCCGGCCTCGGCTGTGGCCTCGGGATTCTTGTAGTAGCCGGCCATCACCAGCGAGCTGCGTACGCAGATCTCGCCCCGCTCCCCAGTAGGCTGCTCGCGGCCCTGCTCGTCGAGGATCGCGACCTGCACCAACGGTGCCGGCCGGCCCGCCGATGACAGCCGGCCGCGGGCCGGCATGCCGTTGGGTCCGAGGTGGTCCGCCGGCGGCATCATCGAGACCATCATCGGCGCTTCGGTCTGCCCGAAGAGCTGCGCCATCACCGGGCCGATGCGGTTCAGCGCCTCCTCGAGGCGTGCCACGGACATGGGCGCAGCGCCGTACCAGAAGCACTGCAGCGAGCTCAGATCCGTCGAGTCGAGGTCGGGGTGGCCCAGGACCATGTAGATCAACGTCGGTGGCAGGAACGTGTGAGTGACGCGATGCCGCTCGATGAGCCCGAGGAAGCCGCCGACGTCGGGGGTGCGCATGATGACGATCTCGCCGCCCAGGGCCAAGACCGGGAAGCACAGCACGCCCGCGGCGTGGGTGAGGGGTGCGAGGGCGAGGTACGTCGGCCGGCCGGCGAACGGGTACCCCATCAAGGTCAGCGCGGTCATGGTCTCGAGGTTGGCGTTGGTCAGCATCACGCCCTTCGGCCGACCGGTGGTGCCGCCGGTCCCGACGATCATGGCCAGGTCAGCGACGCCGCTCTCGGCGATCGGGTTTGGTCCGTCGACCGCGTAGCTTGGCCCCGGTCCGTCGAGGAACCGATCCCACGTCAGCGCTCCTGGCATCTCGCCGTCGAGGCAGACCAGCAGTTTCAGCTTCGGCAGGTCCGGCGCGATCGCCTCGACCAGAGGCGCGAACGCCGCCTGGAATAGCAAGGCGGTGCAGTCGAAGAGGTCGAGCAGCTCGCGGTTCTCGGCGGCCTCGTTGCGGGGGTTGATCGGGCACCACACCGCGCCGGCGCGGGAGATCCCGAACACGCAGGTGAACGACGTCGGGTCGTTGGTCGAGAGGATGGCCACCGACTGCCCCGGCGCCATCCCGCGTCTCGCCAGGGCCTCAGCCACCAGGCGCGACGTCGCCTGGACCTCGGCGTAGCTGCGCGTCTGACCGTCGGTGGTGAGGCAGGGGGCCTCTGGCCCAAGCGAGGCCCCCTTGTCGAGGTAGTCGACCAGCCTCATGTCAGCGCTCGACGGTAAGTACCGGCTCCATCACCAACCCGAAGCTCCGCAGCGCGCCGAGCAGCTCGCGGTGCCCGAAAGCCTGGCAGCCGCTGGCGAACCCGGCCCGAAGCGGCTTCCGCTGGAGCAGCGAGTACGCGGCGTACGCCTGCAGCAGTCCGGTCTGCTTGTAGTTGCTGTTGCCGTGGATGACGCAGTGTGCGCGGCCGAGAGGGCCGCAGGCGTGCACGGAGTCCAGCGACTTGTTGATGCGCGGGTTCTCGCGCGGCGGCATCTGGTTCATCACCTCGGCGGCGGTGGCGATCAGGGCGGCGTATCGCTCGTCGGGATCCATGTCCTTCGTCGCCTCGATGGCCTGACCCACGATCTGTGGGACTCCCAGCATCAGCGGCCGGTTGAAGACACCCCCGAGCACCTTGCAGTTGGCCACGCGCGGGTCGCGCCTGAACCACACCGGGTGAGAGGTCCCGCCCCAGGGCAGGGCGAGCGCGAGCTCATGCTGGCCGGGGATGACGAGCTGGTAGAGGCCGGCCGCGGGGTCCCACTCCTGGTAGGTGTTCTGCTCCAGGTAGTAGGCCTTCGACAAAGCGGCGTTGACCAGGATCGTCAGCGTCGAGGCGATGGTCGGGCTGCCGCCCCAGAACACCGCGATGTCGAGGGTGTCGAGGCCCGGGGTCTCCAGACACAGCTGGGCCGCGATCTCGCCGGTGGTGTACATCTGCGCGATGCCCGGCGACAACAGCAGGCCCGCGGCCTCGAAGTCGGCGCCGTACTTCTCCTCGCAGGTGATCAGCCAGTCCTGCTCGCCGGTGGTGTCCAGGTAGTGGGTGCCCGCGCTCAGGCAGGCCTCGACGACCTCGGGGCCGTGGGTGGCGAACGGGCCGACGGTGTTGAGCACGACTGAGGCGCCCTTCAACAGGTCGGTCAGCGCGGCGACGTCGTGCTCCACCGCGACCACCTCGTAGTCCGCAGTCTCGATGCCCGCCACGTTGCTCTGCATCGAGGCGGTGAGCTTCTCCACGCTGCGTCCCGCGGCCACGAACGGGACGTTGTACTCGCGGAGGTACTCGCAGATCAGCCGGCCGGTGTAGCCGGAGGCGCCGTAGACGACGACGGGCTTGCCATGGTTGCCGTTCATGCCGTCCTCACATCCCCATGCCGCCGTCGACCGGCAGGCCGACGCCGGTGATGAAGCGGGACGCGTCGGAGGCCAGGAACACCACGACGTCGGCCATGTCCTCGACGGCGCCGAGCCGGCCGGCGGGGGTCAGCTCCACGACCGCGCCGACGGCAGCCTCCGGGGACGGGAACAGGCCGAGCTCGGCGACGTCGTTGGCGAGGCCGGCACCCATCGCCGTCGGAACCAGGCCAGGGTAGATACAGTTGACGCGCACGCCGTACCCGAGCTTGCCGGCCTCCATCGCCGCGACCCGAGTCATCCGGTCGACGGCGGACTTGGTGCCGGAGTAGATCGCGATTCCCGGGAAGGCGATGGTGGCCGCCACCGAAGCCACGTTGATGATGCTTCCGCCGTTCCCCGCGGCGCCGCCGGGGCGCATCGCGCGCAGACCATGCTTCATGCCGAGCGCCGTCCCGAGGATGTTGACGTCGAGCATCTTGCGTACCTGGGCGGCGTCGATCTCGGTGATCAGGCTGGTGATCTCGACACCGGCGTTGTTGACCAGGATGTCCAACCCGCCGAGGTGCTCGACCGCCTCTCTGATCGCGCGCTCCCAGCCAGCGTCGTCGGTGACGTCGAGGGCGACGAAGCCATGGCCCTCTCCCAACACCTTGGCGACCCCGCGGCCCGCCTCCTCCTGGATGTCGGTGACGATGACCGTCGCGCCAGCCCCGGCGAGCGCCTTGGCCATCCCTTCCCCCAGGCCCTGCGCCCCTCCGGTGACCAATGCCTTGCGGCCGGACAGCTCGAACACGCTCATCGGCGACTCCTCGGGGCTCCGTGCCGGTCCTTCTGACGGCGGTCACCACCCTGTTCCTCTGCTGGACAGTTGTCAAGAGAAATCTTGACGGATGTCAAGCAACGTTCCCCTAGACCGCTACGATGGTGCCCGTGACCAGCGCCCGCGCCATGGAGGTGACCGTCGAGCCGACCACTCGGCACACTGCTCGCGACACTGCTCGCGGCACGCGGCGTACCCCCGTCGACAAGTACGACGAGAGACGCACCCAGCTGGCGATCTCGGCCCTGGCCACTCTCGGCGAGCTCGGCTATGCGCGCACCTCGCTGCGCGAAATCGCCAACAACTCCGAGTTCTCCCACGGCGTCGTGCACTACTACTTCGCGAACAAGGTCGAGCTGATCACCCACTGCGTGCGCTACTACAAGGCTCAATGCGTGACGCGGTATGACGGCCTGGTCGCCGAGTCGACCTCCGATGTGGAGCTGATGACGAGGTTCGCCGACAAGTTGGTCGAGACCATGATGACCGAGGCGCCGATGCACCGTCTGTGGTACGACCTGCGCGCCCAGTCGATGTTCGACGAGCAGCTCCGTCCCGACGTGCTGGCCATCGACGCAACTCTGCAGGACATGATCGGCCGCGTCGTCGAGCGGTATGCCGATCTGGCCGGACATGCCCTGGCCATCGACCTCGGCACCTGCTATGCCCTGCTCGACGGAGTCTTCGAGAACGCTTTGCTCGCCCACCTGACCGGCGACGAGCACGCCTCGGACAATCTCCGTGCCCGGGTCGTCGAGGTTCTTCCCCGCCTGCTGGTGTGACCAGCGAATCCGCCAAACCAGCGTCGTCCTGCTGCCGAAATCAGGGCGCGTGGTGGCGCCGGCTCTGCCAGGTGTGTCGGTCCCTTGTTAGGCAGGCGGGTCGTTGAGCCGTATGAGGGCGCGGTAGACCTTGCGTACGTGTCAGGGCCTCCAGTAGTAGTTGCGCGGCCTCGACGGCGAACTCCTGCAAGAGGCAGCCGGCCATGCGCCGCCAAGCGTCGAATGCGGCATTGCGCGTGGTGGTGAAGACCCCCGCATTGGCCACCAGGATGCCCGCCCAACGCCCTTCCTCCAGGGCATCGAAACTGCTCGGCACCGAGATGCTCCCCGCAGGCAAGCAAGCAACAGCGCCAGCCCGATGACCAAGTCGCAGCAATGCACGGATCTGGTTCCCCTCTATGTCAAGGGGCTCGGTCTCTTCGCCGTGGAGTGTGCGTCGCCGCTTTTCGCCGTCAAGACATCCGATGCAGTTAAGTTGTCAAGCTGCGACCGCGCGTTTGGCTGGGAAGGCGGTGTGCTCGTCGTAGTGCTGGTCGGTGGCTAGGCAGTGGTGCAGGCAGCCGAGGAGCCGCGCGAACAGGTTGCGCTGGGCGGCGGTGTGCCGGTCCCCGGCTTGGCGGCGGCGGTCGTAGTGGGCGCGGGCGCCGGGTGAGGCGGTGAGGGCGGCGAAGGCCCAGGTGTAGCCGGCGGCGGTGAGCCGGTTGTTCTTGACCCGCCGGTGCAAGACCGAGGTGGTCTTGCCGCTGGCGCGGGTGATCGGCGTGGCCCCGGCGTAGGCCTTGAGCCCTTTGCCATCTTGGAACCGTGATCGGTCGTCGCCGATCTCGGCGAGCACCCGGGCGCCGGTGAGTGGGCCAAGCCCTGGGAAGCTGGTGATGATCCCAGCGTCGGGGTGCCGGTCAAAAGACTCGGTCGCGGCTTGCTCGAGGTCGTCGGCGGCCGCGCACGCGGCGTCGAGTTGGCCGAGCAGGGCGAGGGTCTGGCGGCCCATGGCCTGCTCGACGAGGGGGAGCTGGCGCATCTGCGGTGCGCGCAGCCGGGCCGCCTCGGCGGCGATGCCGCGTGTGCGCCCGGCGCGCTTGAGCAGCGACCGCAGCTGGCTGGTGGTCAGCCTGGCGGCAGCGGCCGGGTCGGGGGCGGCCGCCAAGATGGCGCGGGCCTCCGGCCGGGTGATCCTGCCCCCGCGCGTCGGCGAAGGCGGCCAGGAAGCCGGGGTAGTACTCGCGCAGATGCGCGCGCAGCTTGTTGTGCGCGGTGGTGCGCGACCAGACGGCGTCTTGCTGGGCGCGTGCGAGAACCGCGATGGCCTGGGCGAGTTCGGAGTCGGCGGGCAGCGGCCGGTGCGCGTGGGAGTCGGTGCGCAGGATGTTGGCGAGCACGACCGCGTCGCCGTGGTCGGACTTGCGGCCGGCGACCGAGTGCCGGTCGCGGTAGCGCGCCACGGCCATCGGGTTGATCGGGTAGACCTGCCGCCCGGTGGCGCGCAGGCAGGCAGTCAGCAGCCCGCGCGGGGTCTCGATCGCCACCGGGATCGGGTCCTCGGCGCTGTCGCCGTGCTCGGCGAGCAGGGCCAGCAGCGCTGCCAGTCCGGACGCGTCGTCGTCAATCCGGCGCCGGGCCAGCAACTGGCCGTCTGGGTCGACCAGGGCGATGTCGTGGTGGTCTTCGGCCCAGTCGATCCCGCAGAACACGTTCATGAACTCTCCTTCCTCGTCCCTTCCTCGTCTGGGTTGTGGATGCGCTGGCCAGGGCCGCGCGGGGTCACGCACGCTCCCTAATGGAAGGGCTCACAGGCACCGCCATCCGATCAGCCGTTCGTGACCTCAGCTGCCCGCAGGGCCCCGGTCCTGTCTGGAACTCACACGGCTCCGGCCAGGATGAGGGGTCTGATCCCGCGGGTGGCTCAAGCCACGACCAGCCCTACCGGCACCCACCACGCTCCCGGCGGATACCGACCGGGCGTGTCGCCGCAACCCGACCGGCGCCCAGTCCTCGAGCCAGGATTCGATCCGCGATAGCGGTACGGTTCCGCGTTGCTAGGGATCCGCTCTTCATCGACCGCTTTGAGCGTTGGAGCGGGGAAGGCGTGTGAATCGCCCCGGGTCTGATGGAGGCTCTCAAGCCAGTGAAGGATGAGAGTCATGGCAGCACCGAGGAAGTACAGCGTGGAGCTGGTGGAGCGGGCGACCCGGATGGCGTTGGAGGCCCGGCAGGACCCGGCGTCTGGTCGGGGTGCGATCAAGCGGATCGCTGACCAGCTCGGGATCCACCCCGAGGCGTTGCGGACCTGGGTGCGCCAGGCCGAGGTCGACGGCGGCGTGCGACCGGGCACCACGACCGACGACGCGAGGCGCATCGCCGAGCTCGAGCGTGAGGTCCGCGAGTTGCGTCGGGCCAACGAGATCCTGAAGACCTCCGCGGCGTTTTTCGCCGCAGCGGAGCTCGACCGCAAGATCAAGTAGCAGCGCAGGGTGCTGCCCGCGAGGTGCCGGTCGCGGTGGTCGTCGACTACATCGATGCCCACCGGGACCGCGTCGTCGAGGGCACGAAGCTCGGAGTCGAGCCGATCTGCGTGGTCCTGCGGGAGGCGGGCGTGCAGATCGCTCCGAGTACCTACTACGCGGCCAAGACCAGGCCGCGCTCGGCGCGTGCGATCCGGGACGCCGAGCTGGTCGAGGACATCAGGGTCGCCCACACGGCGAATCTGGGTGTCTACGGAGCACGGAAGATCCACGCCGCGTTGAATCGCGAGGGCATCCCGGTCGCCCGGTGCACCGTGGAGCGGCTGATGCGCGCCGAGGGGTTACGTGGGATCCGCCGCGAGAACCGACGTCGGACCACCATCGCCGACGGCGCCGAGACCGTGCTGAGACTGAGCGGCCTGAAGACCTGGTGAAGCGAAGGTTCGTCGCCGAGGCACCCAACCAGCTGTGGGTGGCCGACCTGACCTACGTCCGCACCCACTCCGGCTGGGTCTACGCCGCGTTCGTCATCGACGTCTTCAGCCGAATGGTGGTGGGGTGGCAGGTGTCCACGTCGCTGCGTACCGACCTGGCGCTGGACGCCCTCGACATGGGCCTGTGGGCCAGGCAGCGCGCCGGTCAAGACGTCACCGGACTCACGCACCACTCGGACAGGGGCGTGCAGTATCGAGCTCTTCGCTACACCGAACGGCTCGCCGAGGCCGAGGCCGTCGCATCGGTCGGTTCGAAGGGCGACTCGTATGACAACGCGATGGCCGAGGCGTTCAACTCGCTGTTCAAGGCCGAGTGCATCCGCAACCCGGCCATGCGCCCGAACGGCGGCTGGAAGTCCGTCGGCGACGTCGAGATCGCAGTCGCCGAGTACGTCGACTGGTTCAACCACCGACGCCTCCACGGCGAGATCGGCCTCGTCCCACCAGTCGAGCTCGAGGCCACCCACTGGGCATCCCAGCCGGCAACGGACTACCGTGAAACCTCGGTCCTCACCGAGATCGGAACCAAGTAACCGAGCCTCCACGAAACCCGGGGCGGTTCAGAGTGACGTTGAAGCGTCCCGGGTTTGATGCATCCTCGGTTATGTGTGTGCGGCCGGTTGGTCGTCACGGGTTTGTGCATAGTAGTCGGCCTCGGCTTCGGCGGGTGGGCGTCGGTCGAGGCGGTGCATGAGTCGGCGGGTGTTGTACCAGTGCACCCAGTCGGCGGTGATGGCTTCGACGTCGCTGAGGC
>JBKPSJ010000404.1:0-9747 GCA_046765875.1 Actinomycetota bacterium
GTACTGGCCGTACTGACCTTGGCCGTACTGACCCTGGCCCTGGTACGGGCCCTGGTTCTGGTACGGGCCCTGGTTCTGGTACGGGCCCTGGTTCTGGTACGGGCCGCTGTACGGGCCTTGGTTTTGGCCGTACTGGTTCGGGTTCTGAGCCGGGTGCTGATCCTGCGGACCGCCCGGCTGAGGTGGGTAGCTCATCGGACTCCTTCGACCGTGTCGCCAGTGTGACGCGTCGCCGGGCCAGGCCGATTACCGTGACTCCCGTGATGGACCGGGAGGAGTACGTCGAGGCGGTGCTGACGGCGGTCGAGTCGATCCCGGAGGGCCAGGTCGCGACCTACGGGGACATCGCGGCCTATGTCGGGCAGGGCGGTCCACGACAGGTCGGCGCGGTGATGCGTGAGTACGGCGGCGGGGTGCCTTGGTGGAGAGTGATCCGGGCCAGCGGCGTGCCGGCCGATGAGGTCGGCGACGAGCAATTGCAGCTGCTCCGGGGCGACGGCGTCCGCGTCACCGATGGCAAGGTCGACCTCCGCAATTTCCGCTGGAACCCTGAGACCTGACGCCGGAAGCCGGACACCTTCGGCGGTCGCGGAGTGGCTTCGCCCGGGTTGTCGGTGCGGCGTGCTGAGATGCTGCGGTGCCGACGTACCGACTCGCCCGCAGCAGCATCGGGCAGACGCCGGCACCCGAGCTCGATCCCGGCCAGCAGGCGGTCGTCGACCATCCCGGTGGCCCGCTGCTGGTGCTCGCCGGACCGGGCACCGGCAAGACCACGACGCTGGTCGAGGCGGTCGTCGACCGGGTGGCCAACCGCGGGCTGAGCCCGGACGAGGTGCTCGTGCTCACGTTCGGGCGCAAGGCCGCGATGGAGGTGCGGGACCGGATCACCGCGCGGCTCGGCCGCACCACCCGGATGCTGCCATCGATGACGTTCCACGCGTTCGGGTACGCGCTGCTACGCCGGTTCATGCCGGCCGACGCCTTCGACATACCGCTGCGGCTGCCTTCCGGGCCCGAGCAGGCGCTGCGGCTGACAGAGGCGCTCGGCGGCAGTCGCGAGATCGGCAGCGTCGCTTGGCCGCCGGCGCTGCACCCCGCACTACGGACCCGTGGGTTCGCCGACGAGGTCCGCGCGGTGATCGGCAAGGCCCGCCAGCTCGGGCTGGATCCGGAGGACCTGGCCGCTGCCGGGCGCGAGGCGGAACGCCCGGAGTGGGTCGCGGTCGGCGACTTCTTCGAGGAGTACCTGCAGGTCCTCGACCACGAGCAGGTGCTGGACTACTCCGAGCTGATCCACCGCGCCGTACTGCTCGCTCAGCGGCCGGACGTGCAGCGGAGGTTGCGCGACGAGTTCAAGGTCGTGTTCGTCGACGAGTACCAGGACACCGATCCCGGGCAGGTCGCGCTGCTGCAGGCGCTGGCCGGCGACGGCCGCGACCTGATCGTGGTCGGGGACCCGGATCAGTCGATCTACACGTTCCGCGGCGCCGATGTTCGCGGGCTGCTGCGCTTCGCCGAGGACTTCCGCGCCGCCGACGGCTCGCCCGCTCCGCAGCTCGCGCTCGGTGTCACCCGCAGATTCGGTACGTCGCTGCAGCGCGTGTCCCGCAACGTGGCAAGCCGGCTCGGCCTGCCCGGCACCCTCGACCGGGAGGCGTTCAAACGGTTCCGCAAACCCGACGCGTCCGGCTGCGAGTTCGGTCCCGGCAAGGCCGAGGCGTACCTGTACTCGACACCCGGCGCGGAGCTGGAGCAGATCGCGGACCTGCTCCGCCGGGCGCACGTGACCGACGGGCTGGCCTGGCGGGACCTGGCCGTGCTGGTGCGATCCGGCCGCCGTTCGATCGCGCCGCTGCGCCGGGCGCTGGCCGCGGCCGGTATCCCGGTGGACGTAGCTGGTGACGAGCTTCCGCTGGCGCGCGAGTCCGCCGTACATCCGATGCTGTTGGCGCTGCGGGCGGTCGCTGATCCCGGATCGCTGACCGCGGATGTGATGCGGGCACTGGCGCTGTCGCCGCTCGGCGGAATGGACGCCGGCCAACTCAGACGGCTCGCGCGCACACTGCGGAATCGCGATCGCGAGACCGCGGCCGGGCAGCGACTGCCGCGGTCGTCCGACGAGCTTCTGACTGAGGCGCTCGCCGATCCGTTGCGGCTCGACCCTGAGGCGTCGACCGCCGAGGCCAGGTTCTCGGCGCTCGGGCTTCGGTTGCTCAAGGCAAGGAATGTGGTGACGGCAGGCGCGGCGCCGGACGAGGCGATGTGGGCGCTCTGGTCGGATTCGCCGTGGCTGCGGCGACTGCGATCGGCGTCGTCCGGCGGCGGCGAGGCCGCTCGTTCCGCGCATCGCGACCTGGATGCCTTGTGCGCCTTGTTCGACGCGGCCGGGCGGGCCGAGGAGCAGGTCGGGTTCAAGGGTGTCACCGCCTTCCTCGCCGAGCTCGAGTCGCAGGACATCCCGGGCGACAACCGCTTCGACACCGCTGTGCGCGAGGCCGGCGTACAACTGATGACGGCGCACCGCTCCAAGGGTCTGCAGTGGCGGCTGGTCGTGGTGGCGGGTGTCCAGGAGGGAGCCTGGCCCGACCTACGGCGGCGCGGGTCGTTGCTCGAACCGGACCGGCTCGGACCGGAAGGCCTGGTCGAGCCGCTGACGCCGGTCGCGCTGCTGGCCGAGGAGCGAAGGCTGTTCTATGTGGCGATCACCCGTGCCCGGCAGCGGCTGGTGGTGACCGCGGTGCAGGCGCCGGAGGCCGACGGCGAGCAGCCGTCGCGGTTCCTGGCCGAGCTCGGGATCAATCAGGTCGTCGTACCCGGCCGGCCGCGTCGACCGCTCTCACTGGCCGGGTTGGTGGCCGACCTGCGCTGCACTCTGACGGACCCGAAAGCGTCACCCGCGCTGCGGATGGCCGCGGCGGACCGGTTGGCCACATTGGCGGACGCGGTGGACGAGCAGGGCCGTCCACTGGTGCCGATGGCGGATCCGGCGCGCTGGTGGGGCGTGCGCGAACGGACCGCGTCGGAGCAGCCGGTCGTGCAACCGGACGCGCCGGTTCCGCTGTCGGGGAGCGCGTTGACCACGATGGTCGACTGCCCACTGAAGTGGTTCCTGCAGCGCCGGGCGGGAGGCGAGAGCGCGAGCACGACGTCGATCGGGTTCGGGTCCGTCCTGCACGCGCTCGCCGATGCGGTGGCGACCGGAAAGCTTCCCGCCGACCTGGCCGAGCTGAGCGGCTGGCTCGACCGGGTCTGGCACCAGTTGGAGTTCGAGTCGGTATGGATATCCGACCGCGAGCGTGCCGAGGCGGACAAGGCATTGCGCCGGTTCGTCGCCTGGCACACCAGTCGGCCCGGCCGCACCGTCAGCGGGACCGAGGTGCCGTTCCGGGTGTTGCTGCCGGATCCGGAGAGCCCGGCGGTCGAGCTGTCCGGGCGAATGGACCGGGTCGAGACCGATGCCGACGGCAACGTTCATGTGGTCGACCTGAAGACCGGCCGGAGGGCGCCGACCGGGCCGGCACTGGCCCGGCACGTCCAGCTCGCGGTGTATCAGAAGGCGGTGGGTCAGCGCAGCGGCGGGGCCGAGCTGGTCCAGTTGCGTATCGACGACAACGGTGGGTTCCCGAAGGTGCAGCCGCAGGCACCGCTGGAGCCGGACGAGAGCGGCCGGACCTGGCTGGACGAGGCCATCGACGAGGCCGAGCGCTTGGTCCGCAAGGAGGACTTCGTTGCCCGGCGCAACGACGGCTGCGACCGCTGTGAGGTCCGCGCGCTGTGCCCGATCCAGCCCGAGGGGAGAGGGGTCGTCTAAATGGATGTCTCCGCTTTGCTGGGTGTGCCGTTCAGCGATCAGCAGCTGGCGGCGATCAGGGCGCCGCTGGAGCCGGCGGTGATCGTGGCCGGCGCCGGGTCCGGCAAGACGACGGCGATGGCCGCACGGGTGGTCTGGCTGGTCGGCACCGGCCGGGTGGCCCCGGAGCAGGTGCTCGGGCTGACGTTCACCCGCAAGGCCGCCACCGAGTTGGGCGGGCGGATCCGGGCCGCACTCGCACAACTCGGGCTCGCCGACGACGCGGGGGAGCCGGAGGTGTCGACGTACCACGCGTTCGCCGGGCGGCTGATCGCCGAGCATGGGCTCCGGTTGGGGATCGAGCCGGACCTGCGGGTGCTGGCCGACGCCACTCGATACCAGCTCGCCGGGTCCGTCGTCCGGCGAAGCAAGGGCCCGATCCGGCATGCATCGCACCACGTACCGACGCTGGTCAACAGCCTGCTCGCCCTGGACGGGGAACTCGCCGACCATTTGGTTTCACCGGCGGAGGTGCAGGCGTACGACGAGGCGGTCCGGGCCGAGACCGGTTCGGTTCACAAGCCCGTGGCCGGCGTGCGCACGATGAGCGAGACCACGCTGAAGCGCGCCGAGATCCTGCAACTGGTCGAGGAGTACAGGTCGTACAAGGCGGACCGCGGTGTGCTCGACTTCGCCGATCAGATGGCTCTCGGCGCCCGGCTGGCCGAGGAGAGCGCCGAGGTCGGCAAGATCGAGCGGGACCGGTTTCGGGTGGTGCTGCTGGACGAGTACCAGGACACGTCGGTCTCGCAGCGACGGATGCTGACAGCGCTGTTCGGCGGCGGTCATCCGGTCACGGCGGTCGGGGATCCCTGCCAGGCGATCTACGGATGGCGCGGTGCCTCGGTCGCCAACCTCGACGACTTCCCCACGCATTTTCCGGCGGCTGACGGCACGCCCGCTCGGCGGTTCGCGCTCAGCGTCAACCGCAGGTGCGGGAGCGAGATCCTTGCCGCGGCCAACAACCATGCCGCCCCGCTGTACGACCGGCACCCGGGCGTGAAGCCGTTGGCCGCGCCGCAAGGAGCGCGGCCGGGTGCGATTCGGGTCGGGCTGTTCGAGACCCGGACCGAGGAGGTCGGCTGGATCGCGGAGGCGATCGTTGCCGCACACCGGACGCCGGGCCGCCGCTGGAAGGACATCGGCGTGCTGATGCGTACCAACACCGACCTGGCGGCGGTACACGAGGCGCTGGTGAGCCGCGGCGTACCGGTCGAGGTGGTCGGGCTCGGTGGGCTGCTCGCGTTGCCAGAGGTCGTCGACGTCGTGACCATCCTGCGGGCCGTCAACGACCTGACCGCCAACGCGGCGATGCTGCGGATCCTGACCGGCCCGCGGTACCGGATCGGGCCGCGTGACCTGGCGCTGCTCGCGAACCGGGCTCGGGCACTTGCTCATGCCGAACAGCACCGTGCCGACCCGGACGACTTGGTTTCGGCGCTCGACGCAGCCGTCAGCGGGATGGACTCGACCGAGGTGATCTCGCTCGCCGAGGCGGTGGACGATCCGGGCGGACCGGCGTGGAACTACGACCCGGTCGCGCGTTCGCGCTTCGCCGAGCTGTCGGCCGAGCTCCGCGGTTTGCGCCAGCACGCGGGGGAGCCGCTGCTCGATCTCGTACGCCGCGTAGTGGCCACGATCGGGCTGGACGTCGAACTGGCCGCGACGCCGGAACACGTCGCCGGATCGCGGCGGGACCAGTTGGCCGCGTTCCTCGATGCGGTCGGCTCGTTCTCGGCCACCGACTCCGACGGCTCGCTCGACGGGTTGCTGGCCTACCTGGCCGCGGAGGAGGAGTACGCGGCCGGTCTGGACCTAGCCGTACCGAGCGAGGCCGATTCGGTGAAGCTGCTGACCGCGCACCGGGCGAAGGGGCTGGAGTGGCCGGTGGTGTTCGTACCCGCACTGGTGGCGTCGGTGTTCCCGAGCGACCGCGGCCGGCCGAAGTGGACGACGAACGCGCGTACGCTGCCCTGGCCATTGCGTGGAGACGCCGACACGCTGCCCGTGCTGAACGAGTTGTCAAACCCCGGGCTGAAGGAGTTCGGGGCCGCTTGCCGCGAAAGCGACCTGCTGGAGGAGAGGCGGCTCGGGTACGTCGCGTTCACGCGGGCCAAGGACATCCTCGTCGCCACCGGGCACTGGTGGGGCCCGACGCAGAAGAAGCCGCGCGGGCCGTCCGCGTACCTGGAACTGTTGCGGCGGCATGCGGCCGACGCGGCCGGCTGGGCGGATCAACCACCGCCGGACGCGGAGAACCCCGAGCTTTCCACGGTGACCGAGGTGTCATGGCCGGCGCCGGCTGACCCAGATGCGCACCGGCGGCGAATCGCCGCGGCCGACTTGGTGACGCAGGCGCGGACGGCCGGACCGCTGACCGACGAGGCCGACCTGCTGCTCGACGAACAGGCGACCGTCGCGCGCTGGGACACCGAGCTGGAGCGGCTGCTCGACGAGGCACGCACGGCCCGGCAGCGAACGGCGCAAGAGGTCGCCCTGCCGTCGTCGTTGTCGGCGACCCAACTGTTGCGTCTGGCCAACGATCCCGACGGGCTGGCGGCCGAACTGGCACGGCCGATGCCGCGCAAGCCGAACCGGGCCGCGAGGTTCGGCACCCGGTTCCACGCGTGGGTGGAGGGGTACTTCGGTCAGCAGTTGCTGCTCGACCCGGACGATCTGCCGGGCGCCGCCGACGAGGGGATCGTCGACGACACCGACCTGGTCGAGCTGATGGACGCGTTTCGCGACGGCCCGTACGGCGACCGGACCCCGCTGGAGATCGAGGCACCGTTCGCGTTGTCGCTCGGCGGCCGGGTGATCCGTGGGCGGATCGACGCCGTCTACCGGACCGATGACGGGTACGACGTCGTGGACTGGAAGACGCATCGCCAAGAGACGGCCGATCCGCTCCAGTTGGCTGTGTACCGGGTCGCCTGGGCCGAACTGGCCGGCGTACCGATCGAGAAGGTGGGCGCGGCCTTCTACTACGTCCGCACCGGAGACATCGTCCGGCCCGCCGACCTGCCGGGCCGTGACGAACTCCTTGACCTGCTCAGCTCATGATCTCCGCGGGGACGATGCGAACCGGGTAGGGGAGGTCGGCCTCGTACGCCTCGGAGCCGTGCACCGTGGCCTGCTCGACGTATTTGTCGCCGTCGAGCCGCAGCACCATCAACTCTGGCTTGTCGGTGTCGAAGATCCAGTACGACGGGATGCCGGCGTCGGCGTACAGCGATCGCTTCAGCAGCAGGTCCTTCGAACGGGTGCTGTTCGAGAGCACCTCCACAGCCAGCAGCAGTGGTCGCTGGATGTTCTCCGGCCCGACATCCTCGCGGCGCACGACTAGCACGTCCGGCTGCAGTGATCGCCGATCGGTCGGGCGGAAGTCCAGCGGCGCCACGAAGGTCTCAAGCTCCGGTGGACAGTTCAGGCGTAGTCGAAACGCGATCTCCACCACCGCCCGCTGGTGCATCGGGAACGGTCCCGGGGTCACCAGCAGCATCCCGTCGACGAGTTCGTACTGCAATCCGTCGTCGGGTAGCGCGTCGAGATCCTCGAAGGTGAACTCACCGGGGTGGATGGTCCGCACGGACACCATGCTGCCTCCTTCGCTCGCACCGCACCAGCATGCCGAGATCCGCCGCGCCGCGTTCCCGGCTATCCACAGCCACCCAGGCATTCGGGTTCGTCGGACGCCGTTGATCCACCCTGGCCGGCCGCGGCGCCGGCCGGGATGACTCGACGGGTACGACCCCAGACGGACGAGCGGGCACCCGCACCGAACTACCGTTGAAGCATGTTGATCGCCGAAGACCTCTTGTTGCTGTTGTACGGCGACGAGTCAGGCAAGCCGGTCCTCGCATCGACCAAGCTCGACTACGCGCTGGCCGGCGCGGTCCTGCTCAAACTCGCCCTGCTCGGCCGGATCGACGTCGCCGGCCCCGGGGAGAACGTCAAGTCTGGCCGGCTCATCGTTCGCGACCCGTCGCCGACCGGCAGCGCCGTCCTCGACGAACGGCTGGCGATGCTGGCGGGCAAGCAGGGCCGCAGGCCGAAGGACGTGATCGCCAAGCTGGCGAAGAACCTGCGCGGCAGGCTGCTCGACCAGCTTGCCGGTCGCGGCATCCTGCGCCGGAATCCCGGGAAGCTGCTCGGGCTGTTCCCGGTCACCCGCTGGCCGGCGAATGATGCCCGGCACGAGCAGGAGGTCCGACTCGGCCTGGACAGCGCGCTGCGGATCGGTACCCGGCCCGACGAGCGAACGGCCGCACTGATCTCATTGCTACATGCCGTCAACGCGGTGCCGAAGGTGATCACGGACGCGCCGGACAAGAAGGCAATCAAGCGCCGGGCGAAGCAGATCGCCGAGTCCGCGTGGGCCGCCGATGCGGTACGCAGCGCGGTCCAGGCTGTGCAGGCCGCCTCGATGGCCGCCATCACGGCCGCCGCAGCGGGAGGCGCCGTCGCGACGGGCAGCTAGCTCATTCCGCCTGGCACTTCTGCTTGCAGCGCTTGTCGTTGAGGGTCAGATGGACACCGGGTGAGTCAGAACCCTCTTCTGCCGACAGCGCGACCTTCCAGTCGCCGATGGTTTCCTGCGCCGTCGGAACGCCTTCCTGCCGCTGGTACCACTCGTCGACCTGGTTGACCTCGTTCACGTGCACCGTGCGCAACACCTTGGTCAGCTGCGCGCCGATCGCGGAACGCGAGGCGCCGACCGGGCCGTTCGAGTGCAGCGACACCACCGGGAACCGCTTGTGGTCGCCGAGCAGCAGCCACACCTCGACCGTCCCGGACTTGCAGATCGCGTACGCGACATCGATGCCACACGTGAAGCCGGTTCCCTTGAGCGCGGCGACCGCCCCGGACGTGCTGAGCTGGTTCAGATGCGACATGACGGCTTTGGTGCTGCTCGCGGTCGGCGCCGAACTCGACGGCGCGTCCGGCGGCACGCTGCTCAGCGCCGCGGGTTGATCAGATGTCTTCGCGTCGTCGTCCTTGCCGCCGCCTCCGCAACCGGTCGCGGCGAGGACCAGCGCCGCCAGCACGGCGGCGCACCGGAATGTCGGTCTCACGCGGGCACCCCGATCGCGGTGTCGAGAGCGATCGTGATCATCTCCGAGAACGTCGACTGGCGTTCCTCGGCCGTGGTCGCCTCGCCGGTGACCAGATGATCCGATACGGTCATGATGCCCAGCGCGCGACGGCCGAACTTGGCCGCGAGCGTATACAGCGCCGCCGCCTCCATCTCGACCCCGAGCACGCCGTACTCCGCGGTCCGCGAGACCAGGTCCGGCCGGTCGTTGTAGAACACGTCGCCGGAGAAGACCTGCCCGACGTGCGGGGTGAACCCGGCCGCCTCGGCGGACTCGACCGCCTTGCGAAGCAACGCGAAGTCGGCGGTCGGCGCGTAGTGGATGCCCTGGAACCGGTGGTAGTTCATCTGCGAGTCGGTGCTCGCCGACATCGCTATGATCACGTCGCGCAGCTTGACGGCCTCGGTCAGCGCGCCGCAGGTCCCCACCCGGATCAGCGTCTGTACGTCGTACTCGGCGAACAGTTCGTGAGCGTAGATCGATGCCGAGGGCTGGCCCATCCCGGAGCCCTGGACGGAGACCCGCTGGCCCTTGTACGTACCGGTGAATCCCCACATGTTGCGGATCTCGGTGTAGCACTTGGCGTCGGTCAGGAAGGTCTCCGCGATCCATTTGGCGCGGGCAGGGTCGCCGGGGAACAGTACGCGGGGCGCGATCTGTCCCTTTTCGGCGGCGATGTGGATGCTCATGGCGCAGATCCTCGCACGAGGTCCGGTCCGCGATCGCGCTACGTTGGCCGGTGTGCACGACGCCACCCGTGACTTCCCCCCGCTGATCGATCCGTCGACACTCTCACTGGCC
>JBKPSJ010000405.1:0-11170 GCA_046765875.1 Actinomycetota bacterium
CGACTCCCCTCGTGCGGCGGGGTCAGGAGTATGCAGGTGACATCTGGATGTACGGCGGGCTACGAATGTGGCTCGATGCACAGACCGTGAGATATGTGGTCTAGATCTTGCGCGGAAATGTTGCATTGGGCATTTGACGAACAGCTCCGATCATTGAGCGGCTAAGACCTGTTACGAAAGTGGCTGATCTGGCAGCAGGCCCAGGGTCTGATGTCCGTGGCGTTAGGCCGCCCACGTGCCGTGCCGGCGGTATCGAAGGTTCCCGCACATTGCTGTGGGTCGGGACGCTGCATAACGCCGCAGGAAGCCACAACAAGACGAGCGAACCCACACGCTGGCACGCCCGACTCGGCCTCGCAGGCGCGGCCAGCCGTCCACACCAGCCACTTTCGTCACATACGCGACCCAAGCTGGCTAGGGATATCCCCAGCCGCCACGAGGAGTCCGGATGCGCCTGCTTCCCGCCACCCTGTTGCTAGCCTGCCAGCGACCAAGGCGCGCCGAGCTCGCTGAAGGTGGCGAGCTCGTCCGCCCAGCGTGCGGCCGGTAGATCGCGACCAGCTCGCCGCCACGGGTCCGTACCGGATGGAGGTACTTGCCGGGGTGACTCCAGTATCGGATCGTCCGGCACAACCCGGCGAGTCAGATGTGGACTATCCCCGCGCCGTCGGCGCGCTCGACCGCGTCGTCGTCGAACCAGACGCCGCCGGTGGCCAGATAGCGGAACCGGTGCGCGCCCGGCGGCAGGATCACCGAGACCGTGCGGATGCCGTTGCGACGGCGTACCAGCTCGTGCTCCCCCGGCCGCCACCGGTTGAAGTCGCCGACCACGCTGACCACCCCGTCCGGATTGTCCGCCGGCAGCGCGAACGTGATCCGGGCCTTTCCACCGAACAACTGAGTACGCCTCAACACAGGTCTGATTCCCTCCACCTCAATGTGTCGGGACCAAGCCTCGGTCAATCACGACGTCTGTGCCGGTACGACACGCGCGCCGTAACCTGACGTTCACAGCCGCCGCGCGGCCTCGCTCGCCCAGTAGGTGAGGATGATGTCGGCACCGGCCCGACGGATCGAGGTCAGCACCTCCGCGATCGCACGCTCGCGGTCGATCCAGCCGTTCGCCGCGGCCGCCTCGATCATCGCGTATTCGCCGGAGATGTTGTACGCCGCCACCGGAACGTCGACCGCGTCGCGGACCTCGCGGACTACGTCGAGATAGCTCAGCGCCGGCTTGACCATGACGATGTCGGCGCCCTCCTCGACGTCCAGGCGGACCTCGCGCAGCGCCTCCCGGCGGTTCGGCGGGTCCTGCTGGTACGTCTTGCGGTCGCCGGTCAGCGACGACGCCACGGCCTCGCGGAATGGGCCGTAGAACGCCGACGAGTACTTCACGGCGTACGCGAGGATCACCGTGTCCTGGTGCCCGGCGGCGTCCAGCGCGGCCCGGACCACGCCGACCTGGCCGTCCATCATCCCGCTCGGCCCGACGACATGCGCACCGGCCGAAGCCTGCGCGACACCCATCTCCGCATAGATCTTCAGCGTCGCGTCGTTGTCCACCCGGCCCGAGGAGTCGAGCACACCGCAGTGGCCGTGGTCGGTGAACTCGTCCAAGCAAAGGTCCGCCATCACCAGCAGCTCGTTGCCGGCCTCGGCGACCGCATCCCGGATCGACGCGTTGAGAATGCCGTCCGGATGGAGGGCGCCCGACCCGGTGGCGTCCTTGTGCTCGGGTACGCCGAACAGCATCACACCGCCGAGCCCGAGCGAGGCGGCCTCGGCGACCGCCTTCCGCGCGGTGTCACGGGTGTGCTGGACCACGCCGGGCATCGACGCGACCGGCACCGGGGAGTCGGCACCCTCGCGGATGAACAGCGGCAAGACCAGCTGACGGGGCTCGAGTACGGTCTCGGCGACCAGGCGGCGTACCGCCTGGCTGGACCGCAACCGGCGCGGACGGCTGGCAGGAAACCCTGGCATGTCGGTGAGCCTAGCGCGCGTCTCCCGGTCCCTGGCAGTCGGGAGCAGGTGCTCGGCGGGCACCGCGCACCACGCCAGGGACCGGGAGACGCGCGCTAGCTCTTGCGGCGCGAGGTGCGGCGCTCGGACGGCCGGGTGACCGGCTCGCCGGCCTCGACGAGGGCCTCCCGCCGGTCGGCGCCGAACCGTGCCAGCGCGTCGGCGAGCTCCTCGGCCGACGGCGTGTCCGCCATCGCATCCACCCGCAGCCCGTGCTCCTCGGCGGTCTTCATCGTCGCCGGGCCGATCACCGCGATCACCGTCGAGGCGTGCGGCTTGCCGGCGATCCCGACCAGGTTGCGCACCGTCGATGACGAGGTGAACACCACCGCGTCGAACTTGCCGGTCTTGATCGCCTCCCGGGTCGGCGCCGGCGGCGGCGCGGCCCGAACGGTCCGGTACGCCGTGACGTCGTCGACCTCCCAGCCCAGGTCGGTCAGCCCGGCCACCAGCGTCTCGGTGGCGATGTCGGCACGCGGCAGGAACACCCGGTTGATCGGGTCCAGCAGCTCGTCGTACGGCGGCCAGTCGTCGACCAGACCACGCGCGGACTGCTCACCCGACGGCGTCAGGTCCGGCTTGATGCCCCAGGCAACGATCGCCTCGGCGGTCTTGTCGCCGACCGCCGCGATCTTCAGCCCGGAGAAGGCGCGGGCGTCCAGGCCGTACTCGTCGAACTTCTCCCGTACCGCCTTGACCGCGTTGACCGAGGTGAACGCGACCCACTCGTACCGGCCCTCGACCAGACCGCGGATCGCCTTGTCCATCTGCTGCGGGTTGCGCGGCGGCTCCACCGAGATGGTCGGGACCTCCTCCGGCATCGCACCGTACCGGCGCAGCCGCTCCATCAGCGGACCGGCCTGGTCCTTGGTCCTCGGGACCAGGATCCGCCAGCCGAACAGCGGCTTGGTCTCGAACCAGCTCAGCTGCTCGCGCTGCTGGACCACCGCGCCGACCGTCACCACGGCGTCCGTGCCCGGCAGCATCTTCGCGCTGCGCAGGTCGGCCACGATCGTGTCCAGGGTGCCGACGACACTGGCCTGCGCGGTCGTCGTACCGCCGCTGGTGACCGCGACCGGAGTGGCCGGGTCGAAGCCCTGCTGGACCAGCGCCTTGACCGCGTCGCGGAGCACCTCGGTCGCGTTCAGCAGCACCACCGTGTGCCTCGGCCCGACGCCGTCGAAGTCCAGCCTGGCCTCGGCCAGGTCCAGCACGGTGACCTCGCGGTCACCCTTCAGGGTCAGCGGGATACCGGCGTACGACGGGACCGCGGTCAGTTCGCTGATCCCCGGCACCACGTTGAACGCGATCCCTGCCTTGCGGCAGGCGGCGGCCTCCTCGGCGCCGGTGGTGAACGTGAACGGGTCGCCGGTCAGCAGCCGGACCACGTTCGCCGCCGACTTCGCGGTCTTCACCACCACCCGGGCCCGGGCCGCGGTACGCAGCGCCCGGCTGCCCTCGGCGCCCGAGCCGTCGACGACCTCGACGCCGGGCCGGCAGTAGGCCAGAAACGGGTCGTGCTGCGGGCCCTCGACGATCACCGCGTCGGCGGACGCGAGCGCGTCCCGGCCGGCCAGGGTAAGCAGCGAGGGATCACCCGGCCCGACACCCACGAAGGTGACGTGCCCGAGCGGCTTGGACTGTCTGGCCCTCGCGGTCGCCTTCGGCTGTACCTTCGCTGGGGTCGTCTTGCCGGCCCTAGTCTTCGCGCTGCTCACGGTTGCTGTCGCCTTCGCCCTCGTCCTGCGGTCGGTCTTGCTCACGGTCGTGCTCGTCTTCTGCGTCTTCGTCCTCGGCTGCGGCGTTGCAGCCTTCTTCGTGGCTGGGCTCATATCTGCTCCAGCAGATCGCCGGCCAGTGCCCGGCCCAGTGCGGCCGGCTCGTCCGGCGATCCGTTCCGGGACAGCCGCCGGACACCACTGTCGGTGCCGAGCGCGGCGCGCAGCCACAACTCCGGCCCGTCGTCCCCGTCGACCACCTCGGCCAGTGCGCCGACCGGCGCGGTACAGCCGGCCTCGAGTGTGGCCAGCAGCGTCCGCTCGGCCACCACGGCCGCCCGGGTCGCCGGGTCGTCCAGCACCGCGACCGCCTCGATCGTCGCGGTGTCGTTGCTGCGGCACTCGACCGCCAGCGCACCCTGCCCGGGGGCCGGCAGGACCTGGATCGGGTCGAGCACCTCGGTCACCTCGTCGAGCCGCCCGAGCCGGGCCAGGCCCGCCCGGGCGAGCACCACGGCGTCCAGTTTGCCGTCGGCGACCAGCGCGATCCGGGTGTCCACGTTGCCCCGGATCCCGGTCAGTTCCAAACCGAGGCCGAGCGCCTCGAGCTGCGCCACCCGGCGCGGCGAACCGGTGCCGATCGTTGCCCCCGGCATCAGTTCGCCGAGGGTCAGCTTGTCGCGTGCGATCAGCACGTCGCGCGGATCCTCGCGCGGCGGGATCGCCGCGATCACCAGTTCGCCGACCGGCGCGGTCGGCAAGTCCTTGAGCGAATGCACTGCGACGTCGATGGTGTCGTCCACCAGCGCGTCGCGCAGCGCGCTGACGAACACGCCGGTGCCGCCGATCCGCTCCAGCGGCGCACGGTTGGTGTCGCCGGTGGTCACGATCGGCACCAGCTCGACCTCGTGCCCGCGCTCGCGCAGCGCCCCGGCCACGGCCTCGGCCTGCGCCGTCGCCAGCTTGGAGCGTCGCGTCCCGAGCCTGATCACTGGCCTGGTAACTGGCCCGGTCACTGCTCCCCCCTTTCCCCGTCGCTGCCCGGCTCGGACTTGATCGGGGCGGTGACCGCGTCAACCGCCGCCTGGTCCAGCGCGAACAGCTCTCGCAGCGCCTCGGCGTACGTCGGGCCGCCCGGGTCCGCGGCCAGTTCCTTGACCCGCACCGTCGGCGTGTGCAGCACCTTGTCGACCACCCGCCGGATGGTCTGCTCGACCTCCTCGCGCTGGACGCCGTCCAGCCCGGGCAGCCGGCGCTCCAGCCGGGCCAGCTCGGCGTCGACCAGATCGCTGGCCATCTGCCGCAGGGCGACTACGGTCGGCGCCACCGACGCAGCGCGCCGGGTGGCCCCGAAGCCTGCGACCTCGTCGGAGACGATCCGCCGGACCGCCACGATGTCGTCCTCGGTGCCGCCCGCGGTGCCGGCCAGGTCGGCCAGCGTCACCAGCGTCACGCCCTCGAGTCGTCGTACCGCCGGGTCCACGTCGTGCGGCAATGCGATGTCGAGTACGCCGAACGGCCGGCCCTTGGTGGAACTACGGATGGACTCCTCGGTGATGACGATGCCGCGCGCGCCGGTACAGCTGACCAGCACATCCGCCTCGGTCAGTGCCGACCCGACGGCGTCGAGTGGTATCGCCGTACCGCCGATCCGGGCGGCCAGCGACTCGGCGCGGTCCAGGTTCCGGTTCGCGATCACCACCGGCGCGGCGCCCGCGGCCTGCAGCGTCTGCGCAGCCAGCGAGGCCATCGAGCCGGCCCCCACGACCAGCGCGCTGCGGCCGGCCAGCCCACCGAGCGGCGCGGCGACCGCGTCCAGTCCGGTGCTGACCACCGACCGCCCGGCCGCGTCGATCCCGGTCTCGGTCCGGGCCCGCTTGCCGACCCGCAGCGCGTGCTGGAACAGCGGGTTGAGCGCCGACCCGACCGTCCCCAGGTCCTGCCCGATCCGCAGCGCCTCCTTGACCTGGCCGAGGATCTGGCTCTCGCCGATCACCATCGAGTCCAGCCCGACCGCGACCTGGAACAGATGCGCTACCGCGCCCTCCTCGAAGTGCACATAGAGGTGCTGGGCCAGATCCAGCAGCGGTACGCCGGTGAGGTCCGCGAGCACCGCGGTGACCTCGTCCATGCCGGCGTGGAACCGCTCGACGTCGGCGTACACCTCGGTGCGGTTGCAGGTGGCGACCACCGCGGACTCGGCCACTGCCGCCGCGTTCTGCACAGCCAGCGCGAGCTTGGTCGCCGCGTCGCCGTCCACGGCGACCCGCTCGAGCAGCTCCAGATCGGCGCTGCGGTACGAAACCCCGACCACGAGATAGCTCATATGCGACCTCGCTTCGCTCGTGTCGCGCCTGAGCTGGGAACACTGTGGCCCTTGGTTCGCTCGCGGAGCTCACTCACGCGCCCACCCCCCGAACGCTCGGCAGGTCGGCGAGTTCGGGCAGTTCGGCGACGGCGGCCTCGCCGGACTTGCGCTGCTCGTGGTACGCGAGGATCTGCAACTCGATCGAGAGGTCCACCTTGCGGATGTCGACGCCGTCGGGCACCGCGAGCACCACCGGCGCGAAGTTCAGGATGCTGGTCACGCCGGCCGCGATCAGCCGGTCGCAGACGTCCTGCGCCGGGCCGGCCGGGGTGGTGATCACGCCGATCGCTACGTTCTCCGCGGCCACGATGTCGTCGAGTTCGGCGAAGTCGCGGACGACCAGGTCGCCGATCTGCTCGCCGATCAGCCGTGGGTCCGCGTCCAGCAGCGCGACCACGCGGAAGCCGCGGGTGCCGAAGCCGGAGTAGTTCGCCAGCGCGTGACCGAGGTTGCCGATCCCGACGATCACGACGGCCCAGTCCTGGGTGACGCCGATCTCGCGGGCGATCTGGTAGCGCAGGTACTCCACGTCGTACCCGACCCCGCGGGTGCCGTACGAACCGAGGTACGACAGGTCCTTGCGCAGCTTGGCCGAGTTCACCCCGGCGGCGGTGGCGAGGTCCTCACTCGATGCGGTGGCGATGCCGTCGTCGGAGAGCGCGGTGAGTGCTCGTAGGTAGACCGGTAGGCGAGCGACGGTCGCCTCCGGGATGCCGCGGTCGGTTCGCGTGGGCGTACCGGCTCGGCGGCTTCGTGCGGATGTCACGGCTCTCCTGGACCTCGGGATACATCAGGACCTTGGCCGCCGCGTCCGGGCTGCCGGCGGCGCACCCACTCTAGGAGTTTGTGAACGTGAGAACAAAATCGAGCGTCTCACGGGTGACTACCGTCACTCCGGCCCCACCAATGCTTTGCGCAACCGAGCCGGGTCGACCCGCCAGAAGTCGTGCCGGCGTCCGTCCACGAACGTGACCGGGATCTGCTCGCCGTACTCGCGGACCAGTGCAGGGTCCTGTGTGATGTCGATCTCGGTCCAGCCGACCCCGAGTTCGGCGCACACCGCGTCGACGATCGCCCGCGCGTCGTCACACAGGTGACAACCCGGTTTGCCGTACAGCGTGACCCGGTCCGTCACGGTATGCCGTCCCGCAGCCGGCCCTTGGCGACCTTGCCGGTGATCGAGTGCGGGAGGCGATCTACCAGTTCGATCTCGGCCGGGCACTTGAATGGCGCCAGCCGCTCCTCGGCGTACCGGCCCAGCTCTTCGGTATCCAGAACGGCACCGGCCGTGGGGACCACGAAAGCCTTGACCGCCTCGCCGGTCTCGTCGGACGGAATGCCGATCACCGCGGCCTCGCGGACGTCCGGCGCAGAGGTCAGCACCTCCTCGATCTCGACCGGGAACACGTTGAAGCCCGACACGATGATCAGCTCGCGCAGCCGGTCCACCACATACAGGTCACCGGCGGCGTCGAAGTAGCCGAGGTCTCCGGTCCGGTACCAGCCGTCCTCGTCGGGACGCTCGGCGCCGTCGGGCCAGTAGCCGCTGAACAGGTTCGCGCCGCGGACCTGGATCTCGCCGGGATCGTCGCCCTCGACATCGTCGCCCTGCTCATCGGCGATCCTGACCTCGACTCCGGGCAGCGGCCGTCCGACCGATCCGGGCGGCGGGTGGCCGGTACCGAGAGTCGTGGTCACGCCTGGGGCCGCCTCGGTCAGCCCGTACCCCTGGTGCACCGGCAGCCCGGACCGTTCGCGGAACCGTTCGGCCACCCCGCGGTCCAGAGCCGATGCGCCGGTGAGCACCGTACGGACCGACTTCATCGCCTCGGCCAGGTCGTCGCGGCCGAGCCAGGCCACCAGCGCCGGCGGCGCCAGCGGCAGCCGCGTGACCCCGCACTCGCGGATCAGCGCCAGCGTGCCGTCGGCGTCGAACCGCTCCTGCAGCACCAGGCTCGCACCGGTGGCGCAGACCCAGCCGAGCACCGCGTTCAGCCCGAAGACGTGGAACAGCGGCAGCACCCCGAGCACGACGTCATCGGGACCCAGCGCCAGCTCGGGGTCACGCTCGGCCAGCCGGACCAGGTGGTCGACGTTGGCCAGCAGCGCCCGGTGTGTGAGCATTGCCGCGCGCGGCTCACCGCTGGTGCCGGCCGTATACAACAGCAGTGCCAGCGCCTCAGGGTCCGGTCGAGTGGCCAGCAACGCGTCGCCGGTCAGCTCGCCCGGCCGGACCACACGCATCCCCTCGTCGTGCACCTTGTCGGCGAGGTCGTCGGTGGCCACCACCAGCCGGGCGCCGCTGTGCGTGAGCACCCCGGCCACCTCGCGGGCCGTCAATCCGGTGTTCAGCGGTACGGCGACCAGGCCGGCCCGCAGGCAGCCCAGGTACGTCGTGACGAAGTCCAGCCCGTTCGGCAGCAGCAGTATCACCCGGTACCCGGGCACCAGTCCGGCCGATACGAACCCCCGTGCGACCCGGTCGACCGCCCGATCCAGTTCCTGCCATGTCAACCGCCGCTCCCCATCGACGGCGGCCGCTCGATCGGCATAACGTTGCGCGGTGGCACGTACGAGATCGGCGAAATTGGCGTTCACGGGTCGAGTCTGTCACGTGGCCAGGACGGCCTCACGGCCCCCGCCATGCCGACACGAAGTAGTTCTGCGCACACGAAAGGTCGCACTTGGAACGTTCTAGGTTAGATCCATGACCCGCCCGTCGACGCGCGACTTGCGAGCCCGGTCAGTGCTCGCGGGGGAGGCATCCGCGGCTGCGGCCGAGTTGGAAGCCGCTCTGACGCCGCCGCCCGAGGCGCACAGTGCCGCGTTCTTCGACGTGGACAACACGATGCTGCAGGGAGCAGCGGTGTTCCACCTCGCCCGCGGGCTGTATCGGCGCCGGTTCTTCACCAAGCGCGAGATCGCCTCGAAGGCGGTCGCCCAGGTCCGGTTCCGGATGCGCGGCGAGACGCCGGGGTCGGTGGCCGAGGCCCGTGCCGCCGCGCTGTCCTTCATCGCCGGGCACCGGGTCAGCGAGGTCCGGATCCTGATGGAGGAGATCTTCGACGAGCTGATGGCCGACCGGATCTGGCCCGGCACCAGGGCGCTCGCCCAGATGCACCTCGACGCCGGCGAACGCGTCTGGGTGGTGACCGCGGCACCGGTCGAGGTTGCCACCCTGCTGGCGCGTCGGCTAGGACTGACCGGCGCACTCGGTACGGTTGCCGAGCAGGTGGACGGGGTGTATACGGGCCGGCTTGTCGGCGACATCCTGCATGGCCCGGCGAAGGCCGAGGCGGTGCGCGCACTGGCTGAACGGGAGGAACTGGACCTTTCTCGCTGCTCGGCGTACTCCGACTCCGCGAACGACCTGCCCATGCTCGAGCTGGTCGGTCACCCGTGCGCGATCAATCCAGAACGCAAACTCAGGCGCCACGCCGAGGCGAACGGCTGGCGGGTACGCGACTATCGCACCGGACGTAAGGCGGCCCGCGCGGGTCTGCTGACCGCCGGAGTAACGGGGACCGTGGTGGGGGCTGTTTCTGCCGCGGTGGCGATACGGCGGCATGCCCGCTGACCGCGCAGCGTCGGTGACGGCGGGTGACCACCCTGCCGCCAGCCGTCGAGCTGAACTCGTCGACAGGGCACAGTCCGGCGACACCGAGGCCTTTGGGCTGTTGTACGACGAGTACGGCTCCGCCGTGTACCGCTTCATCTACGCCAGGGTCGGCTCGGTCGCACTGGCCGAGGACCTGACCAGTGAGACGTTCCTGCGGGCCTTGCGGGCGCTGGACTCGTTCCGCTGGCAGGGCCGCGACTTCGGAGCCTGGCTGATGACCATCGCGCGCAATCTGATCACCGACCATTTCAAGTCCGGCCGGGTCCGGCTGGAGTCGCCGACCGACGAGATCGAGACGCACGACAGCAGCACCCACGGACCGGAGCTCGACGTGCTCACCGCGCTCACCGCCGACGCCGTACGCCGGGCCGTCGGCGAGCTGCCGGCCGAGCAGCGCGACTGCCTGACGATGCGGTTCTTCGCGGGCATGTCGATCGCCGAGACCGCCAAGGCGATGGACAAATCCGAGGGTGCGATCAAACAGCTTCAGCTCCGGGCGGTACGCCAGCTCGCGAAGGTGATCCCAAGGGAGCTGCGATGACGACGACGGTGCGTAACTCAGCGGATCTCTGCATCGTTTTGCTGGTGAGATCGGGCGGCGATCCTGCCCGCTGTGTGAGGAGACCGGGGAACCATGTCTGACCTGAACCAGGTTCGCAGACGCGCGGAGGAGTTCGCGCGCCTGACCGACGGTGCCGCGCCGTCGCCGAACCCTGTCCAGGACCCGGAGTTCGCCGAGGCCATGCAACTCGTCGAGGCGATGCGCGAAGCCGGCGCGGTCGAGCCACGCCCGGAGTTCTCCGCCTCGCTGCGTCAGCGGCTGATCGACGAGGCCGAGGCCGGCATCGCCGCAACGCCGCCGGACGTTGACGATGGCGACGGCGACGGCGATGGCAATGGCGCTGACACCGAACTGATCGATCCGACGCCGCTGCAGGCCCGGCGGCGTCGCCGCGGCAAGCTGATCGCGAGCGCCGCGGCGGTCGCAATCCTGGCCGGCGGCATCGGCTCGGCCGCGGCCGCACAGCAGGCGATGCCGGGCGACCCGCTCTACGCGCTCAAGCGCGGTCTGGAGAACATCGCGTCCGAGGTCAGTGTGACCGATGACTCCCGCGGTCGCCGCGACCTCTCCCACGCACTGGCCCGGCTCACCGAGGCCGAAACGCTGACCGCCCGCAACGCGCCGGCCGCGACGATCAGCGACACGCTGCACGACTTCTCCACCCAGGCCCAGTCGGGTGCCGACCACCTGGTGGCCTCGTACCAGTCCGACAACGACGCATCCGCGATCCAGGACATCTACGACTTCGCCGTGGAGGCGCGGACCCGGCTGCTCGACCTGTCCAAGACGAGCGCGCCCGCGGTCCAGCCGGCGATCGCCGACGCGATGAGCACGGTCGTCGCGATCGTTCAGCAGGCGCTGAAGGCGTGCCCGGCGTGTGC
>JBKPSJ010000406.1:0-4543 GCA_046765875.1 Actinomycetota bacterium
ACGTACGAGGGCCGCGAGACGCCGAACATGGGCAAGCTCATCGGCCTGCGCGAGTGGGAGACGCTCTACCACGGCTGGAACTGGGCCGACGTGATCACCGACATGGGGTACGTCCGCGACGACGGCAACACGATGGTCGCACAGCCGCATCTGCAACTGGGCGACCAGAAGAAGATGTGGACGCTGGACCATCTGCGCCGCTGCCCACCGCTGGCGAGCCCGAACGTCCTGCTCAACGAGATGACCGACGACGAGCGGAACGCCTTCGCGGCCCGCTACGTGCGCGGCGGTCCGGCCGGCCGGGCGCCGGCCGAGTAGCCGAAACAGCCGAGTCGCAACGCAACGACGGAGACGGGTGGGAGGACCGGCAGAGTCCTCCCACTCCCGGGTCGGCACACCCAAGGTAGGACCCAGGGAGCGCCATGGGCGAGAAGCACGTCGTCCGGTTCGAACCGGTCGGCATCGAGATCGAGGTCGACGAGGACCAGACGATCCTGCGCGCCGCGGCCGAGCAGGGCGTGATGCTCATGCACGGCTGCAAGGAGGGCCAGTGTTCGTCGTGCAAGTCGTTCGTCCTCGACGGTGACGACATCGAACTGGACCGCTACTCGACCTTCGCGCTGCCCGAGTACGAGCTCGACGAGGGTTACACCCTGCTGTGCCGGGCGCACCCGTACGAAGACGTGACGATCGAACTGCTCAATTACGACGAGGACATGATCCGGTCGGGACTGCCGATCCAAGAGGCGGTCGCCGAGGTGGTGTCGAAGGATCCGGTCACGCACGATATGCGGCACCTGGTGCTGCGGCTGATCGAGCCCGGTGAGCTGAAGTTCTTCCCGGGCCAGTACGTCGACATCTCCGTTCCGGGTTCGGAACACACCCGCTCGTTCTCGATGGCGAACACCACCAGCCGCGAGGGCGGACTGCTCGAGTTCGTGATCAGGATCTACCCGGGCGGGGTGTTCTCGGAGTACCTGGACCAGCGGCTCACGGTGGGGGACCGGCTGGAGCTGACAGGTCCGTTCGGTGTGTTCACATTGCGCGACGCGCCGGACAACGAGCTGATCTTCCTCGGCGGCGGCGCCGGGATGGCTCCCATCCTCGCGCTGCTGCGGTCGATGGCCGAACGCGGCATCGACCGGCCGACGACGTTCTTCTACGGCGCGCGTGGCAAGCGCGACCTGTGCTTCACCGAAGAGATGGCCGAGCTGGCCGCGACGTTGCCGCGGTTCAGGTTCGTGCCTGCGCTGTCCGAGCCGGGACCCGACGACGACTGGGACGGCGAGGTCGGCCTGATCACCGACGTCGTCGCCCGGCACGTAAGCGACCTGGCCCGCACCGACGCGTACGTGTGCGGTCCGCCGCCGATGGTCGAGGCCGCGATCCCGCTGCTCGAGCGGCTCGGCGTACCGGAGAAGCGCATCTACTACGACAAGTTCACTACGACCGGCGACGCCGGCGACCCGAAGGTGCTGGAGGCGGAGAGCAGATGACGACGACACCAGATGCCAGGCAGGAACGGAGTGTTCCCAAGCCGGCATTCACCGATGCTGAAGCCGGTGCCAAGGAGTTCCCGGACTCGAGTGCGCGCCGGTACAACTACTACGTCCCGCAGAAGCGCAAGCAGACCCACTACGAGGACGTAACCGTCGAGGTGCAGCCGGACCCGCGGCACTACCTGAGCCAGGGCTGGCTGTACGGGTTCTCCAACGGCGTCGGCGGCTACCCGCTGGACTGGACGGTGCTCAAGGCGTGGGGGCAGGACAACCCCGAGCCCGAGCGCGGACCAGGGTCGGGCGGCCTGCCCAAGGACTTCTCCTGGCCGGCGCACGGCTGGCACGAGTTCCGCGACCCGAACGAGGAGTGGGAACTCACCCTCTACCGGTACAACTCCAACGTCGTACGCCAGGTGACCCAGAACGTCGAGGCGGCCCGGCAGTCCAAGGCCTTCGAGCAGTGGAACGCCAACTGGGTGCGCTTCGTCGAGCAGCACGTCGGGGCCTGGATGCACGTCGACCACGGTCTCGGTCTCTACCTGTTCGCGAACGCGAACCGGCGGGCGCCGACCAATATGCACAACAACGCGATCTCGGTGAACAGCATGCACCGGATCCGCGCGGCGCAGGACCTGGCGCTGTACAACCTGACGCTGAGCGAGGAGATCGACGGCTTCGACGGCACCGCGCATCTGAGCACCTGGAACGAGGACCCGGCCTGGCAGGGCGTACGCGAGGTCGCCGAGGCACTGACCGGCATCGACGACTGGTGTGAGGCGATCTTCGCGGCCAACGTGGTGTTCGAGCCGCTGGTCGGCGAGCTGTTCCGCAGTCAGCTGGTCCAGCAGGCGTCGCCCCGCAACGGCGACTGGGTCACTCCGACAGTGATCGGCGCCGCCGAGTACGACTTCGCCGAACGCGACCTGCGCTACACCAAAGCGATGTTCGAGCTGCTCACCAACGACCGCGAGTTCGCCGACCACAACAAGGAGATCATGCAGGGCTGGCTGTCGGCCTGGGTGCCTCGTGCCATCGCCGCCGCGCGCACGCTGCAGCCGCTGTGGTCGCAGTCCGATGCCAAGCCGTGGCGGTTCGAGGACGGCCTGGACCGGGCCAAGAGCCGTTTCGCCGACATCGTGACCGAACTCAACCTCAGCACGCCGAAGGAGTTGTCACAGTGACCACGCTGAAAGCCGTCGTCGAGAGCCCGTTCAGGTCCGACAACACCGCATCGAACAAGTGCGGCTTCACTTTGATGAACAACCAGGTCGGCGTGGTGGTCGCCGACCACATGCGGCAGTTCGACAACGTCGCCGTGACGCCGCTGCCGTCCATGATCCGCGTCGACGCGATCGGGCGGATGGACGTCGTCTACGACGACGTCTCCGAGGCGCTCGGCGAGGAACCGGGGTACTTCGACCAAGCCGAGTTCGAGGAGAACATGTCGACCCACTACGGCCGGATGGTCCACCTCGACGACCGCACCATCATGTTCGCCAATCCGGAGGACGCCGCCGAGTACCTCGGCTTCGACCTGGTCGCATCCAAGTAGTACATACAGCCCGAGTAGGGAGGACCTCGTGTACGAGAAGAACGGCGAGAAGTACTTCGTGGTCGACAGCCACATGCACTTCTGGAACGCGGCGCCGGACAACTGGGTACCGGGTGCCGAGCAGTACGCCAAAGGGTGGATCGAGTGCTTCCACGCCTACATGGGCCTCGCGCCGAAGGAGACGCACTGGCCCATCGAGAAGTTCATGAAGTACTCCGAGGACGACCTGATGAAGGACGTCTTCGAGGACGGCTACGTCGACGTGGCGGTGTTCCAGCCGACGTACCTTAAGGAGTGGTACAAGGAAGGATTCAACACAACCGAACGCAACGCCGCGCTGGGTGAGAAGCACCCGGGCATGTTCGTCCACAACACCCGGTTCGATCCGCGTGACGGCGACGCCGGGATCGAGGAGCTGAAGCGCAACGTCGACCGGTACGGTTCCCGCGGCGTCAAGCTCTACACCGCCGAGTGGAACGCCGGGTCGCGCGGCTACAAGCTCACCGACCCCGCGGCGTACCGCTTCCTGGAGAAGGCCCAGGAGTTCGGGATCAAGAACATCCACGTCCACAAGGGCCCGACCATCTGGCCGCTGGACAAGGACGCGTTCGACGTCGCCGACATCGACCACGCCGCGACCGACTTCCCGGAGCTCAACTTCATCGTGGAGCACGTCGGCCTGCCGCGGATCGAGGACTTCTGCTTCATGGCGACGCAGGAGCCCAACGTGTACGCCGGCCTCGCGGTGGTGATCGGTGGCCTGATGCACGCCCGGCCGAGGTTCTTCGCCAAGGTGATGGGCGAGCTGTTGTTCTGGGTCGGCGAGGACAAGATGACCTTCGGCAGCGACTACGCGATCTGGGAACCCAAGTGGCAGGTCGAGGGCTTCGTCGACTGGGACTTCCCCGACGACCCGGAGTTCTCCGACTACCCGCGGCTGGGTGTCGAGGGCAAGAAGAAGATCCTCGGGCTGAACGCGGCGAAGCTGTACGACATCAAGGTTCCCGACGAGTTCCAGCTCAAGGATGCCGAGCCGGCCGCGCAGGACGACGCGAAGCTGGTCACGCAGTAATGACGGTGGTCGAGGAGCGGTCCCGGGTCCTTGCCGCGCTCGACACGGTGCGGGACCCGGAGCTCGACGAGCCGATCACCTCGCTCGGGTTCGTGTCGTCGTGCATTGTGTCGGCCGCCGGTGACGTTCAGGTCCGGCTCCGGCTGCCGACGTACTTCTGCGCGCCGAACTTCGCGTATCTGATGGTGGCCGACGCGTACGACGCGGTGTCGGCGCTGCCCGAGGTCCGCAGCGCCGACATCGTTCTCGAGGACCATTTCGCGGCGGACACGATCAACGCCGGCGTGGCGGCCCGGGCCGGTTTCGCCGTGTCGTTCGCCGGCGAGGCGCTGGGCGAGCTGGACGAGTTGCGCCGCACCTTCCTGATCAAGGCGGTGCTGGCCGGCACCGACCAGGTGGTGCGGCCGCTCGGTCTGGGCC
>JBKPSJ010000407.1:0-8004 GCA_046765875.1 Actinomycetota bacterium
CCATTGGGGCAGTGGGAAGGCGTCGTTGACGACATCGAGGGTGACACGTTCAGCTGCCGGATTGTGCGCCTGACATCTGGCGCACCGGATGACTCGGATGTCGAGGTCACTGAGTTTAGCCTCGGTGACCTGGCAAATGACGATGACCGCCCTCTTGTCCAACGAGGTGCGGTCTTCTACTGGACAGTTGGTAGGGCTCGAAACGAGGCCGGAACGGTGACGAATGTCTCTCTCATTCGCTTTCGGCGCCTTCCCCCTCCCACACGTGCACAACGCGAGCGCTCCGAGCGGGAGGCCGAGGAGCTACTCCGCGTACTGGCTGTAGATGATTGACCTGAGTCCTCCCCAGCCTGACGAACTGGAACTTTCTGTCTTCGGGCGCGGATACGGCGAGGCGATTTGTATTCACCTTGGCGACGGTGAATGGGCAGTCATAGATTCATGCGTTCACCCAGATACGCGTCTGCCAGCAGCGCTGAGCTACCTGGAATCCCTTGGCCTTGCCGCACACCAGGCTGTTCGCCTAATAGTCGCAACCCACTGGGACGATGATCATATCCGCGGATTGAGTGATGTCGTTGCCGCATGCCCGACCGCAAGGGTTTCCTGTTCCTCCGCGCTTCGGAATAAGGAGATTCTTGCGTTCGTGGTCGGACAGCATGCAGCACAGGGCGCACTTGGGTCTGGCGTCGATGAGTTCCGGAGGATCTTGCATATCTGCGGCGAGAATCGAAGGCAGATCATCTGGGCAAAGGCGAACGTCCCTTTGCATCCTGTCCCCCCTGGCGATACTCCCCGTGTCGTCGCTCTATCGCCGTCGGATGACGCGTTCGAGCGGAGCGTAGTGAGCCTGATAGAGGCTGCGACGCAAGCTAGAAGCAATGTTCCGCGACGTTACCGGGCACCCGAAGGCCCAAACGGCGCATCAGTGGCAGCCTGGGTGCGGAATGCAAACTTGGGGATACTACTCGGCGCGGATCTTGAGAACTCTGCGAATGAAGAGGCCGGCTGGGAAGCGGTGGTGAAGTACTGCAAGCCTCCGATACAGGCGTCGGCCGTTAAGGTGCCACACCATGGGTCAGCTGGCGCACACGACGCCGGGATGTGGAGTGAGCTTGTCGCAGCCGAAGCTGTTGCCGTTCTGACGCCGTGGGCTCGCGGCGTCAAATTCCTCCCCACGCAGGCCGATCTCGATCGACTTACATCCGTTGCAGAACGGGTGTATCTCACAGCCTCGCCTGCTCTCCGCCGCGTTAAGAGGGATCCTGAACTCAACAGGATGCTCAGTCGTTTGCATGGCGACATTTCGGTACTTCGGGGATGGGGTCACGTCCGACTTCGTCGCCGGCCGAATCACTCCGAGTGGCAAGTCGAACTTGATGGCGATGCCGCCGCCGCGAGGTAGCCTTGCCACGATCGATGAGCCAGTAGGCTAAATGCTCGGATGCAACCTGCTGGACGGATACCGGTCGCCGCACACGGTAGGTGGGGCCAATCTGGCTCTTCACAGTTGAGGGTGTAGTCGCTGGTTGGATGGCGGCTGGCGCGTCGGTCCCGGGGTAGGTGTCGAGGTCTCCCGGGGATGGAGGCTCCTACACGCTCATCCCGGAAGACCTCGACGTGCCTGACGCTACCTTCGGCTGCCCTGACCTGACCACGTTCTGCCGCCTGGATGAGCTCGGCCTGGTCGTGGTCGGCCAGCGTCTGGAGCCCGATCGCGCGGTCCTGGCGTGCCGGGTCCTGGATCCTGGCGGCTGCCACGGGCGACCGTCTACGCTCTCGGGCTGATCCTCATCGCGTCGGTCAACATCGGATTCAGCGTGGCCGACGGGCTGGCGGTAGGCTGGCGGTGTTGGGCTGCCCTGGACCCCGGTGGCGACGACGCGACCGGTCGGAGTCCACAGATGTCCATCACTGAACGGCCGTCCCCGCTGGCCCGCGACCTGAGTCGCTATGCCGAGCTCGCCGGCGAGATCCGCCGGCTGGGCCTGCTGCAGCGTCGGCCCGGGTTCTACGCCGGCTTGCTGACCGCGAACCTGTTTGCCCTGGCGATGGTCGTGACCGCGATGGTGCTGTTGCGCAACTCGTGGTGGCTGATGATGATCGCGGCGGCGTTCGCGGTCGTGTCGGCACAGATCGGCTTCTTCGGCCACGACACTGGACACCGGCAGGTGGCCCGACGCGCCCGGCCGAGTAGGGTGCTCGGGCTGTTCCACGCAAACCTGCTGAACGGGCTCAGCTACGGCTGGTGGGTCGACAAGCACAACGCCCACCACGCTCACCCCAACGACCTCGACGCCGATCCGGACGTGCATCCGGGCGTCCTGGTCTACGATGCCGAGCACGCGGCGGGCCGACGTGGTGCCGCCGCCTGGCTGACGCGGCACCAGGCGTGGCTGTTCTTCCCGCTGCTGCTGTTCGAGGCGCTCAGCCTGCACGTGTCGAGCGTCCGCGCCGTGCTCCGCCCCGGCCTACGCGCCCGCGCCGCGGAACTCGTGTTGCTGGCCGTGCACTTCACCGCCTACGCCGGGCTGCTGGTCACCACCATGGGCTGGTTGCAGGGCCTGGTATTCGTCGCGGTTCACCAGGGCCTGCTGGGTCTCTACCTCGGCTGCTCGTTCGCGCCCAACCACAAGGGCATGCCGACACTGTCCACGCAGCAGGCCGGCGATCCGCTGCTGCGCCAGGTGCTGACCTCGCGCAACATCCGCGGCGGACCAGTCGTCGACGTCGTGCTCGGAGGGCTGAACTACCAGATCGAGCATCACCTGTTCCCGAGCATGCCCCGACCCAACCTGCGCCGCGCGCAGCCCGTGGTCCGGCGGTTCTGCGAGCGCAACGCAGTGGCCTACCAAGAAGTCTCCGCGTACTCCTCGTACCGCGACGTGCTGCGGCACCTACGCGACGTCGGCACCGATCTCCGGCGATCTCCGCAGCCCGCCGACCGATAGCACGCCGAGGATCGACCGTTACCGGCCAATGAGCCCGCGACCAGCTCGTCGACGTCGCGACCCTCCCGCCCGGCGAGCTCGGAGCCGGTCAGCCGGACAGCCTAGAAAGCGGCTGACGAACACCACGGGGGCGGTCTCCACGACGAACAGGCCGAGGCCTGACGCGTGCGTGTCACCCGACCCCCGACTCGTGGCGGCAGCTGCGTCATTCGCGGGCCTGCTCGCCAGGATCAGGCCGGGAGCGGCCGGCTCAGGGTGGAGTGGACATCCCTTGGTGACGGAGGCCCGCCGGATGCACACTGAAGTCGAAACGGCCAACCCCTGGCCGATCCGAGGCGACAGACCGACACCAGACGGGGCCGGCCCGTCCACGCCACGCTCCCGGGAGGCACAAGCCCATGACCGTGCTCGGACTCATCCTCATCGCCGCCGCCGTGGTGCTCGGCTTCGGTGTCGGCGCATCGTCGGGCGACGACGCAACCCTCGAGGTCTTCGGCGCCGACCTCGGTGTCACCGTGGCGGGTGTGTACTTCGCCGGTGCCGCCACGGCGGCCGTGCTGATTCTGGGGCTCTGGCTACTCAAGAAGGGAACGGGTCGCGGCTACCGGCGGCGCAAAGAGGTCAAGGACCTACGCCACAGGGTCGACGCCGCCGCCCCAACGGTCTCGACCGAACACACCGACCGCAACATCGCCGCCGACCACACCGATGCCCCACCCGACCCAGCGGCGGACCGGCCCACCAACTCGTAGCCCCGATCCCGGCGCCGCAGCCTCACGGTCGGGTATATGGCCAGCACCGCCATCGTCGCGGGTCGGCGCCCGCCGGTAGTGACGCTGCGGGGTTCGACGGATCCCGGGGAGCCGGGTGTGCCGATGTCTATGCCCAGTTGCGCTGGCACCTCCGTGCGGTCGACATTGCGACGGATACACGGTTTCACGGACAGCTCGGGTGGGTGTCATGCCGGCGGCTGGCGGTGATCAGCACGGCACGGGTTGGGGGAGTACGGTAGGAGGGCCGAGGATTCCCAGCACGAAGAGCTTTTGCTCCGTCATTTTCGGTGTACACCCAGACATCCGGCTGTTGTCAGCCGGAGGGCGGGCCGCAAAATGACCGCAATCCTCGACACCGACCGGGCACCGAACCGAGCTCCGATCCCAGCTCCGAACCTGGCCGCGATCCCGGTTCTGCTACGGCCGGCTGGCCCACAACTCAAGGCGGTGATCGCCCGCGTGGCGACCAGCCTCGCGACCGCCGTGGTCACCCCCGCCATCTTGTTCGCGGCCACCTTGGTGATCATCAACGTCTACACCGCGGTCAGCGTCGCGCTCGCCTGGATGGTCGCCGCGATGTGCTGGCGATGGGCCACCAAGCGGCCGGTGTCGGGGCTGCTCGTCTTGACCCTCGCGATCATGACCATCAAAACGAGTTTCACCCTCGCCACCGGCAACACCTTCGTCTACTTCGTCCAACCAGTCCTCACCGACGCCGCCGTCGCAACAATCTTCCTCACCTCCTTGTGGACCGCCCGACCACTCGTCGCCCGCATCGCCCCGGACTTCTACCCCGTCGACGCCGCCCTCGCCGCGCGACCCAGGATCCGCCGACTATTCCGAAGACTCACACTGCTATGGGGCCTGGTCCTCCTCGTCAAGGGCAGTCTGACGCTCTGGCTGCTGATGTCACTATCGACGGTCAACTTCGTGCTGATCAAGGGCAGCGCGATCCTCACCCTCACGCTGCTCGCTACCACGGCCACGATCGCACTATCGGCCATCGTGGGTCGCCAGGAAGGTCTCCTGCGGGCCCGGCGCCGACCCGGTCAAGGGGCCATGGCCAACCCCGAGTTGTGATCGGCTCTCGTGGCCCAGCGGATGCCGCCGGTGTAGTCACGTCTCGCGCCACAGCGAGGGACACTGTCCGGCCCTGGCCCACCGTCTGAGAGCCACCAGAGGCACGTCGGCCTCAGTCCCTTGACAGGCTCTTCATAATCCGGGGTGTAGTCGCGGTCGGAACCCGCCGGTCTCGAGCAGCGAGCGGGCGATGTAGTTGGTCAGGTTGCGGAAACCGAGGGCGGAGCCGCGGAGGTGTTCGAGGCGGCCGTTGATGGCCTCGGTCGGGCCGTTCGATGTGCCGGGCCGGTCGAAGTAGGCCAAGACGTCGGCGGCTCGCTTCTTCAAGGTCCGGCCCAGGGTGATGACTTCACTCAACGCCCGCGGGACACCGCTGCTGACCGAGGCGATGAGCTTGACCATCAGCTGACGGCCACGATGCCGGTCCTCCTCGCGGTAGGCGGCGATCATGCGCTGGTAGATCCCCCAGGTGGCCTCGACCTCGGCATGCTGGTCGTCGGCGAACAGGGCGTGCAGTCGGTCTTTCTGCTTGTCGGTGAGCAGGCCGGCGCCGGTGTGCAGGGTCCGCCGAGCGGAGTAGAGCGGGTCGCCCTTGTGGCCGCGGTGACCGTGGATGGCCTGCTGGACCCGACGCCGGCACCGATCCAGGGCGTCGCCAGCCAGGCGCACCACATGAAAGGGATCCATCACCGCGACCGCGTCGGGCAGCTCCTCGGTGGTGGCGGTCTTGAACCCGGTGAACCCGTCCATCGCGACCACCTCCACCCCGTCGCGCCAGTCCTGGTCCTGCTCGGCGAGCCAGGTCTTGAACGCCTGCTTCGAGCGGCCCTCGACCATATCCACCATATCCAGCAGCCGCGCCGGGCCGGTGCCGGCGCGGATGCCGGTGAGGTCGATGATCACGGTGACGTACTTGTCGCCACGGCGGGTGTGCCTCCAGACGTGCTCGTCGACCCCGATCGCGGTGACGCCGTGGAACCGCTGCTCGTCGTTGATCAAGACGCGCTTGCCCTCGGCCAGGACGGCGTCGTTGGCGGTGTTCCACGCGACTGCGAGTCCTTCGGCGACCCGGGCGACGGTCAGGTGCTGGACCACGATCGCCTCCAGTGCCCACCGCAGCCCACGACGCGATAGCTTGGCCCGCGGTTCGGCCGCGCAGGTGGTGTCCTGGCGCCACACATGCCCGCAGCCGGTGCACCGGTAGCGGCGCACGACCACCTCCAAGGTCGTGGGCCGCCAGCCCAGCGGTTCGTGCGCCAGCCGCCGCACGATGGTGTCCCGCGGGGTCCCTTCGCACCCGCAGCGGTGGCACCACTGGTCGGGATCGACGACCCGGCAGGCGAGGACCGCGCGGTCGGGTTCGAGCCGCTGCCCGACGGCTTCGAGACCGAGCTCGTCCAGGCGGCAGAAGGTCGTCAGATCAGCGCAGCCGAAGCCGGCAGCAGGGGTAGCGTCGTGCACGTCGAGGTCTTCCGGGATGAGCGTGTAGGAGCCTTCATCCTCGGGAGACCTCGACGCCTATCCCAGGACCGACGCGCCAACCCGAATACACCGTCATCTGTGAAGAGCCGCCAATCTGCGCGCCTTACGAGCGGACCGGCTCACCGATCATCAGTCCTAGCATCTTCGGTGATTTGGAGGCGTTCCTTAAGGGGCTCTTCCGAGTTCCGGTGGGGGTGAGCGGCGCGCCGGTGAGCGCGTGATTGTGCGGGAGGTCGGGGTCGAGGCCTCCAAGATCGGTAGCGACCAAGCTCACCGTTCCGGAAGGCCTCGACTTGTCCGAGCCTACGGCCGCTGCTGCGTGCTGCCATCCCGACTCGTCGTACTGCTCGCGTTGCGATCTGCTCGTCGGTCTCGACGGGCTGCGTGTGACCGGTGTCGAGTGTGATGTCGAGGCTGGCGTGCTGACCGTGCGAGGGGAGTCTGCGCCGGGGCCGGTGGGCTGCCTTGGGTGCGGGGTGATCGCCCACAGCCATGGCCGCCGCGAGGTTCGGCTGGTCGATGCGCCGTGCTTCGACCGCTCGGTGCGGCTGGTGTGGCGCAAGCGGACCTGGCGCTGCATCGAACCGTCGTGCCCGGTCAGGGTGTTCACCGAGCAGGACGAACGGATCGCGGCGCCGCGGGCGCTGCTGACCACGCGGGCGTGCTGGTGGGCGATCAACCAGATCCGACGCGAGCACGCCTCGGTCACCGGGATCGCCCGACAACTCGGTACGACCTGGAACACCGTATGGTCCTCGATCCGGCCGCTGCTGGTCGCGATGGCTGATGACGAGACCCGGTTCGCCGGCGTGACCCGGCTCGGCGTCGACGAACACGTGTGGCACCACGTCTCCGAACTCCCGATCGCCGACGGCGGCCGTGGACCCAAGCAGCTGACCGGGATGGTCGACCTAGTCGGCTTGCCGATCCCGTAGGGACGCCTCTGGTGTTCTTGACATGGGCCGTGGTGGCGGACCAATCGGGCGGCAAGGGGACGGCGAGGTAGTCACGTTCGCATTGATCCTGGCTAAGCGACGGTAATGGCGCCGCTCAGAACTCGTCGGCACCGGCAACCTGACCGATGGGAAACAGGTGCCGAGTTGCGGCACAGACTGTCTCCAACGCGTGCACAGGCGTGTCCTCGGTGCTGTAGCTCGTACGCAACACCTGAACGATCCATTCGTCAGGCTCAAGGTCTAGCGTCTCGCGTTCGAAGATCGTCGCCCGGCGGGAGATCAGGAACTCTTCGGCCCGACCGAACGTGTATCCAAGTTCGTCGAGGGCTGCCTGGAGGGTGGGGCGCACGAACTCGGGTTCGTTCATCCTGGTGTGGGCGAACAGATCGGCTCGAAAGTAAGACGTGGCGATTCGAACAGGGACGTCGTTCGCAAACATCAGCTTGCGTCGGGCGACGACATCGTCGCCGGCTTCGACGCGAAGGGCGGCGGCGACATGCTCCGTTGCAGGTTCGAGACCGATGTACAGCATCTTCCGATCGGCTCTTATGCCCTGACGCTCAGCCTCGACCAGATAGAGGCTTACACTGCCTCGCACCGACGGTGGGGTTGGGATGCTGCGCTGGACAAGAACCCTCGGCGCATGGTCCGCAGGTGGCTCAGGTGCCTTGGCTGTGGGGCCCTTCGCGATCTGAGTGATACGTGGTGGCGTAACGCCTAGGGCGGCGGCGATCTGCTCGCGAGACATGCCATGTTCCCGGG
>JBKPSJ010000408.1:0-35883 GCA_046765875.1 Actinomycetota bacterium
CCCGATGTCCGATCTGTGGGCGGAGAAGGCGATGAGCCTGCTGGCCAGGTCGTTCCGTACAGCGGTCACGGACGGCGACAACCGCGCGGCGCGCGAGGACATGGCGCTGGCGGCGACCGTCGCTGGGATGGGGTTCGGGAACGCCGGGGTGCACATCCCGCATGCGAACGCGTACCCGATCGCCGGCCGGGTGCGGGACTTCCGGCCCCGCGACTACGAGGTCGACGAGCCGATGGTGCCGCATGGAATGTCGGTGTCGCTGACCGCGCCGGAGGCGTTCCGGTACACCTTCGAGGCCTCGCCCGAGCGGCACCTGCGCGCCGCGGCGCTGCTCGACCCGGACGCCGAGCGGCCGAACGCCGAAGTCGATATCCTCCCGGACGTGCTGAGCCGCCTGATGCGCGACATCGGGATCCCCAACGGAATCGGCGCGGTCGGGTACGCCGAGTCAGACGTCGACGACCTCGTCGAGGGCACGCTCAAGCAGCAGCGGCTGCTGGCCACGGCGCCGCGGGACGTCGACGCGGAAGCGCTTGCCGGGATCTTCCGTCGCTCCGTGGCGCTGTGGTGAGCCGGACATGGCTCGGATAGTGCTACGGATACGACTCTGCAGCGGCGACCACCTGGACGTCCTGTACGAAGAACCCGACACCGTCAACGAGACCGACCTGATCGAGACCGTAGTCGCGACCCTTGCCCAGGACAGCGGCGCGCTGCGAGCCACCCACGGCGGTCGCCTGCTCGTCCTGTTCGGCCGTGGTGTAGCCGCCGTTGAGGTAGCCCCCCGCGGCGCCGTCCTCTAGCTCCTCGACACGACAGCCGACGGTGGCGGCGGGGTCTGCCGACATCTTGCTGCCGCGTGGTAATGGTGTGAGCTCTCGCCGAGTAGCACGCGGCGCGGTAGGGTCGCGCGCATGTCTTCTGCCCCTCAGCAAGATCTCAGCATCGTCCATCGCGTAAGGAAGCTCGCCGGCAGCGCAGTACGTCCCGCTCGCCGAGCAACTCGGAGAACGGCTCGCAGAGTGGTACGCAAGGTTCGTTCGCGCATCGTATGGGGGCCCAGCGACGGCCTGTTCGTGATGCTGGAAGGGGTCATTCCGAAGGACGCCACCATCCTGGAGGTGGGCTGTGGGGTCGGGCGTAACCTCGCCTATCTGTACGACAGGGGTTATACCGATCTCGGGGGCATCGAGGCCGACCCGCACGCAGTCGCGCTGTTGCGTAAGACCTACCCGCAGCTGAAGGACGTCACGATCCACGAGGGCGCGGCCGATGACGTGCTGGCGAAACTCGCCGACGACGAGTACAACGTCGCGGTCAGTATGTCGGCGCTGCAGCACATCCACCCGGACTGCGTCGAGGTGTTCGACGATCTGGTGCGGGTCGCGGGCCAGATCTTCGTGATCGAGGGCCCGGTTCGCCTGCCGCGTCGCGAGCACCGGCACGACTACGACGAGGTGTTCACGTCGCGCGGCATGAGCAACCTGGGCACGCGGTCGGTGACCGACCTACGCGTGGGACCGGAATTCGGTCAGTATGTCGCGCGCAGGTACCGCCGGATGGACAGGCAGGCCAGCCTGCACAGGTTCTGGCGCCAGCCGACCCCGCCGGGGAACAATCCGCACGACTACGTGAGGGCGACCAGGCGCAGCCAGGCACTCTTGGAGATCATCTCCGACCTGCCGAAGGACGCCCGCATCCTCGAGGTCGGCTGCAACGCCGGCCGCAACCTCGCCTACCTGTACGACCACGGCTACACCGGGGTCGAGGGCGTTGAGATCAACCCGTACGCCGTCGACCTGCTCCGCAAGACCTTCCCGCAGCTCGCCGACCGCGAGATCCACCTCGGCGCGGCCGGCGAGACGCTACAGAAGTTCGCCGACGACGAGTTCGACCTCGTCTACACCATGGCCGTGCTGGAGCACATCCACCCGGACGAGTCGAGTGTCTTCGACGACATCGCCCGGATCGGCAAGCAGGTCCTGGCCATCGAGCCCGCGGGCAGGCTGTCGCACCGCCAGTTCCCGCACGACATCCCCAAGGAGTTCGGCGACCGTGGCCTGATCATGGTGTCGGACAGGTCGATGGCGGACTTCCCGGGCAACGCCCTGGACAAGACCATCCACGCGTTCAACGCCTACCGCTTCAAGCGGCCCGAGGACTGGACGCACGACCAGGCCAGGCGAGCGAGGCCCTGACAGCACGCGCGGCCGCCGGGATCTTTGTCGGTCTGTCACGCCGTGTGCAGCCTGTGCCTTCGTCGGAAACCTCGCCTAGAGTCGGGGCATGACTGGCTCTGTGGTGGAGGACGACTTCGTCCGGCTCACCGATCCGTACCGGCGTGAGCTTTTCGCGCACTGCTACCGGCTGCTCGGGTCGGTGCACGACGCCGAGGATCTGGTCCAGGAGACATACCTGCGCGCCTGGCGGGCGTACGACGAGTTCGAGGGCCGGTCCTCGATGCGTACGTGGCTGTACCGGATCGCCACCAACACCTGCCTGAACGCGCTCGAGTCGCGCGGCCGGCGACCGCTGCCGACCGGGCTGGGAGGGCCGAGCGACCAGCCCGAGGGCGACCTGGCCGAGCGGACCGAGGTGACCTGGCTCGAGCCGATCCCGGACGCGATGTTCGCCGGCGACTCGTCGGACCCGGCGGCGCTCGTCGCGGACAAGGAGAGCGTGCGGCTGGCGTTCGTCGCCGCGCTGCAATACCTGCCGCCGAAGCAGCGCGTCGTGCTGGTGCTGCGCGAGGTGCTGAAGTGGAAGGCGGCCGAGGTCGCCGAGCTGCTCGGCACCAGCACGGCAGCGGTGAACAGCAGCCTGCAGCGCGCCCGGGCCCAGCTCGACGAGGTCTCGCCGGCCAGAGAGGACGCCGCCGAGCCGACCGAGGCGGACAAGCGCGAGCTGCTCGACAAGTGGGTGCAGGCCTTCGAGTCGTACGACGTCAAGGCCATCACCGCGCTGATGACCGAGGACGTGGTCTGGGAGATGCCGCCGTTCGCCGCCTGGTTCAAGGGCGTGGTGAACGTCGGCCGGCTGATCACCTTCGCCTGCCCGGCCAAGGGTCCGGGCGACCAGGTGCTGATCCCGGTCCAGGCGAACGGTCAGCCTGGATTCGCGCTGTACATGCGCGACCCGCTCACCAAGCAGCACCGGGCGTTCCAGATCCAGGTGCTGACGCTGACCGCGGCGGGTGTCGCGCATGCGACGGCGTTCTTCGACCTGAGCCTGTTCGACGCGTTCGGCCTGCCGCAGCTGCTGTCCGACCTCGCCGACAGCCGCCCGCCCCACCTGATCGCCGACGTCGCCAACCCGGCCGGCTGAGCGTCAGGGCCGGTAGAGGCGAGCGGCGAGGGCGTCCAGGATTTCCGCGTACGCCTGCGGCACGGTGATCCGCATCGTCGCCATGTCGCCGGCCGTGTCGAACGAGAAGTCGAAGAACGAGCAGCACTCGGTCTCGCGTGCGGCCAGGTCCCGCGCGAAGTCCAGCGATGAACGGTCCAGGGTCAGCGCAAGGGTGGTACGGGAAACCCGTTCGGCGCCGCGTACCGACGTGAACAGCTCGTCGAACTCAGCCACCCGGAGCGGCTGGTCGACCGTCGGCAGCGTGCAGGCTTCCGGTACCCAGGCCTGTGGTGATGTCGTCATGCCTTGACGGTAGGTCCGTACCGCGGTACGGATGTCAACCCCGCTTGCCGACTGCCCAGTCGAGCGCGTGGTCGGCGACCGCCTCCCAGCCCGGCTCGCCGGCGGTGAAGTGGCTGCGATCCGGATAGATCTTGAGCTCGGTGAGCGCGCTGGACTTGCTTTGCCGGGTGTACGCCTCTCGTACCAGCGACTCCGGAACCGTATGATCCTTGCCGCCCCCGACCAGCAGCAGTGGCGGCCGGTTCGGGTTGGCGAAGGTCACCTTCGTCGCCGCGTTCGGGTTGAGGTTGGCCGTCGCGGCCTGGAACAGCGGACGGCCCGGTCCGGGTACGGCGTACCGCTCGTAGGCGGCGCGGGAGTCCGCCAGGCTGAGCGTGTTGGTGAAGGAGTAGTGCCATTGGTCCTCGGTGAGCGCGACGGTCTTGCCGCGGTTCGCCGGGTTGCGTAATACCGGGAACCCCGAGCGCAGCGCGTCCAGCGGCAGCCGCAGCACCCCCTTGACCGGTGCCGGGTGGATGGCGACACCCGCGACGCCGCAACCGCGGTCGAGCAGGATCTGCGTGATCGCTCCGCCGAACGAGTGGCCCATCAGGATCGGCGGTGTGTCCATCGCGCGGATCAGTTTCTCGTAGTGATCGGCGACCTCGCGGACGCCGAGCCCGTTCATCACCGACGGGTCCTTCCGCAGTGCCTCGACCTCGATCTCCATGCCAGGCCAGGCCGGTGCCTGGACGGAGTGGCCGGCCTCGGTGAAGCGTCGTACCCAGTGCTCCCAGGACCTGGGCGTCAGCCACAACCCGTGGATCAGGACGACCGGCGGCTTGTCGACAGAGTTCATGGCGGTTCCTCCCACGCGTGGACGGTCGGGTCCAACGCTAGGGCAAACCTGACTTCAACTGGAGTTGAGTGCTCCCGGCAAGACCTTGGTGCCGGTATGAGCTACCAGGCGTAGTCCTCCGGCGCCGGCCTGTGGCCCGGGAAGATCTCGTCCAGCCGGGCCAGCGCCTTGTCGTCGAGCGTGGCGTCGAGCGCGCGCAGCGCGGCGTCGAGCTGGTCCATCGTGCGCGGGCCGATGATCGGTGCGGTCACTGCCGGTCGGGTGAGCAGCCAGGCCAGTGCGATGTCGCCCGGCTCGTACCCGAGCTCCTCGGCGAACGCCTCATACTTCTCGAGCTGGTCGCGGTGCTCCTCGACGCCGCTGCCCTCGTAGCGCCGGTTGCCGTCCCGCTCCTTCTTCAGTACGCCACCGAGCAGGCCGCCGCGCAGCGGTGACCACGGGATGATGCCCAGGCCGTAGTGCTCCGCGGCCGGCAGCACCTCCAGCTCGACGTCGCGCACCAGCAGGTTGTAGATCGACTGTTCACTGACCAGACCGAGGAAGTTGCGCTCCTTCGCCGCGGCCTGCGCCTGGGCGATGTGCCAGCCGGCGAAATTGCTGCTGCCCGCGTACAGGATCTTGCCCTGGGCAACGGCCACCTGGATCGCCTGCCAGATCTCGTCCCACGGCGTGTCCCGGTCGACGTGGTGGAACTGATACAGGTCGACGTAGTCGGTCTGCAGCCGCTTGAGGCTGGCGTCGAGCGCCCGGCGGATGTTCAGTGCGGACAGCTTGCCCTCGTTCGGCCAGTCGCCCATGTCGCCGTACACCTTCGTCGCCAGCACGGTCCGCTCGCGGCGGCCGCCACCCTGGGCGAACCAGGTGCCGACGATCTCCTCGGTGGCGCCGCGGCCCGCGGTAGGGCCGTACACGTTCGCCGTGTCGAAGAAGTTGATGCCGCGCTCGTGGGCGGCGTCCATGATCGCGTGGGAGTCGGGCTCGCTGGACAGCCAGCCGAAGTTCATCGTGCCGAGGCACAGGCGGCTGACGGACAGGCCGGTCCGGCCGAGGTGAGTGAAGTCCATGTCCTCCAATCTTCATCAGCGTCGTCCAGATTTCCAACAGGAGAATCCGCTGGCTGCGATCACTCGCTCTTCTGAGTCGGCTGGCGCAGTCCGATCAACGTGCCGTCGGGGTCACGGACGTACCCGACCCAGCCCTGACCGGGGATCTCGTTGATCTCGCCATGTTCGGCGCCGCCCGCCCTCTTGACGGCCGCTATCGACGCTTCGATGTCGTCGACCTCGATCCACAGGATCGCCGGCTGGGTCTGGAATTCGCGGCTCATGATCGCGCCGTCGATACCGTCGCCGGCGCCGGTCGCGGCCAGCAGATAGCCGGGAGCGAACGGCGACGCCTCGGTGCTCCAGCCGAAGGCCTCGGCGTAGAACGCGGCGCTGCGGTCGGTATCGGCAGCGGTGATCTCGAAGTGGATGACTCTGCCCATGGCCCCAGCATGCCGGAAGGCGGTCGTACCGTCTTGGACGAATCAATCAGAGTGCATCAGCCGGGCAATGCCGTTGTTGATCTGCTGGAACGACGACGCCGTCACGCCGGTGTACCGCTTGAAGTCGCGGGCCGCGTGCGCTTGGTCGTAGTAGCCGTGCAGGCTCGCCAGCATCGCGTGTGAATCCGTCGTGTCGTTCAGCAGGCCACCGACGAAGTGGTAGTACCGAACCACTTCGCAGAAACCCTTCGGTGCCAGGCCGATGTTCTCGTGGCACAAGCGGTACACCGTGCTCGGCGACACGCCGAGCTCCGCTCCGAGCCGCTGGACCGAGATCTGCCCGCCGGTGCGCTCGACCGCGGTGACGAGCCGATGCAGCAGGCGCAGCATGCGCGGGTCGATCGGGGTGATCAGCTTCTTTACGAAGTCGGTGAACACCTCGGCACGCTGCCGGCCGAACTCCTGCTCGGCGAGCCGGCTGTCGAGATCCTTGACCGCCTTGGCACCGAGCCAGCGGTCGAGTGACAGGAACTCGTCGACCAGCCGGTCCTTCGGGAACAGCGCCGCCAGTCCCCACGGCGTCAGTTGCGCGCCGACGTACGAGGCTGGTCCGCGTTGCTCGAGTACGTACGGCCGGGTGGTCAGGCCGAACACCACATTCGCATTCGGCTGCGCGGCATCGGTCAGCGGGTCGTGACGTACGCCGGCGTCGGCCAGACAGGCGACGACCGAGGGCCGCCCGGACGGGATCAGGATCTCGCGCTGCGGAGCGGACCGGGCGGGTGCCTCGACCATCCAGAGGTGCTCGACATACGCCGCCACAGCAGTCGGCGCGGGGAGCCGCCGGTAACGCGCATCGCCCTCCGTATCGGGCATGCGCCCGATCGTAATCCGCCCGCCCTCGAGCGGCGGGGCCCAACCCGACCTGGCGCGCGCAGGCCTTCTCATCCGGCCGGGTCGGACAACTCTTCCATCACTTCCGGGACGGAGAGGCTGGACGGAGCCGGGGTGCGCCGCGGGAACACGACCGCGGCCGTCACTGCGCCGAAGGCTGCGATGCCGAAAATCACCCAGTACGCGGCGTGGAATGCGTCCAACGCGACCGGTCCGGCGATCACGTCGGAGCGTGAGATGAGGATCGTCGACACGGCGGCGATGCCGACCGCGCCGCCGATCTCACGCATGGTCTCGATCAGCCCGGAGGCCAGACCGGTCACCGAGTGCTCGACACCGGACAGGGCCGCGATCTGGGCGGCCGGGGCGGCAAGTCCACCGGCCAGCCCGGCCAGCAGCAGTGCCGGCAGCACGTCGGTCGGGTAATGCCCTCCGGCCGGGATCCGTGTCAGCAACAGCACGGCGACCGCGAGGAGGGAGTTGCCCGCGATCAGCAGGCGCCGCACGCCCACCACGGCGACGAGCTTTGCGCCCGTCATCGCGGCCGCCACGAATGACATCACGGTTGTGGCGAGCCAGGCGATGCCGGTCCGCGTCGCCGAGTAACGCAGCACCTCCTGCATCAGCAGCGAACCAAGGAAGATGTACGAAAGCACCGCCCCGAATGTGAAGAATGCCGTGAGGTTCGCCGCCACCAGTGTGCGGTTGCGCAGCGCTGCCGCGGGCACGAGTGGAGACCGGGACCGAGCTTCGATCAGTACGAATGCGGACAGCATCACGGCGGAGGCCACGAGCAGTCCGAGCGTCCACCCCGAACCCCACTGGTGCTCGGCACCCCGGTCGAGTGCGTAGACGAGCAGGACCAGACCGGAGGTCGCGGTAACAGCGCCGGCGATATCGAATCGACCGTCACGGCGGCCGTTGTGAGCGTCGGCGAGCAGGAAGACGGTCGCCGCTGCCATCAGCAGCACGCCGATCGGCACGTTGATGAGGAAGACCCAGCGCCAGCCCGCGTTATCGGTGATCAGTCCACTCGCGATCACCCCCACCGATGCCGAGATCCCGGTGACGGCGCCGAAGATCCCGATGGCGCGATTGCGTTCGGCACCTTCGGTGAAGGTCACGGCCAGGATCGACAGTGCCGCCGGCGGGAGCAGCGCTGCCCCGAAGCCCTGCAGGGCGCGGGCACCGATCAGCGGTTCGGCGGATCCGGCCAGGCCCGCGAGGAGCGAGGCGGCCGTGAACAGCGCTAATCCCGTCAGCAGCATGCGTCGACGGCCCAGGAGGTCGGCGAGCCGGCCGCCGAGCAGCACGAAGCCGCCGAGCATGAGGCCGTACGCGATGACGATCCACTGCAAGGTGCTCTGCTCGATGCCGAGATCTCGCTGGATCGACGGCAGGGCGACGTTCACGATCGCGATGTCGAGGACGACCATGAACTGCGCCGCGCACGCCAGTGCCAGCACAATTCCCTTGTTGGTGCTTGCCATCGTGGGCTCCTTCACGCGTCGCGGGCCGGCCGGAAGATGAGGTACGCGAGGTCGTCGACGGTGCGGGTTTCGACCAGACGCATGTGAATCACATCGCCGGCCTCGTCGAACAGCCGCTCGCCGGCGCCGAGAACCACCGGGTAGACCATCAGCCGCAGTTCGTCGACGAGATCGTGCTCGAGCAGCGCGCGAACGAGCCGGATGCTGGCGGGGACGGCGATGTCCCCGGTCGTGTCTTCCTTCAGCTTCGAGACAGCGGCCACGACGTCGCCCGTCAGGACGGTCGTGTTGTTCCAGTCGGGATCGCGCAGGGTGGCGGACACCACGTACTTGGGCTTGCTGTTCAGCCGGTCCGCCAGGGCGCCACCGCGAGCCGGCCAGCGGGCGGCGAAGAACTCGTAGCTGCGTCGCCCCAGGAGTAAGGCCTCGGTGCTCAGCGCCTCGTCGAGCGCGACCTTGGCCGCCGCGTCGCGACCCCGGTCACCGATCCGGCCGATCCAGCCGCCGCGCGCGAAGCCTTCGGAACCGCTCGGGTCCTCGACGACTCCGTCGAGCGTCACGTTCTCGCTGACGATGATCCGTCCCATCGTGATCCTCTCCTTCGTGGACGTACTTTGTTCACGCTGATGTAGAGATCGCGCGACCGGGAAACTGGGCGGGTTCGGACCGCCCAGTTCGACGCTCGAGAAACGTCGGTACGAGCATGGGATTGCGTGAGGTGGGTGACACGACAGTGAGCGGCGACCTGATGTCCCGGGCTCAGGCCGGCGACGGTGACGCGTTCCGTGAGCTGGCCGAGCCGTACCGGCGGGAGTTGCTGGTGCACTGCTACCGGATGCTCGGGTCCTTCCAGGACGCCGAAGACGCCCTGCAGGACACCCTGCTGTCGGCCTGGAAGGGCTTCGGAGGGTACGAGGGGCGCGCCTCACTGCGCACCTGGCTGTACCGGATCGCGACCAACCGGTGTCTCGATGCGCGGCGCTCAGCCACCCGGCGCCCGGCCAAGGAGTGGAACGTGCCCAATGTCGAACCGCCCGAGCCGACCCGGCTCGGCGAAGTGGTCTGGCTCGAGCCGATACCGAACGACCTGCTCGAGGGTGCGATCGACGTACCGCTCGGCCCGGAGGCCCGCTACGAGCAGACCGAGTCGATCTCGCTGGCCTTCGTGACCGCCCTGCAGGTCTTGCCGCCCCGCCAGATCGCCGTGCTGATCCTGCGCGACGTGCTCGGATTCCACGCGAACGAGGCGGCCGGAATGCTGGACTCGACCGTCGAGTCCGTCAACAGCGCCCTCAAGCGAGCCCGGGCCACACTGCAGCGCCGGCAGCCGCGTGTGGCCGAAACCGAACCCGCTCCAGCGGCGAGGTCAGCCGCCGAGGACGCGATCGTGTCGAAGTTCGTGCAGGCCTGGGAGTCCGCCGACGTCGACGGGATCGTCGACCTGCTCACCGACGACGCCTTCGTCTCGATGCCACCGATGCCGTTTGAGTACGAGGGCCGAGACCTCGTGGGCCGATTCTGTGCCAGCATCTTCCGCGCGGGCCGCAGGTTCGACCTCGTCCCGACGCGGGCCAACGGCCAGCCGGCGTTCGGTGCCTATCTGCGCGGCGCCGACGGCGTCAGCCACGGGATGGGCCTGTTCGTGCTCACACTCGCCGGCGACCGCGTCTGCGCGATGACCCGCTTCGAGAACAGCGTGCTGGCGTCCTTCGGACTGCCGCGATCCATCCCGAGCCGATAGCCGTCGGTCAGATGTGGAGGAGGGACTCGGGGGTGGCTGCGGGTGGGGCCACGAGGGTCCAGTCGTTGAACTGCATGCGGAACAGGTACCAGAGGCCGTCGGCACCGAGGCGGAGTTGAGTGCGCCCAGCGGTAGCGCGATTGGCTTCGATGGACACCGGGACCGCTGATCCAAGGGCTCGGCGCGCTTCGTCCATCGCCGCGGGGTCGACGTCGACCGGTTCGCGGGTGATGGCAAGACCTGCGGCGCCGGCCTCGCGCCACGCGATTGCCCAGGTGGTCAGGGTGCGAGCCGCGATTCCGGCGCGGTGCGCGAGGTCGGCCAGGTCGGTGGTGCCGAGAACGCGCGAGGCGTGCCGGGCCAGGTCCTCGTCGCGGCTGAGCGTCAGACCGCCGTCGCCGTCGCCCGCCGCCAGTTCCCAGGCCCGGCGGGTGGCGTCGGTCGCCAGCGCGATCAGGCCGTGTGCGTCGATCTCGGCCGGCGGGTCGAGTGCGAGCACGACCGCCGGAACGCCTGGCTTGGCCGCAGGCAGCGGCGCTCGCGGGATCTCCGGGCGGTCGGTGCGTGCGTAGGCCTGTTTTGCAGGTATGCCGGGCACCCGCTCGCGACGTACGACCTCCCCTGGGGTCTTACGCCGCTCCCTGAGCGCGGCCAGTAATTCGGACCGACCTCGACCGCGTAGCTGCAACAAAGCGAACGGGTCGGCATCGAGTTCGTCGGCCAGCAGGTAGCAGACGGCGGCCGCGTGCTTGCACGGATTCGCGAAGTCCGGGCACGAGCACGACAGCTGGATGTCGCCAGACGAGGGCAGCAACTCCAGCCCTGCCGCGCGTACGTCGTCCACCACCCCGGGCGGCAACTCGCCGTCGATGAGCGCCGCCACCCGGCCGACCTGTGCGGACACGACGTCGAGTACCGCGTCCCATTCGTCGTCGGAGAACACCTTGGTCCGGACCGAGACCGCGTACGGGTCGCGCCGGCTGCCCTGGACGGCCGCGCTGACCAGGCCTGGCTCGACGGTGTGCTCGAGGACGCTGCCGCGGCGGGCGTACGACTTGCCGCGGCCGAGCCGGTTCGGGTCCAGCCGGGCGCGGTGTTCCAGCGCTTCGAGCCAGGCTCGGCCCCACCAGGTCGTACCGAAACCGCGCCGCGCACCCGCTCCGCGTGCCGGCGGCAACGCGTGGCTCGGCTCATCATCAAGCCACCACGGCCCGCGCCGCGGCGCGTCATCATCCGGAGCCGGGGTCATCGCGGGCCGCCCAGCTTGACGAGGTCCTCGAGCTCGGCGTCGGACAGTTCGCCGATCCAGGCCTCGCCCGAGCCGACGACGCTCGCCGCCAGCTCGCGCTTGGACTCGATCACCGCCGCGATCCGGTCCTCCAGCGTGCCCTCGGTGATCAGCCGGTGCACCTGGACCGGCTTGTCCTGCCCGATCCGGTATGCCCGGTCGGTGGCCTGGTCCTCGACCGCCGGGTTCCACCAGCGGTCGTAGTGCACGACGTGCGTCGCCCGCGTCAGCGTCAGCCCGACACCACCCGCCCTGAGCGACAGCAGGAACACCGGCGCCACCCCGGACTGGAACTCGTCCACCATCCGCTCGCGATGCCGGACACCAGCGCCGCCGTGCAGGAAGAGCGTCTGTACGCCGCGCGCACTCAGGTGCGACTCGATCAGCCGGCACATCTCGACGTACTGGCTGAACACGAGCACGGACTCGCCCTCCGCCAGGATGACGTCGAGCAGTTCGTCCAGCGCGGCGAGCTTGCCGGACCGCCGGAGGAGCGGGCCGCGTTCCTTGAGGAACTGCGCCGGGTGGTTGCAGATCTGCTTGAGCTGGGTGAGCAGGCCGAGCACCAGTCCCTGCCGGACGATGCCCTCGGTGTCCTGGATCTTGGCCATCGTCTCGCTGACCACCGCCTGGTACAGCGTGCCCTGCTCGGTGGTGAGCGGTACGACGACGTCGTTCTCCGTCTTCGGCGGGAGCTCCGGCGCGATGCCGGGGTCGGACTTGCGGCGGCGCAGCAGGAACGGCCGGGTGACCTTGGCCAGCCGCTCGGTGGCGTCCGGGTCGCGGTACCGCTCGACCGGTACGGCGACCTCGTGCCGGAACCGGTCCAGCGGGCCGAGCAGGCCCGGTGTCGCCCAGTCGAGGATGGACCACAGCTCCGACAGCCTGTTCTCGACCGGCGTGCCGGTCAGGGCCAGACGGGTTGCAGCGTTCAGGGTCCGGATCGCATGCGCCGTCCGGGACAGCGGGTTCTTCGCGTGCTGTGCCTCGTCGGCGACCGCCAGGCCGAACTCGGTCGCGGCCAGCAGCCGGTGGTCCTGGCGAACCACGCCGTACGTCGTGAGCACGACCTCGTCCGGGTGCACGTCGTCGAGGTGCCGGCCACCGCCGTGATAGCGCCGCCTCGGTACGTGCGGGGCGAACCGGGTCAGCTCGCGCTCCCAGGTGCCGAGCAGCGACGACGGGCAGATCACAAGCGTCGGCATCCCCCTGGCCCGGTACAGATGCAGCGCGATCACCTGGATCGTCTTGCCCAGACCCATGTCATCGGCGAGGCAGCCGCCGAGCCCGATGTCGGCGAGGTGGTTCATCCACGCCACACCACGGCGCTGATAGTCGCGCAGGGTCGCGTTCAGCCCGGCCACCGCCGGCAGGTCTGCCGCCTCGGCGCCGCCCCGGAGCCGGTCGGCCAGATCGGCAAGCCGGTCGTCGGTACGGAAGTCGACCAGTTCGCCGTCGACTTCGAGCTCGCCGGTGAGCGCGGCGGCCAGCGCCTCGACACCGGACAGCCGGCGCTTCTGGCGGCGGCGCAGTTTCGCGACCAGTGCCTGGTCGACCCGGATCCAGCGGCCACGCATCCGTATCACCGGCCGCTTCGCCTCCGCGAGCGCGGCGATCTCGGCCTCGGTCAGGGTCTGGCCGTCCAGGGTCGGCTGCCAGCTGAAGCTGAGCATCTCGGACAGGCTGAAGTCCGGGCTGGTGACCGCGCCCGGCGTCGGCGTCGCGGTCGCCCGCAGTCGCATGCCACCGCTGAACAGATCCGCCGGCCAGAGCACCTCGATCCCGGCGTCCTCCAACGTGCTGCCGTCGGTGATCAGCTGCTCGAGCTCGTCGTCGTCGACGGGCAGATCGACTGGTGCCGACGCCCGCAGTGCGCGTTCGAGCGGCGGCCAGACCCGGCCGCCGCGGCGCAAGGCGAGCAGCAGGTCGGTCTCGGCCCGTTGGCCGAGCGCCTGCAAGACCGCTGCCGGCTGTTGCCACATCTCCGCCACGTCGACGAGCAGGCTCGGGTCGGTTCCGCTGCGAAGCTGGAAAACCGCACGGAACGCGTCCTCGTCCTCCTCGGGCGGCTCGATCCGCAGCACCAGCCGGGCCGCGTTCTCCGACTGCTCGGCCGCGGTCAGCCAGTCGGCCGGGCCGTCCAGCGTCCGGGGCTCGACGGCGGCGAACGCAGTCCCTCGCGAGACCAGCTCCGCGGCTGGGGTCCGGACCAGGGTGTCGGCGATGGCATCCCAGTAGCGGCGTACCAGATCCTGCGGGTCGTGCAGACGCAGCGGACGGGTGCCGTGAAGGCCGAGTGCGTGCGCCTGTGGTGGCATCGCGTCGGCCAGACCGCGCAGCCAGGCGTGGTCGTCGGGGTCGAGCGGGCCGACCCGCCACGCGCCGTACCCGCTCTCGGTCCTCGCCGGGGCCAGCCGGCCGCGCGCGATCAGGCCGAGCCCGGCCAGCGCCGCCGCGGACCAGGCCCGCAGACTGTCCGACGTCATGGCGTCGGCCGAGCCGGTCAGCAGGTCGAGCGACGCCGCGACCGACAGCAGCCGGGCCGGGACCTTGCGGCGACCGGCGGGCAGTACGAGCTCGACCCGCTCGTCACCGGAACGGTCGCCCCACAGCGCCAGCCGGCCCGCCCTCGGCGGATCGGCCGGCAGGAACACCGCCTCGAGCTGGACGACCATCGCCCCAGCAATCTACGGGCCGGCTAGGACACATCCGCCTGATCGACACGGTCGCGGAGGCGCTGGCGGATCTCCTCGGGCGTGTAGGAGCGGCGCTTACGCTCCGAACGCGCCACCGCGATCCCGGTCGCCGCGACTCCGACAATGCCCGCGAGGCCTACCACCTTCCACCAGCGCATGCGCCTAGGCTACTGAAGTGCTCACGCTCGACGAGGCGGTCGACCTGACGCGTACCGGAGACCTGTGGCTGTTCCGGGGGAGCAGTGCCGCGGACCGGGCGATCCGGGTGACGACGAACAGCCCGGTGAACCACGTCGGGATGGCCGTGGTGATCGAGGACCTGCCGCCGCTGATGTGGCATGCCGAGCTGGGCCGGTCGCTGCCGGACATGTGGTCCGGTAGCCACCACCGCGGCGTCCAGCTGCACGACCTGCGCGAAGCCGTACTGACCTGGGTGAACAGGTACGACCAGCGGGCCTGGCTCCGTCAGCTCGACCACCCGGTCAGCAGGCAGATGGAGGATGCGGTCCTCAAGACGATCGCGCGATTGGACGGTACGCCGTTCCCGTCGACGGCCAGGCTGGCGAGCCGCTGGCTGCGTGGCCGCATTCCGATCGGCAAGATCAGCGACGCCCAACTGGAGACGGCGTACTGCGCGGAGGTCGTTGCGCTGACCTACCAGGCGATGGACCTGCTGCCGGCCGAGCGGCACCCGAACTGGTACGACCCGGGCAACTTCTGGAGCGGCGACGATCTGCAACTACGGCACGGCGCCCGCCTCGGCGACGAAATCGCCATCGACCTGCCGTAGGCGGCCGCGCGGGTCAGGTGGGGCCGCGGCTCGGCGGAGGCGGCGGCGGTCGGGGTAGCCGTGCGACATCCGCGAACTGCGGAACTCATCGAGCGGCGGTGACGATCCGATTCCGGCCGGAGCGCTTGGCCATCAGCAGTGCGTTGTCCGCGGCGAGCACCAGCTGATCGACGGTGCTGGCGACATCGGGGTACACGGCCAGGCCCATCGAGACCGGTACGCCGGTGATCACGTCCTTGCCCTCGATCGGCACCGTGCACTTGCCGAGCCGGGCACGGATCCGCTCGGCGATCGAGATCAGCTCGTCGGTGTCGGCTCCGGGAAGCAGTACAGCGAGTTCGTCGCCGCCGATCCGGGCCACCAGGTCGCCGCGGCGTACCTCCTCGCTGACGCAATCGGCGACAGCCCGCAGCAGCTTGTCGCCGACCGGGTGGCCGTGATTGTCGTTGACCTGCTTGAAGTGGTCCAGGTCGAGCATCAGCATGCCGACGCTGTCGCCGAAGGTGCCGGCCCGGTCGAGCGCGGCCGGGACGGCACCGGCCCACACCGCCGCGGTCGCCAGCCCGGTCTTCGGGTCGGTCCGGGCGGCCTCGCGCAGCTGCGGCATCAGGAAGCCGCGATGCAGCGCGAGCACGGTCAGCCCGATCACCGGCACCACCCACGGCCGGGTGTCCTGCAGGGCCGCGACCGCGATCCCGACCCCGAGCCCGGCCAGCACCACGATCTGGTTGGCCGGGTCGCCGATGGCCTGCCGGTACGTCGTACCGGGGCGCACCAGCACGATCGCACGGACCACCAGCCCCAGGTTGACCAGCCACCACACCAGGGCCGCGAGGACCACGACGAGCAGCGACCACACGTCGACCGGGATCGGGTGATCGGTCGCGTCCAGCACGAGCTTCGCCGCCGCACTGGCCAGTACGAATGTCGCCGCCGAGAACATCTTGCGGTACGGCTGACTGTTCTGCTGGACCCGCGCCGACGCGTACAGGTAGGAGAACACGATCAGCGCGACGATCATGATCAGCGGCAGCAACAGAACACCGGCGAACACCCAGATGCTCTTCAGATCGGTGTACGGCGCGGCGGCCGGCGTCTGCTCGCGCCGGCGCTCGATCCCGCGCACCGCCTCGAGGTGCAAGGCAGACGCGATGACCAGGACCCAGAACGGCCGCCAGGCCGACTCGGGGATCGGGTCGGCCTTCAGACCGGCGAGCACGGCGACGCCCACCGCGAGCAGGTCGATCGAGAAGACATAGGCAAGCGTCCGCCCGGGCAGCGTCCATAGCGACGGCCCGCGGTGCCTGGGTCCGAATCCATCGATCGTCATCTCACACGGAGGGTAGTCGAGAATGCCCGTCGAGTATGTAGTCGGTGCCCAATGGAAGCTCAACGGCGGCCTCCATCGCTACTTCGCCGTACCGCTGCTGGTCCATCGGCAGCTGCTCAGGTCCGACAGCCCAGGCTCTTACGTCGACCGGCGGATCAAGCCGTTCTACTCCTGCAAAGAAGTGACCTGAACGGCTTACGCGGGTTCGGCGAGCAGGCCGAGATCGTCGGCGGCAGCGGCGGCCTCGCGGCGCGTCTGCGCCCCGAGCTTGCCCAGGATCGCCGACACGTGGTGGTCGACGGTACGAACCGAGACCACCAGCCGGTCGGCGATCTGGGCGTTCGTCAGGCCGCCGGCAAGCAGTCCGAGCACGTCGACCTGCCGGCGGGTCAGCCCGGCCGGATTGCTGCGGGTACTGGCCAGTGCGCCCCGCGGGATTCGCTGGACTCCGAGCTTCTTGAGCCGCCGGCGGACAAAGTTCGCCGCGGGCACCGCACCGAGGTCGTCCAGCGACTGCAACGCCTCGAGCGCGGGCTGCGCCGAGCCCGACTCGGCGCGCAGTACGGCACGCTCGTACGGATCGTCGACATGGTCGACCGCGGGCACGGAGCCGCCGACGGCGCGGGCGATGTAGCGGTCGATCTCGGCCAGCTTCACGCCGGGTGGGAGTTCGTGTTCCACCAACCGCCGGCGGATCTGCTCGGCTACGTCCGAACGACCAGCCAGCCAGGCCCACTCGGCGTACCCGAGTCCGCTGTAGAGGATCCCGGGCAACGAGCGCTGCTGCCAGGCCCGGTCCCACGCGGCGGCGAGCAGCGTCCCGGCGGCGTCCAGATCGCCCCTCCGCGCTAGCAGCCGGGCGTACGGCGGGTCGCTGTAGACCGACAACGTCCCCGGGTCGTGGACACAGTCGCGCAGCCGGCTCAGTGTCTCCTCGGCGGCGTCCCAGTCGCCGGCGTCGAAACTCAGCAGCGCGCAGTGCACCTGGAGGTTGTAGCGGTGCGACCAGAACCCGCGCTCGGAGGTGAACGTCATGCCGTCGGCGAGGACCGCGGCGAGCTCACCTGTCCGCCGCTGCCGGTACAGCACCTCGGACAGGTTCGTGTACGCCCGCGCTACCGACTCGTGGTCGCCGCTGGCCAGTGCCGACCGCAGACTGTCGCGCAGGTACTCCAGACCCTGAGGGTCGCCCGCGTCCGACAAGACGATGCCGAGGTAGTTCAGGCACAACGCCACCAGATCGGTCCGGCCGGCGGCCTCGGCGAGTGCACCGGCGCGGCGCAGCGGCTCGACGGCGCTGACCGTACCGTCGGACAGCGCGAGCATCATGGCCTGGTACGCCGCGGTCGACGCGCGCAGCAACGGCGATTCGAGCGGTTCGGCGAGCCGTACGGCGCGGTCGACCGCGGCGGTCGCACCTTTGGTGTCGCCGGCCATGTAGCGATGACGCGACATCCGTACCAGCGTCTCGGCCAGTGCGGCCTGGTCGCCGATCTGCTCGCGCAGCACGATCGCCTCTTCGCCGACCCGGACCGAGTCGGCGAACCGGTGGGCGATGTGCAACTCCCAGGCGTAGTCCTCGAGGAGGTCGGCCCGGTCCTGCAGGCCGAGCCTGCCGGCGTAGGGCAGCACCGCCCTGAAACCGGCCAGGGCCTGCCGGTGCGAGCCGGCCCGGGCCGCCTCGCGGGCGGCCCGTGGCGCGTACGTCAGTACGGTGTCGACATCGTCGGCCTGGACCGCGTGGTGGACCACGCACGCCAGGTTCGGCCGGTCCTCCGCCAGCAACGTCTGCAGCGCCACCCGGTTGAGCGCAAGGCGCCGGACCACCGGCAGGCTGTGCTCGACCGCGCGCCGGGCGATCTCGTGCCGGAAGCCGATCCCGTCGGGGTGCATTTGCAGCACGCCGTGCTGTTCGGCGGTCGCGAGTTGCTCGATCCGGCCGGCGAGTAGCCGCTCGGCGTGGTCCAGATCCAGATGCCGCGATACGACCGACAGTTGCTCGACCACCGCGAGGCTGTCCGGGTCGAGGGCACGGACCCTGGCCAGCACCGCGTCAACCACGGTGGTCGGTACGCCGGCGGCTGGACCGGAGAGCGCCTCGGTCAGGTAGAACGGGTTGCCCCGGGTCAGCTTGTACAACTCCTTGACATCGCGGCCGGTTCCGTCGGCAAGGCTCCGCACTGCGGCAGGCGACAGCGGCTCCAGCGCGATCCGGCGCACCCGGGCACCGGCCAGTTCGCCGAGCAGTGCACGCACCGGATGCCGCGAGTCGAGCGTGTCCGGCCGGAATGTCAGCACCAGCACGGCGCGGATCCGGTCCAGCCGGCGGGCGACGTACCGGATCAGGTCGACGGTGGTGTCGTCGGCCCAGTGCAGATCCTCGACCACCAGGACCGCCGGACCGGCGGCGAGCTCGGTGAGCAACGCGTCGAACACCGCATCGGTGCCGCCGGTTGCGAGCGCCTGATCGACCGGGCCGCCGGTGCCGCGGAATGCGTCGCGCAACGGCCCGAGCGCGGGCGGCGCCAGCAGGTCGTCACAGGCACCGGCCAGCGCGCGGATATGGAACGGCAGCCGGTCGAGGAAGGTCCGCACGACCGTGGTCTTGCCGATCCCGGCCTCGCCGCTCACCAGCACCACCGAACTGCGGCCGCGGGTCGCGTCGTCGACGGCATCCAGGAGGACGGCGAGCTGATCGTCGCGCTCGTAGATCTTCCTCGCGCCCATTGCGAATGACCCCCGGGTCCGATCCGATGCCGGGCCCTTCCGGTCACCGCTGCCGACGTCTCCCTTCGGCAGTGTCACCCATTTTCGCTCCGGATGCAGGGGTTTTCCTCCGTACGACGGTGATTGTCAGGGCGATCGTCAGGGCGATGACAGGGGTACGTCCGGCGTTACCGGGCCAGCCCGAGATCGACCAGGTAGCGGGTGAGCCGGATCCGGTCGGCGAACTCGCGGGCCGGCTGTTCGTCGAGTCTGTCGAGCGGTAACGACGTGAACGCGTTGCGCAGCACCAGCGTCGTCTCCATGCCGTACCGGATGTCCTGGGTCTGGACCGGCATGCTCTCCTGGGCCAGCCCGGCCGCGTACGCGTCGATCACCATGTCGGTGAGCATCGGCAGCTGCAGCGGTCCTATCCGGCCGGTGAGCGCGTGGCCGATGACGAGTTGGGCGAGGTCGTACCCGACCGCGACGAGGCCGCCGGCCGACCAGTCGACCGGTACGAGAGAGTCGGGAGCGTCCCACGGTACGAGCAGGTTCTGCGGGTGGGCGTCGCCGTGCACCATCGCCTGCGGTATCGCGTCGAGGCTGTCGACGAGGGCGGGGATCCGTGCTTCCAGCTTCTCCAGATCGCCGCGCAATGTGGGGTCCTGCGCGTCGATCAACGGATGCCGCCAGGCCGCGTCGTCATCGATCTCGATCGATATACTAGTTGCCAACCGCAACAGTTCGCCGGGGACGCGTGACGCCGAGGACGGCAGCACGTCCTCCACGGTCATGCGGGCGTTGAGCCGGCCGAGCAACGTGGCGGCGCGCCGGAACCGCGGCAGGTCCCACTCGACGTCGGCGGTGCGGATGTCCTGCATCCACATCGCGAGTCGCTGGTCGCTGGCGTCGTACACGCGGTACAGCTGAGGCAACCGGAGGCCGCCTGGCTCGCCTGGCGCAATGCTGACCAGTAAAGATCGACCTCGTAGTCCCACGGCATTCTCCGCAGGTCGGGTGTCGGCCAGTGCCGGGGCGACCGCAGGACCTTGACGAACAAAGACCAGTCGAGCGGTTCGATGCCGTCGATGGCTGTGCCGCTGACGCGGTAGAGGCCTGCGGTGCCCGGCGACACGATCTCGTGGTCGAGTGGTTCGACGCCCCAGTCCAGCAGGACCGCACTCGGCCGGCGGAGGTCGTGCCGGACCATCGCCTCGAGCTCGCTGTCCATCGGCGAAGCCCAGGACGGCAGCATCTGCTCGATCACGAACACCATCAGTCAGCCCCTAAACCTCAGGAGCCGGTACGCGGCCTGTCACGTCAACGGTTCACTTTGGCCAGGCGGGTCGCGTGGCAAACGTTTGCCGGGCTGCCAAGCGAGATCAGGCGGCGTGTGGGATGAGCGTCTTGGCCAGGGCCTGGCGGAGGCGGTTGCGGTCCGGATAGCCGTACGTGGCGCCGACCGCGTACACGTCGTGAGCGTGGGTCTTTGTCACGGCGGCGACGTACCAGACCGGCTTCCCGGCGGCCAGCAGCGTCACGATCCTGGTGTGTTCGGCGGTGGTGAGCATGCTGACCATCTCCTTGTCCGGCTCGTTCCTGCTTCTACTTGGTAGTCGAATGCCGGACGCGGAGATCGACATCGGCGGCGGATTATTTTCAAGCCGGCCGGCGATAGATGCCCTCGAGTTCGAGCGTCTGGCCGCGTTCGGGCGGTGTACGCCAGGCCGATCGTGGCTGCATCAGCTGCTCGGGCACGAGACCCGCTTCGGCCAACTCGATGTGGACGCCGCGGATGGTGCGGAAGTGCGTGACCATGCCGCCGTCACCGCCGTGGTACCGGACCGTGTACGAGCCGTCCTCGGCCCGCTCCAGCACGTCGTGTGGCTCGTACACGTCGGTGCCGACGGTCTCGATGCCGATCGCGAGCATCCCGCCGGGAGCGACCCGGGCAACAGTGTCGGCCAGGAGTTGGCGGGCCTGTTCACGGTCGCCGTGGTGCAGCACCTGGATCGCCACCACCAGCGGGTACCTCGCACCGGCCGGCAACGCGGACAGGTCGCCGGTGACGAGATTGTCGCGTCGTTGCGGCATCCGCTCGGCGAGTTGCTGGATCGCCACCGGCGACACGTCGAGCCCGATCAGGTCCAGCCCGCCCTCGATCAGCGGACGATAGTTGCGCCCGTTCCCGCAGCCGACATATAGGCCCTCGGTCAGCCCGGCCGCCGTCGCGGCGGCGACGATCTCGGTGGTGAACCCGATCGGCTTCGCCTCGGCCCACCGCCCCTTGGCGTACTCGGCATCCCAGAAACTCCCCGCCTCGCTCATTCCCTGACACCGCTGTCCGGCGCGTTCGGGCTTGTCGGGTGCTGGGCGGCGTGGGTCATGGGTGGTCTCCGTGGCGTTGTCGGGGGCTGCAGATCGTACCGTGGCAGGTGGAGCGCGCCCATCCGCAGTGATCGGAGATGGCCCATGACGACGACGGCCGTGCAGTTCCCGATGTACGTCGACGGACGCGAGACGCAGGCCCGGTCCGGGCGTACCTATCAGTCGATCAATCCGTTCGACGGCAAGCCGTGGGCCACGGTCCCGGACGCCGGAGCCGCCGATGTCGACGATGCGGTCACGGCGGCGCGCCGGGCGTTCGACGGCGAGTGGGGCGGATATACGGCGACCCACCGCGGCCGGCTGCTGCGGCGGCTTGCCGACCTGATCGCACGCGACTCCGACCGGCTCGCCGAACTGGAGACCAAGGACAACGGCAAGCTGCTCCGCGAGATGTCCGGCCAGATGAGCACGCTGCCCGAGTGGTTCCACTACTTCGCCGGGCTCGCGGACAAGGTCGTGGGCAAGGTGATCCCGACCGACAAGCCGAACTTCTTCGTGTACACCCGCAACGAGCCACTCGGTGTGGTCGCGGCCATCGTGCCGTGGAACTCGCCCCTGCTCCTGCTGGCCTGGAAGCTCGCACCCGCGCTGGCGGCCGGGTGCACCGTGGTCGCGAAGCCGAGCGACTACACGCCGGTCAGCACGCTCGCACTGGCCGGGCTCGTCGAGGAGGCGGGTTTCCCGCCCGGCGTGTTCAACGTGCTCACCGGCTGGGGACCCGAGGTCGGTGCCGCGCTGGCCGGTCACCGGGGCGTGGACAAGATCGCATTCACCGGTTCGACCGCGGTCGGCAAGCTGATCGCGCACGCCGCCGCCGAGAACCTGACGCAGGTGACGCTCGAGCTGGGCGGCAAGTCCGCACAGGTCGTGTTCGACGACGCCGACCTGGACGCCGCGACGAACGGGATCGTCGGGGGTGTGTTCGCCGCGACCGGCCAGACCTGTATGGCGGGATCGCGCGTCGTCGTCCATCGCGGTGTGGCCGACGCACTCGTCGAACGGCTGGTCGACCGGGCCCGCCGGATCATCATCGGAGACCCGATGGACCCGACCACCGAGCTGGGGCCACTCGCGACGGACAAGCAGTTCGCCACGGTCTGCGGTCACTTCGAGTCGGCCCGGTCCGACGGTGCCACGATCGCCTGCGGCGGCAGCGCGGTCGACGAGCTCGGCGGCTACTTCGTCCACCCGACGGTGCTGACGAACGCGACCCCGGCGATGCGCGCGGTCCGCGAGGAGATCTTCGGCCCGGTCGTCGCGGTCAGCACCTTCGCCGACGAGGAGGAGGCGATCGCGCTCGCGAACGGTACGGAGTTCGGGCTGGCCGGTTCGGTGTGGACCAAGGACGTCCAGCGGGCGCACCGGGTCGCCGCCAGGCTGCGGGCGGGCACGGTGTGGATCAACGCCTACCGGGTGGTTGCGCCGCACGTACCGTTCGGCGGGTTCGGCCAGAGCGGGATGGGCCGCGAGAACGGCGCCGATGCGATCCGCGAGTACACCGCGACCAAGTCGGTATGGGTCGAGCTCACCGGCGCGACTCGCGACCCGTTCACACTGGGCTGACCTGCTTCGCGGTGGCTCCGGCCGGGTTGAGGAACAGGAGAGTGGTGCCCGAGACCGTGACACCTGCCCGGCCGACGGCACCGGCGTACGTGCGGAGCTGTGGTGCGTAGTACGCGGTGCGCGACTCCAGCGCACCGGCTGGGATCGCGTCGGTCTTGTAGTCGACGATGACCAGCGAGCCGTCGTCCTCGCGGTAGATCAGGTCCACGAAACCCTCCAGAACCGAGCCGCCGTCGCGAATCGTGCCGACGTACGACTCGCGCCAGTGCTCGCGCCCTGCGGCCCGCTTGACCACGTCGGAGTCGAGTGCGGAGCGGGCGAGTGCGGCCACCACGTCCGCGTACTCGACAACGCCCTCGGCGACGCACTGCGCGGCGACCGCATCGCTCAGCCCGGCTCCGGTCGAGAGGTCCACGTCCTGGAGCACGCCGTGGACCGCGCGGCCGACCGCGGTGCCGTACCGACCCTTCGACCAGGGCGGTAGCTCGACGTCGCGGCCCGCCTTCGCAGTGCCCGGCTCGGCGCCGCGCAGCACCACCTCGGGGTCGGTGCCCTCCAGCCCGGACGCGCTCTGCGCCGACTTGCGCTTGCTCGCCTCTCGCGCCTCGGTCAACCTCGCCAGCCACTCGTCGTACGCCGGCGGGGGAGTCGCCGTGGTCGACTGACCGGGCTCCGCGGGTTCGGGTACGCCGCTGAACACCCGGGCGCCGGCCCGGTCCGCACCGGCCTGGGCGAACAGTTCCGCGTTGCTGTCCAGCCGGCGCGTACCGCGGTGCAGCGAGACGACGAGATGGTCCCGGGCACGGGTGGCGGCGACGTAGAGCAGTCGGCGACGCTCGAAGTCGTCCATCTGCTCGTCGAGTGGCTGGACCAGATCGAAGTCCTCGGTCTGGACCGACTTGCGGAACCGGACGGCGTACCCGCCCTCTGCTGGCCAGATCACCTGGACGCCGCGCTGCCGGTTGGGCGACGCGGTCATGCCGGACAGCACGACGATCGGGAACTCCAGCCCCTTCGCGGCGTGGATTGTCATGACCCGGACCGCGTCGGCGTCGGTCTCGGGCAGCACGGCCTCGGCGACTCGTGAGGTCTCCTCGCCCTGGTGCGCGGCCCAGGCCAGGTACCCGCGCAGCCCGCCGTGCTCCACTTCCGACCACGCCCGCGCCTGGTCGACGACGAACCGCAGCCGCCGCCAAGCGTCCCGGGCCCGCGGTCCGCCGGCGGCGACTTCGAGCATCCGCCGGTCGGCGATGATCGCGGACAGCACCTCGCTCGGGGTCATCCAGCGCGAGTCGTAGTGCAGGCGGCGTAGCCAGCGCATCGCCATACCGACCGGCTGTGCCTCCAGATCCTCTGGCACTGCAGCGGTCAAGGTGAAGCTGCCGTTGGATCGCTTCCAGGTGTAGAGGTCATCGTCGCCGCATCCGAACAGCGGCGACCGCAGCGCGGTGACCAGGGCGAGTTGGTCGCTGGGGTCGGCGAGGGCGCGGGCGCAGGCGAGCAGGCTGCGTACCTCGGCGGTCTGGTACACCAGCGAGCTGGCCTCGGCCCGGTACGGCACACCCGCACTGTCGAGCGCATCCTCCAGGAAGGGCAGCGAGGTCCGCGCCGGCACCAGTACCGCGATGTCGCCGGGCTCGGCAGCGCGCCACATGTGGGTGCGCGTGTCCCAGACCTGCCAGCGTTCGGCGAGCGCCCGCTGCACGACGGCGGCGACATCGTCGGCCTCCCGCTCCCGCAACACCGAAGCCTGCGAGCGGGGTAGATCCGCATGCGCCTGCGCCCCCAACAACGTCACCGCATCCCCGCCCACAACCCCATCGCCGTCAACGCTCGCGCCGACGTCGGTCTCATCGACGGCATCCGCGACGTCCCACGGCAGGGCGAGCTGGACCGGGCCGCCCGTCGATTCGCGGGCGTCGACGGACGGTTCGGCTTGGTTGCTTACTTGGTCCGGCGGCAGGGGAGTTGCGGGGGCGGTGCGGTGCGGGTCGAGGGCCTGATACGCCGGCTGGGCTCCTTCGGTGGGGTTGATCAGGGTGCCGAACACCGTGTTGACCCAGTCGAGGATGCCCGGCACCGAGCGGAAGTTCGTCGTCAGCGCGACCGTCTGGCCGAAGGTGTGCTGCGCCGACAGGTACGTCGCGATGTTGGCCCGGCGGAACCGGTAGATCGACTGCTTCGGGTCGCCCACCACGAACAGCCGCCCGGCAGGTACGTCGACGTCGCGCCAGTCCGGCTGCGACGCCGCGGCTCCACCCGCGATCCGTACCGCCAGCTCGATCTGGATCGGGTCGGTGTCCTGGAACTCGTCCAGCAGCAGCCGGGCGTACCGGTCCTGCAGCGCCTCGCGCACCTCCGGATCGCGGCGCAACAGGTTGCGTGCAAGCACCAGCAGGTCGTGGAACTCCAGCCGGCCGTCGGCCCGGCGCCCCTCGGCCGACTCCAGCACCCTGCGTGCTACCCAGACGGCCAGTTGCCTCAGGCAACCATCCAGCAGTCGGTCGACCAGCGCGCTCGCCTGCTCGATGAGCGCGGCGCAGTCCTGCCGGACTTGGTTGACGTCCGGCCAGTTCTCCTTGCGGCCGGCGTTGCCGAATTTCCAAACCCGCGCGGACTGCAGTACGGCGAGCTGGGTCTCGGGGTCGGCGGCACCGTCCAGCAGCTCGCCGAACGACGCGATCATCCGGACCTTGGCCAGCAGCCGGTCGGAATGGTCGCGGCACCGTTCGCCCTCGGCCGCGAGCCGTTCCGCCTCGGCGATCAGCGACGCCACGTCCGGGAAGCTGATCGGCTCCGGCGGATCGGCGAGCACCCGGTCGGAGATCAGGTCCCAGTCGTTGCCGAACAGTTTGGCCAGTGACCGGATGTGCTTGAGCTCGACCCCGACCGCCATGGCCAGCAGCAAGGGTTGAGCGATCTCGTCATCATCGAGGAGTTGCTGCTGGAGCTCGGACCAGCGTTCCTCGAACGCGACCGACGAGCCGACCTCGTCCAGTACCTCGATCATCGGCGGCAGGCCGGCCTCGATCGGATGCACGGTGAGCAGGTGCTGGGCGAACGAGTGCAGCGTTCCGATCGCGGCCGCGTCCAGGTCGTCGAGCGCCTCCTCGGCCCGGCCGACGGCCTCGGACTCATCGGCATCGCGGGCAGCCAGCCAGGCGCGTTCGAACTCGGCCCGGAGCCGGTCTCGCAGCTCCGCGCCCGCCTTCTCGGTGAACGTCACCGCAGCGATCGCACTGAGCGGTACGCCGTCGGACAGCACCAGACTGCACACCCGGTCAACCAGCGCACTGGTCTTCCCCGACCCGGCGCCGGCCTCCACGAACAAGGTGGCCCCGGTATCCCGCCGAATCCGCTCCCGAGCCCCCTCATCGGCCAACCGCCCCGCCCCATGGCCGAGCCCCGGCTCACCGCTGCCACCCACCGCGCCGCCACCGATGGTCCGCTCGGCGTTGCCGCCGACAATTCGGAGCCGTCGTTCCTCGGTCATCGGCGCCCCCTCCGACTGCCGGTGGTGGGCGGTTCGTCCAGGAGGGTCGGGTCGTCGAGGACGCCGGGCTCGACCAGTCCGACCAGGCGGGCCAGTTCGGGGGCATAGCGTTTGCGATCCCAGCGGGCCCGTACGTCGCTGTGGCCGATGCCGTCAGGGTTGCAGTATGGGCACTGCACCCAGGCGAAGTCTGCGATCTCCGGCGCCTTGGCCGGGAACAGCCCGGCCGCGATCGATGACACGATCACGTCCAGCGTGTCGGCGTACCGCTGCTCGACCTGGGCCGTCAGGTGCACCGGGATCCTCTTGCCTCGGTCCTTGCGGACGAACCAGTACGACGCCTCCACCGGCAACGAGTTGTCGCCGAGGATCGTGCGGGCGGCGTACGCGTACACCGGCAGCTGCAGCTTGGTGCCGGCGACCACCGGGTCGTCGTCGATGCCGTCGAACCGTGCCGCGCTGCCGGTCTTGAGGTCGGTCACGTAGATGGTGCCGTCACCGCCGACGTCGATCTTGTCCGCGCTTCCGCGCAGCAGCACCCGGCCGGAGGCGATCGGAACCTCGACCGGCGGCTGACCGTCGAACCCGAACCGCATCTCGGTCGCGACAACGGTCGCCTTGCGTTCGGCGCGCCAGCGGTCGTCGTCGGTGAGCAGCCAGGCCAGATCGGCGAGGATCCGCAACCGCTCGCGCTGCCACAGCCGCGGATGCCCGGTCAGTCCCTCGGCCTCGAACTCGTCCGCCTTCGCCTTGGCGATCTCGATCAGCCGCGCCCTCTGCGCAGGTGTCCACGGTGCGCCGGCAGCCGGCAGGTCCTCGCCCTGCTCGCTGACGAACGCGTCCATCGACTCGTGTACGAGGTTGCCGATCTCGAGCGGGCTGATCACCAGGATGTCCTCGGGCTGCTCGACCGGCTCGACCCTCAGCAGCCGCTCGACGAAGAAGGCATGCGGGCACGACGCGTACGACTCCAGCGCGGTCGGCGAGATCGTACGATCCTCGCGGGCGTAGTCCGGCAGCCCGTCCGCGCCGGCCAGGTTCCCGTCGTACCGGGTGAAGGCACCCGAAGCCCTTGCCTTGAGCAACGACACGGCGCGGTCCACGACCGGATCGGCGAGGACGGCGCCGACGGCGACTCTGCGGACCCGCCAGTCCTGCTCTGTCGCCGGGTCGGCCGTGGTCAGCGATCCCGCGTACGAGGCCGACGTGCGCATGACTGCGCCGTAGTTCGGCTCGTCCCAGTGCGTCGCGGCAAGCCGCTTGTGCTGCGAGAGCTCGCGCAGCGTCGGGAGCAACCAGCGGCTGGGCAATCGGTGGCTCGACCGACGCAGGTCGCCGCGCGGGAAGGACGCGATCACCTCCGCTCCGGCGGCGAAGGCGGCCAGCAGGTGCCGGTGCTTCGCGTCCAGTTCGTCACGGGATAAGGCCAGCTCGCCGCCGGCGGCGTGCCGGGCGCGTTCGGGCAGCAGCGCGTCCTCGTGCAGTCGGCCCGGGTACAGGTCCTCGGCCAGCCCGACGACGTACACGACGTCGGCTGCCAACCCGATGCTCGCCTCCAGCGGCGCGACCAGCACACCGGTGCCGAACGACCCGACGCGGGGGAGCGCGCGCTGCAGTTCGAGTTCGAGTACATCGCGCAGCACGGGCAGCGAGGCCGGGGTTCCGAGCTGGTCCAGCGTGCCGAGCCCGCGCAATGTCAACTGCACCGCGACGGACGCGTACTGCTCCTCGACAGGCAGTCCCTCGGGCTCGGGGAACACCGCGTCACACAGATCGGCGACGGCCGTCGACAGATCCGCCCAGGTCGACAGTTCCGAGGCGGCGGTCAATCGGCGGCGAAGCTCGACGGCGAAGTCCCGCAATCGCTCTGCTCGCTCGGCCGTACGGTTCGCGCGCTCGATGACGCCCGGCCGCGGGTCCTCGGCCTGCTCCTCCTGCGCGACGGTCTTGTGCTCGGCCTCCGCGTACCGGGTCAGGCGCTGCTGCCAATCCTCACCACGCACCACTCCGGCCAGCCGCGACATCCGCTCCCACTGTGTCACCGGGATCCGCTCGCCGGTGAAGTCTCGCGTCGGGGCACCGGCCAGCGCCCGGAACAGGTCGGCCCGCGGTACGTCGCGATCGACCACTGCGAGCAGTTCGAGCATGGTCCGGCCGATCGCCCGCTCGTGCACCGGCCGGGTGCCGGGCCCGTTCGCCTCGATGCCGGCCGCTGCAAGGTGTTCGTGCAACAGCCGCGCATACGGCGAAGCCGCGGCGTACAGGATCGCGATCCGGTGTGCCGAGGTCCGGCGCAGCGCCGACATCAGGTCGCGGACGACGCAGCGCACCTCGTCGTCGGCGTCGGACGCGTTGAGCACCCGGGTCGCGGTCGGGCGGCGCGGCTTGGTCCGCTCCGGCAGCGACAGCCCGAGCCGGTCGGTGGAACGGCGCACGGTCCGGTCGGCGCGTTGTACGTCGGTGAGCCCGACCACCACGGTGAGTTCGCCGGACCCGGCCAGCACCTCGACCAGACCGGCCTCGGCGCGGCTCAGCTCCTGCGGCAGATACAGCACCATCGCGCCAAGCTCCACCGCTATGTCCGGATGCGACCGGATCCGCTCGGCAGCGGCGGCCAACAGGTGTGCCGGGTCGTACCAGTCCGCGGCCAGAGCGGCGGTCACCTCGCGGTGCAACCGGACCAGGTCGGCGGACAGCGCTGACGACAAGCCGACGGCCTGCAGGGCCGAATCGCTCAGGTCGCGCAACTCGCGATGGGCAGCCGCGAGTGCCTGGATGGTCGCCGGGTGTTCGGCCACCTCGGCGAAGACGCCGGGCTCGCGGGCGAGTGCCGAACGCCAGGAGGCCGCGACGATCGGTCCGGTGGCCGGCCTGCGCGGTGCGAGCGCGGGCGCGGCGATCCGTTCCGCCAGTCGGGGCAGCGTCTCGAGGTGCAGGCCTGCAATGCCCGCGCGGTCCGGCGCGAGCCCGGCCGCCAGGAGCCGGCGCGCGACCAGACCGGCGGTGTTGTTCGGCAGCAGGATCGTGACCGGGCGCATCGGATCGTCCCGCTTGTGGTCCGCGACGATGCCGCGCAGACACTCCACCGCCGCGACGCCGTACGACGTCGTCTCGACTCGCGTCCCCATCACCGTCCCCGATTCTGTCCCCGACCCGTCCAGCACGCTAGCCGGACGCGCGGACAGTTTCTGCTGGGAGTCGCGTCATAACCGGGTCACCTGCACGTCACTTCGGATGAGGACATCCGTCACGACAGGAAATGCAGCGATCCACGATGACTGAGCAATCCGGCCGGCCCGACATGACCGGCCATGCACCCGGTCCGCATCGAGCCCGGGTCCGGGTCTGGTTCGGTGATCACGTGATCGCCGACTACAGCGCCGAGGTCGAACGGGCCGAGCGGTACGCCACGGCGATGTCGCGACGGTTCGCCGGGCTGACGATCACCACCGAACCGGTGCCCGACGATGAAGTCGCGCCGACCAGGCCATTGCCCGGCGAACGACTCTGGGATGTCACCCCGCGCTGAAGCCACTCCGACCGTGGGAGCGTTCCGCTCGGTCGTCACAGGTCTTGACTGGTCGGGCGCGGACGGCAAGGGTAGGGGCCTGAGAGCGCTCTCGCACCCGCCCCGAAGGAGATGCTCATGCGACGACCATCTGTCCGTCGTGCCGCCCACATCGCCGTACCGCTGGCCCTCGCGGCCGCCGCACTGGTCGTACCGACCGGCGCCACCGCCGCGGTGGACGCAACCGCGTACCCGACCGATGCTCAGGGCCGCACGCTGATCAAGCAGACCGGCGCGCCGTACCAGAACGCCAATCTGCCCGTCGGCCAGCGCGTCGAAGACCTCCTCAGCCGGATGACGCTGGAGGAGAAGATCGGCCAGATGACCCAGACCGAACGCGGCGCCGTCACCGGCGACCCGACGCTGGTCAGCACCTGGCTGCTCGGCTCGGTGCTGTCGGGCGGCGGCTCGGTGCCGACCCCGAACACGCCCACGGCGTGGGCCGACATGGTCGACACCTTCCAGTCGCACGCGCTGCAGACACGGTTGCAGATCCCGATCGTGTACGGCGTGGACTCGGTCCACGGACACGGCAACCTCTACGGCGCGACCGTGTTCCCGCACAACGTCGGCCTCGGCGCCACCCGCGACCCGAAGCTGGTCGAGAAGATCGAGCACGTGGTGGCCGAGGAGACCCGCGCCACCGGCCCGCAGTGGGCGTTCGCGCCGTGCGTGTGTGTCGCACGCGACGAGCGCTGGGGCCGTACGTACGAGTCGTTCAGCGAGAACCCGTACCTGGTCGCCCAGTTCACCAACGCGATCCGCGGCTTCCAGGGCAACGGCAGCACCGACCTCGCGCGCCCGGACCGGGTGCTCGCCACCGCAAAGCACTTCGCGGGCGACGGCGACACCGAGTACAACCCGTCCGCCAACGGCTACAAGATCGACCAGGGCATCACCGTCACGAACCGGCAGGACTTCCTCACCTACGACCTGCAGCCGTACATCCCGGCGGTGAAGCAGTACAACACCGGCACCGTGATGCCGTCGTTCTCCAGCATCGACTGGACCGAGGACGGCGTCGGCAACCCGATCAAGATGCACGGCAACCACGAGCTGATCACCGACGTCCTGAAGGGCAGCCTTGACTTCGACGGCTTCGTGATCTCCGACTGGGAGGGAATCCACCAGCTCCCGGGTGACTGGCCGACCCAGGTCCGTACCGGCGTGAACGCCGGCATCGACATGTTCATGGAGCCGAACACCGCGAAGTCGTTCGAGGACACCCTGCTCGCCGAGGTGAACGCCGGCCGGGTGTCGATGTCTCGGATCGACGACGCCGTAGGCCGGATCCTGACCAAGAAGTTCGAGCTCGGCCTGTTCGAGCACCCGTACACCGACCGGCGCAACCTGGACAAGGTAGGCTCGGCCCAGCACCGGGAGCTGGCGCGGCAGGCAGTCGCGGAGTCGCAGGTGCTACTGACGAACCACGACGGCCTGCTGCCGCTGAAGAAGAACTCCAAGGTGTACGTCGCCGGCCGCAACGCCGACGACATCGGCAACCAGGCCGGCGGCTGGACGCTGAGCTGGCAGGGTGCGTCGGGCCAGCACCGGATCCCGGGCAACACCATCCTGGACGGCATCCACAAGGTCGCGCCGAACGCGCAGGTGACCTACAGCAAGGATGGCTCGGCCCCGACGGCAGGCAGCGACGTGGCGATCGTCGTCGTCGGCGAGACGCCGTACTCCGAGGGCTTCGGCGACGTCGGCGGCCCGCAGTGGGGGTACGACCCCGAGGACGGCGGCGTACTGCGCGAGCCTAAGAGCATGGACCTGCAGCCCGGTGACGCGGCCGTCATCGACAAGGTCTGCGGCGCCATCTCGAAGTGCGTGGTGCTGGTCGTGTCCGGCCGGCCGCAGGTGATCGCGCCGGCGCAGATGTCCAAGATCGACGCACTGGTCGCGTCCTGGCTGCCCGGCTCGCAGGGCGAGGGCGTGGCGGACGTGGTGTTCGGCAACAAACCGTTCACGGGCAAGCTGTCGCACACCTGGCCGGCCAGTGCTTCGCAGGAGCCGATCAACGTCGGCGACGCGAACTACAGCCCGGCCTTCCCGTACGGCTGGGGGCTGAGCACGAAATGACCTTCATGAGCGGGGCAGCCACAGGACTCGTCCGTGAATGGCTGCCCCGCTCGTGAAGCGGAAGTAATTCCGTCGCGGGCATGGTCCGGCGTCCCTATCGTCGGACCATGCCCGTGTACATCAAATCGGTGACGTTCGACTGCGCGGACGCGCTGGTGGTGGCGAGGTTCTGGGCCGCCGCGCTCGGTACCGACATGGAGGACGACTCCGACTCCGACAAGGCGTTCGTCGAGGCGCCCGGCTGGGGTGGCCCGAACATGTGGTTCAACCGGGTGCCGGAGCCCAAGACGGCCAAGAACCGCCAGCACTTCGACCTGCGGGCCGAGGGTTCGGTGGCCGACGAGGTGGCCCGGCTGGTCGCCCTCGGCGCGACCGTCGTCACCCCGGGCGAGTACCTGACGGTGATGCAAGACCCGGAGGGCAACGAGTTCTGCGTCGAATGACAATTCGATGAGAATGGCTGCGTGGATCTCCTCATCCTCTCGGACACGCACGTGCCGCAGCGGGCCCGTGACCTGCCCGAGGAGGTGTGGGACGCGGTTGTCACGGCCGACGTCGTCATCCACGCCGGGGACTGGAACAGCAGGCACCTGCACGACGCTCTCGCGAGCACGGCCCGGCAGCTGATCGGCTGCTACGGCAACAACGACGGTGACCGCCTGCGGGCCCGGCTACCGAGGGTCGCGCATGCCGAGCTCGAAGGAGTGCGCTTCGCCGTCGTCCACGACACCGGGCCGTCTCGCGGGCGGGAGGCGCGCTGCGACGCGGCGTACCCGAACCTCGACGTGCTCGTCTTCGGGCACAGCCACATCCCCTGGGACACCACTACGCCGCGCGGGCTGCGGCTGCTCAACCCCGGCTCGCCGACCGACCGACGCCGGCAGCCGTACCGCACGTACATGACCGCGACCGCCGCGGACGGGCGCTTGGGCGATGTCGTCCTGCACCGGCTGAGGAGACGGAGGACCTGACATGGGCATCGATGACTTCGACCGGGTCGATCTACTGTTCGGCCCCTCGCCGGTGCACTGGCTGGCACGGCTGTCCGCCGAGCTCGGCGGCGCGCAGGTGTGGGCCAAGCGGGAGGACTGCAACGCCGGTCTCGCGTACGGCGGCAACAAGACCCGCAAGCTGGAGTACCTGGTCGCCGAGGCGATACTCCAGGGCTGCGACACGCTGGTGTCGATCGGCGGCGTCCAGTCGAACCACACCCGTCAGGTCGCGGCCGTCGCCGCCAGCCTCGGGCTCAAGTGCGTACTGGTGCAGGAGTCGTGGGTGGACTGGCCGGACGTCACGTACGACCGCACCGGCAACATCCTGCTCTCGCGGTTGCTCGGTGCCGACGTACGGCTGGTCAGGTCCGAGTTCGGCATCGGCTTCAAGGAGAGCTGGGAGCTCGCGCTGCGCGAGGTTGAGCTCAACGGCGGCAAGCCATACGCGATCCCGGCCGGCGCGTCCGACCACCCGCTCGGCGGCATGGGCTTCGCGCGGTGGGCGTACGAGGTGGAGCAGCAGGAACGCACGCTCGGCGTCTTCTTCGACACGATCGTGGTCTGCTCGGTGACCGGGTCGACCCAGGCCGGGATGATCGCGGGCTTCGCCGGCCAGGACCGGCCGCGCAAGGTGATCGGCATCGACGCCAGCGCCAAACCGGCCGAGACCAAGGCCGCCGTGGCCCGGATCGCCCGCGCGACCGCCGCCAAGCTCGGCCTGGCCCGCGACCTGCGCGACTCCGAGATCGTGCTGGAGGACCGCTGGCACGCCGGTACGTACGGCATCCCCGACGACACCACGCTCGAGGCGATGCGGATGGCGGCAAGGCTGGAGGGGATGATCACCGACCCGGTGTACGAGGGCAAGTCGATGGCAGGCCTGATCGACCTGGTCCGCACCGGCGAGATCCCCCGCGACGCCACCGTCCTGTACGCCCACCTCGGCGGCCAGCCCGCCCTCCCCGCCTACGCCGGCCTCTTCACCTGACCGTGCAGGGGTCCCCCCACCCTTCGGGAACCTTGCCGTACCGAGTGAAGGTTCCGCATCCCGAGTACGCGCTCTCATCGGTGGTAACCCTTCAGTCGAGCCCAAACCCTTCAGTCGAGAACGGCGGCGGTGGTGATGGTGCCGTTGAGGCGGCGGGACAGCTTGAGCGGATTGGCGTTTTGCAGGGTTGGGGGGAGTAGCGGGTCTGGGGTGTCCTGGTAGGAGACCGGGCGCTGGAAGCGGCGTGCTGCGGTGACGCCGACGCTGGTGTGGATCGAGCCGACGGTCGCCGGGAACGGACCCCCGTGCTGCATCGCCCACGTCACCGCCACACCGGTCGGCCAGCCGTTCCAGATCACCCTGCCAGCCCGTTCGCTGAGCAGCGGCAGCAGCCGTCCCGCGAGCTCGGCGTCCTCCGGCTCGCCGTGCATGGTCGCGGTCAGGTTGCCCCCGAACGCCTCGACCCCGGACCGCAACTCGGCCTCGTCGGCGTACTCGACCACGATCGACACCGGGCCGAAGCACTCCTCCAGGATCTCGTCCCGCCGCGCCAGCAGCTCGGGCACCGTCGTCTGCAGCAGGGTCGCACCCTGGCCGGCCGACCAGACCCGTACGCCGTCCACCTGCTCGAGCCGCTCAAGTCCGGACGTGAAGCCCTGCTGGATCCGGTCGTTCAGCATCCGGGCCTGGCCGACTCCGGAGACCGCCTCGACCAGTTCGTCCTGCAAGCCGTGCCCGGCGGGCAGGAACAGCAGGCCCGGCTTGGTGCAGAACTGGCCGACGCCGAGCGTGAACGAGCCGACGTACCCGGTCGCGATCTCCGAACCGCGCGCCTTGACCGCGGCGGCGGTGACGAACACCGGGTTGAGGCTGCCGAGCTCGCCGTAGAACGGGATCGGGTCGGGTCGGCCGACCGCGATCTCGTGCAGCGCGACGCCGGCCGGCACCGAGCCGGTGAACCCGGCCGCCTTGATCCGCGGGTCCTTCAGAGCGGAGACGCCGATGTCGACTCCGGTGATGAGTGCCAGTACACCCTCCGGCGCACCGGCGCCGGCGAGAGCGCGGGCCAGCACCTCGGCGGTACGGACCGAGAGCTCAGGGTGGCCGGGATGCGCCTTGACGACGACCGGGCAGCCGGCCGCGAGCGCGGAGGCCACGTCGCCGCCACAGACGCTGAACGCGAACGGGAAGTTGCTCGCCGCGAAGACCAGCACCGGCCCGAGCGGGACGAGGGTACGCCGCAGGTCCGGCCGCGGTACCGGCTTCGCGTCCGCGTCGGCGGTGTCGATCACCAGCTCCAGCAGCGAACCCTCGGCCAGCACGTCGGCGAACATGCGCAGCTGGCCGCTGGAGCGTGCAACCTCGCCTGTCAACCGCGTCTCAGGAAGCCCGGTCTCGCTGATCGCGATCGGCACGAGCTCGCCGGCGGCGGCGTCGAGGGCGTCGGCCGCGGCCTGGATCCAGCCCGCGCGGTCCGCGGGCAGTGAAGCCGCCATCGGTACGGCGGCCCCGGCGGCCGCGGTCAGGACGCTCTCGAGCTGCTCGGTCGTGGTGTCGGTCATCGGGCCGCCTCCTCGGTCACCGTGGCTGCCTCCTCGGTCATCGTGGCCGCCGCCTCGGTCATCGGACCGTCTCGTCGGTCGCCAGGTAGCCGAACGGTTCCTTGCCGACGGCAACGGTGTTGGTGAGCGAGCCGACCTCGTCGATCTCGATCCGCACCACGTCGCCGGCCTCCAGGCGGAAGTCCAGATCCGGGACGATGCCGGTCCCGGTGGACAGGATCACGCCGTCGGGGAAGTCGCTGCCCACGAACAGTACGTCGACCAGGTCCTGCAGGCCACGCACCAACTGGCCGGTGGACGTCGTACCGGCGAACACCTCCGCGCCGGAGCGGCGTACCGC
>JBKPSJ010000409.1:0-16406 GCA_046765875.1 Actinomycetota bacterium
GCGCCGGGTGACCGACGCGGCGGCGACCCGGCGGGCCGTCGCGGCCTTCGAGGCCCGGGCGGCCGGATACCAACCCGGCGACACCGACTTCGCCTGGACCCGGCTGACGCCGTGGCGGGCGCTCCTGGCCGCCGCGCTCGACCAGTACCCGACCCCGGTCAACGGCGCCGAGGTGACCTCGGAGAAGGCCAACCCCAGCGCGGACCTGCTCGCGGCCTGGCTGCAGTCGCGGCTCAAGGTTCCGGTCGAGCAGAACACCTCGAAGGGCCCGGGGATCACGGACGTACGACTGTTCACGCCGGCCGGCGAGATCTCGCTGACCAGACCCGACGGCCGAGTCGCGAAGCTGCGGATCCCGGGTCAGCCGGACCGGCCGGTTGCGTTGCACCGGCGGGACGCGACAGAGCTGCTGAGCGAGGAACTGCGCCGCCTCGACCCGGACGACGTGTACGCGAGGACGTTGCAGGCGCTGGTGGAACGGCAGGGCCTGCCGGAGTCGGAGAAGCTCGTACCGGAATCGATCCGCAAGTCCGAAGCGGTGTCCGCAGCCCGAGCCGCCGCCCGTACGGCAACAAGGGGGACCGACGAGGCTTCCGCAGCCGACGGGCAGCAGTCGGGTGGCAAGAAGCGAACGTCCAAGAAGGTTGCGACCAAGAAGGTCACTACCGCGAAGAAGGGGCGGCAATGAGCGCACCGGCGCTGCTGCTGCACCGGGACGCCGAGGCGCTGACGCATGCCGTCGCGGCCCGGCTGGTGACCCGGTTGGTCGATGCCCAGAGCAACGGCCGGATCGCCTCGGTCGCGCTCACCGGCGGCCGGATCGCCGCAGCGGTCTACCGGACGATCGCCGAGTCCCCCGCCCGCAGCGCGGTCGACTGGTCCCGGGTCGACCTGTGGTGGAGCGACGAGCGGTTCCTGCCCGCCGGTCACCCCGAGCGCAACGAGACGCAGGCCCGTGACGCCCTGCTCGATGCGGTCCGCCCGGATCCGGCCCGTGTGCACGTGATGCACGCCGACCACGGCCAGGGCGCGGAGCAGGCCGCCGCCGACTACGCGGCCGACCTGGCGAAGGCGGCCCAGCCCGGTGACGCCCTCGGCGTACCGATCTTCGACCTGATGATGTTCGGCGTCGGGCCGGACGGGCACGTGGCGTCGCTGTTCCCCGAACAGCCCGCGCTGCACGAACGGAACCGCTCGGTGGTGGCGGTGCACGGCGCACCGAAGCCGCCGCCGAGGAGGATCACGATGACCATGCCGGTGCTGTCGCGGACCGCTGAGGTGTGGTTCGTGGTCTCGGGCCACGACAAGGCGTCGGCGGTCCGGCTGGCGCTGTCCGGCGCCGGTGAGATGCAGATCCCGGCGGCCGGTCCGAAGGGCCGCAACCGCACTCTGTGGCTGCTCGACAACGAGGCCGCCGCCGAGGTACCGAAGAACATCGTCCCGCCGCGCATCTGATGCCGGATCCCGTCACGATCGCCGTTGTCGGCGCAGGCAATCGAGGGGCCGGGTACGCACGGCTCGCCGCCGCGGCCGGGGCGCGGATCGTCGCCGTCGCCGAGAAGCGCGAGTTCCAGCGCAAGACCATGGTCACCGAGCACGACCTCGCCGACGCGGCGTACGACGACTGGCACGCGCTCGCCGACCGGCCCCGGCTGGCCGACGCGGTGGTGATCGCCACCCAGGACGCCGACCACGTCGAGCCGGCCGTCGCATTCGCCGGGCTGGGGTACCACGTGCTGCTGGAGAAGCCGATGGCCACCAGCGAGGCCGACTGTGAGCGGATCGTCGCCGCCGCCCACTACTCCGGTGTGATGCTCGCCGTCTGCCATGTGCTGCGCTATACGCCGTACACGAAGGCCCTGAAGGCGCTGCTGGACAGCGGGCGGATCGGCGATGTGGTGACGGTCGAGCACCTGGAGCCGGTCGGCTGGTGGCATCAGGCGCACTCGTACGTCCGCGGCAACTGGCGGCGTGAGGACCTGAGCAGCTCGATGCTCATGGCCAAGTCGTGCCACGACATCGACTGGCTCGCGTACATCGTCGGGCGTCGCGCGACCCGGGTGTCGTCGTTCGGCGGGCTGTACCACTTCCGGCCCGAGCACCGCCCGATCGGCGCGGGCGACCGGTGTGTCGACTGCCCGGTCGAGCAGGACTGCCCGTACTCGGCCAAACGGTTGTACTTCGACTGCCTGGCCGACGAGAGCCGGCACCGCTGGCCGCTGTCGGTCATCACCGACGACATCTCCGAGGCCGGCGTGCTGCGGGCGCTGGAGGTCGGCCCGTACGGCCGGTGCGTCTACACCTGCGACAACGACGTGGTCGACCACCAGGTCGTGAACCTCGAGTACGAGGGCGGCGTGACCGCGTCGTTCACGATGACCGCGTTCAGCCCGATCGGCCACCGGCGTACCCGCCTGTTCGGCACCCACGGGTACGTCGAGGGCGACGGCGTGACCCTCACCGTGCAGGACTTCCGCGACGGTCAGTGGGACACGATCGACACCACGGCAGGGCTGGACGCCGGTGCCGCAGGCAGACACGGCGGCGGCGACGGAGCGCTGGTCACGGCGTTCGTCGAGGCCGTTGCCACCGGCAACACCACACCGATCCTGTCCGGACCGGCCGAGAGCCTCGACTCACACCGAGTGGTGTGGGCAGCCGAACGCTCCCGGCGGACCGGGTCGACCGTCTCCCTGGCGGAGCCGCCGGCGATCAGAAAATGACTTCGCCGCGGGCGCGGCGGTCGCGCAGCGTCTGCAGCGCCTCGGCGAGGATCTCGGCCGCCTCGGCCTCGCTGCGCCGCTCCTTCACGTACGCCAGGTGGGTCTTGTAGGGCTCGATCTTGGGCGGCGGCGGCGGGTTCTCGGAGTCCCGGTTCGCCGGCAGCCCGCACCGGGGACAGTCCCAGGAGTCCGGGATGGGGGCCTCCACCGCGAAGACGGTCGAGGTCTCGTGCCCGTTGCCGCAGAAGTACGTGATGCGCTGCCGTGGTGCCGTGTCACCCCGCTCGGCCTCGCCCATGGGTCCAGCGCCGACCCTGCTTCCCCGGATCGCACTGCCACCGGCCACGTGCGGTCTCCTTCCTCAGCCCAGCTTGTAGAGCAGTCCAAGTGCGACGATGCAGGCAAACCAGATCAGACCGACACCGACGGTGATGCGGTCGAGGTTACGCTCCGCGACCGAGGATCCACCCAGGGACGACGACACGCCGCCGCCGAACAGGTCGGACAGACCGCCACCGCGGCCCTTGTGCAGCAGCACAAGCAGGGTGAGCAGCAGGCTGCAGATGATCAGCACGATCGAGAAGGCGAGAATCACGACGAGTAGCCTAACTGAAGGTCAAGGTAACGACAGATACCGGCGAACTCGTCCACGGTCAGACTCGCTCCGCCGACCAGACAACCGTCGACGTCCGGCTGGGCCATGATGCCACCTGCGCTGGCCATCTTCACCGACCCCCCGTACAAGACACGCACATCGTCGGCCACCGCCGCCGAGAACGACTGCTCCAGCCGCTCGCGGATCGCGGCGCAGACCTCCTGCGCGTCCTCGGGGGTGGCGACCTCGCCGGTGCCGATCGCCCACACCGGCTCGTACGCGATCACGGCCTTGCGGACCTGGTCCGGCTTGAGCCCGGCGAGCGCCCCGTCGAGCTGGGCCAGCGTGTACTCGACGTGCCGCTCCTGTTTGCGGACGTCAAGGCCCTCGCCGATGCAGATGATCGGGACCAGCCCGGCGGTGATCGCCTTGGTCGCCTTGGCGTTGACCAGCGCGTCGTCCTCGTCGTGGTACTGGCGCCGCTCGGAGTGGCCGACAACGACGTAGGTGCAGCCGAGCTTGGTCAGCATCGCCGCGCTGATGTCGCCGGTGTACGCGCCGTCGTCGTGCGGCGACAGGTCCTGCGCGCCGTACACGATCTTCATCCGGTCGCCGTCGACCAGCGTCTGCACGCTGCGGATGTCGGTGAACGGCGGCAGTACCGCGACCTCGACCCGCTCGAAGTCGTGCTTCTTGTCCTGCAGCGTCCAGGACAGCTTCTGCACCAGATGGACGGCCTCGACGTGGTTGAGGTTCATCTTCCAGTTGCCGGCCATCAGCGGCGTACGAGACATCTCAGTCCTCCAGGACGGCGAGTCCGGGCAGTTGCTTGCCCTCGAGGTACTCCAGGCTGGCGCCGCCACCGGTGGAGATGTGCCCGAAGGCGTCGTCGGGGAAGCCGAGCTTGCGCACCGCCGCGGCGGAGTCGCCGCCGCCGACAACGCTCAGCCCGTCGACCTCGGTGAGGGCCTGCGCGACCGCCTTGGTGCCTGCCGCGAACGCGTCCATCTCGAACACGCCCATCGGCCCGTTCCAGAAGACGGTGTGTGCCTCGCTGATCTCGGCGGCGAAGCGCTTGGCCGAATCCGGGCCGATGTCCAGCCCGATCTGGTCGCCCGGGATCGCGTCGGCGCTGACTGTTGTCGCCGGTGAGTCGTCCTTGAACTCCGGTGCCACGACGATGTCGGTCGGCAGCACGATCTCGGTGTCGGACTCCAGGTACCGCCGGACCGCGTCGACCTGGTCCCCCTCGAGCAGGCTGTTGCCGATCTCGTGCCCCTGCGCTTTGAGGAAGGTGAACACCATCCCGCCACCGATCAGCAGCTTGTCGGCCTTGGTGAGCAGGTTCTCGATCACGGCGAGCTTGTCCGACACCTTCGCACCGCCGAGCACCACGACGTACGGGCGCTCCAGGTCCTCGGTGAGCTTGCGCAGCACGTTCACCTCGGCGATGACCAGATCGCCGGCCGCGTGCGGCAGCTTCTTCGCGACGTCGTACACGCTGGCCTGCCTGCGGTGCACGACGCCGAACCCGTCGCTGACGAACACGTCGGCCAGTGCCGCGAGCTCGTCGGCGAAGGCGTCGCGCTCGGCGTCGTCCTTGCTCTCCTCGCGCGGGTCGTAGCGGACGTTCTCCAGCAACAGCACCTCGCCGTCGTCCAGCTCCTGGACGCCGGTCTGTGCGTCGTCGCCCGTGGTGTCCTTCGCGAACCGCACCGTGATGCCCTCGGGCTGGAGCAGCTCACCGAGCCGCTTGGCCACCGGCGCCAGCGAGAAGGCCGGGTTCGGCTTGCCCTTCGGCCGGCCCAGATGCGCGGTCACGATCAACCTGGCGTCGGCCTTGGCCAGCTTCGCCAGCGTGGGGATGCTGGCGCGGATCCGGCCGTCGTCGGTGATCGTGTCGCCGTCCAGCGGCACGTTGAGGTCGGAGCGGACCAGCACCCTGCGCCCGGCGAGATCGCCGAGATCTTCGATCGTCTTCACAGCAGGCCTTTCTACCGGCTGGGTCCGAAGAGCCGGTGCTCGGCTCCCCGGACGGTGGCGGTCGAACTCAGAGGCTGGCGCCGACGTAGGTGACCAGGTCGACGAGACGGCAGGAGTAACCCCACTCGTTGTCGTACCAGCCGATGACCTTGACCTGGTCGCCGATCACCTTGGTCAGCGGCGAGTCGAAGATGCACGACGCCGGGTCGGTGACGATGTCGGTCGAGACGATCGGGTCCTCGTTGTAGCTCAGGTAGCCCTTCAGCGGTCCCTCGGACGCGGCCGCCTTGTAGGCCGCGTTGACCTCTTCCGCGCTGGTCTCGCGGGACACGGTGACGGTCAGGTCGGTGACCGAGCCGGTCGGCACCGGTACGCGCAGCGCGGCACCGTCCAGCTTGCCCTTGAGCTCCGGCATCACCAGGCCGATCGCCTTCGCCGCGCCGGTCGAGGTCGGCACGATGTTCAGCGCGGCCGCCCGGGCCCGGCGCAGGTCCTTGTGCGGGCCGTCCTGCAGGTTCTGGTCCTGCGTGTAGGCGTGGATCGTGGTCATCAGGCCCTTCTCGATCGTGAAGGAGTCGTGCAGCACCTTCGCGAGCGGGGCCAGGCAGTTGGTCGTGCAGGACGCGTTCGAGATGACCGTGTGCTTCTCGGCGTCATAGCTCTCGTGGTTGACGCCCATCACGACCGTGACGTCCTCGTTCTTCGCCGGCGCCGAGATGATGACCTTCTTGGCTCCGTTGTCGGCGTGCTGGCGGGCCTTGGTGGCGTCGGTGAACAGGCCGGTGGACTCGACCACGATGTCGGCGCCGACGTCGGCCCACTTGAGCGCGGCCAGGTCGCGCTCGGCGAAGCCCTTGAACGCCTTGCCGTCGACGACGATGTCCTCGTCGGTGGCCGACACCTCACCGGGGTAGCGGCCCAGGATCGAGTCGTACTTCAGCAGTTGGGCAAGCACTTTGTTGTCGACGAGGTCGTTGACGGCGACCACCTCGATGTCAGCCCCCGACGCCGCCACGGCGCGGAAGAAGTTGCGGCCGATGCGGCCGAATCCGTTGATACCTACGCGTACGGTCACCGGACTACATCTCCCTCGAGATCTCGCTACTCGGATGCGCTGCGCTGCGCACGCTGCTACCTCCGAAACACTATCCGAACCGCCCACCGAGCCCACTGGTCAGTCCAGGCACACGGACACGCCCCTGCCGCGACACGTTCGGCAGGGGCGCGACCAGCGTGCTGATCAGGCGACGTTCACGGCCGTCCAGGCGTCCGCCACGGCCGCCACCTCGGCGCTGCCGGCGCCGTACAGATCGGTCGCGGCCCGGATCGAGCCGGTCCGCGCGCCGGCGTAGTCCGACCGCGAGGTCAGGTATGTCGTGAGCGTGCGGTACCAGATCTGTTCCGCCTTGTCCCGGCCGATGCCCTTGAGGGTGATGCCGTTGGCGGTCGGGCTGCTGTAGGCGATGCCGTTGATCCTCTTGGCGCCGCTGCCCTCGGACAGCAGGTAGAACCAGTGGTTGCCGACACCGGACGACTGGTGCACGTTCAGGTGCCCGATCCCCGAGAACCAGAAGTCCGCGCTGCGACCGTCCCTCGAAGGCTGGTCCATCCGGCGGATGAAGTTGTTCGCCGGGTCGTAGTTGTTGAAGACCTCCTCGCCGATCACGTAGTCGCCGGGGTCGTTGGGGTTGTCGGAGAAGAACTCGACCGCGGTGCCGAAGATGTCCGAGGTGGACTCGTTGAGGCCGCCGGACTCGTCCTTGTAACGAAGGTCCGCGGTCCGGCTGGTCACGCCGTGGCTCATCTCGTGTCCCGCCACGTCCAGCGCCACCAGTGGGCGGAAGGTCACGCCGTCGCCGTCGCCGTAGCGCATGCAGAAGCAGTTGTCGCTCCAAGAGGCGTTCACGTACGCGCCGTCATGGACGAACGAGCGGGCGCCGACGCCGTCGTCGCCGATCCCGTTCCGGCCGTGCACGTTCTTGTAGTAGTCCCAGGTCTCGCTGATGCCGTAGTGCGCGTCGACGCCGGCGGACTGCGGATCGGCCTGGGTGCCGTCGCCCCAGATGTTGTCCGCGTCGGCGAAGATCGGCGCCTTCGTGGCCGGGCCGTTGTGCGTCTCGTTATTGCCGCGCGTCGGGTCGACCATCGTGAAGCCGTCCGCCGTCTGGGTTGTGGACAGGGTGACCGTGCCGTCGATGATGCCGGTGCCGGTGCCGTCGACGGTCTCGTCGGTGCTCCAGCTCGCCAGCGTCTTGCCGTTCTGTGCGTCGATGTACGTCTCGGTGCCGTTCGGCTGGCCGTTGGCGGCGCGGCCGCTGGTGTTGACCTTGTACGCCAGCCGGGCGGCGCCGGAGTCGGTGATGAACACGACCAACTGATCGGTACTCGACTGGGTCGCCTTGGCGGTGGCCCGGGCCTTGCTCGCGGTGACTGTCGGCTTGGTCGACAGCTTCAGGCCGTGGACGCCGCCGGATGTCGACCGGACCGCGCCGGACTTGTTCTGGTGGACGACGAAGTCGCCGCCGACCACGTCGAGACCCTGGTACGTACGGTCGAAGCGGACGTGGCTGCTGCCGTCGGCATCCACGATCACGTCGCGGACGGTCAGGTCGGACGCCTGGCCGAGGCCGAGACCGGCGGCGCCGGTGCGCGCCGAGGCGATGGCCGATCGGTCATTGCCGGCGGGCTGGGCCGATTGGGCTGCCTGGGCGCTGGTCAGACCGGCCGCGACAGCCAGCGCGGCGACGGCAGTGACGGCGAGCCCGGCGGCGTGATGACGCTGCATGAGAACTCCTCGGGGCGGCAATTGGGCGTCACCACCCTGCCCACGTATGCCGCGAGGCTGAACCGGTCAGCGCCGTAAGGCCGCAGGTCTAGGGAAAACCTTCCCCTCAGGCAGGATCCTCGAGCATCTCCGGCGTCAGGCTCGCCTCGGTGTTGGGGATTCCCAGGTCGGCGGCGCGCTTGTCGGCCATCGCCAGCAGCCGCCGGATCCGGCCGGCCACGGCGTCCTTGGTCAGCGCCGGCTCATGCAACTGGCCGAGCTCCTCGAGGCTGGCCTGCTTGTGCTCCAGGCGCAGCTTGCCCGCCACCTGCAGGTGGTCTGGTACGTCGTCGCCAAGGATCTCCAGGGCCCGCTCCACCCGGGCACCGGCCGCCACCGCCGCACGGGCCGAGCGGCGCAGGTTGGCGTCGTCGAAGTTGGCCAGCCTGTTCGCCGTCGCGCGTACCTCGCGGCGCATCCGCCGTTCCTCCCAGGCCAGTACCGACTCGTGCGCGCCGAGCCGGGTCAGCAGCGCGCCGATCGCGTCGCCGTCGCGGATCACCACCCGGTCGACGTTGCGGACCTCGCGCGCCTTGGAGCCGATGCCGAGCCGGCGCGCGGCGCCGACCAGCGCGAGCGCGGCCTCCGGCCCGGGGCAGGTGACCTCCAGGCTGGACGACCGGCCGGGCTCGGTGAGCGAGCCGTGCGCGAGGAAGGCCCCGCGCCAGGCGGCCACCGCGTCACAGGTCGCGCCCGACACCACCGCCGGCGGTAGCCCTCGTACCGGCCGGCCGCGGTTGTCGACCAGCCCGGTCTGCCGGGCCAGCGCGTCGCCGTCGCGTACCACGCGGACGACGTACTTGGTCTGCTTGCGGATCCCGGACGGCGAGATCACCACGACGTCGGAGGAGTGACCGAAGATCTCGGCGATGTCCTTGCGCAGCCGCCGCGCCGCCTGCCCGGTGTCGAGCTCGGCCTCGACGACGATCCGGCCGGACACCAGGTGGAGCCCGCCGGCGAACCGCAGGATCGACGACACCTCGGCCTTGCGGCAGCACGGTTTCGTGACCTGGATACTGGCCAGCTCGGACTTCACCTGTGCGGTCATCGCCATACGGGGAATCCTGCCACTTCTGTCAAAGACCCTAGCCCTCCCGGACCCGATCATCGGAAGCTTCCGATTCGTCCTGTACGGCGTACCGCAGCGGGCCCGCAGTCAAACGCTGGTCAGGTCATGAGGCGTCGATAGGTGGCCGCCAGCCGGAGCGGATCGTGCCGGAGATTCGGCGGCGGGTCGGCGATATCGGCGATCACGAGCCTGGCTCCGAGCGACTCGGCGGTCCCCCGCAGCGAGTGCCGGTCGGACACATGACCGCTGTCGGCAAGCACCACGTCGATCCGCAGCTCGGGCGCATGCGCGGCCAGCACCTCCAGGTGCGTCTCGGGCGAGAACCCGTCGGTCTCCCCCTCCTGCTCGCCCAGGTTGAGCGTCACCAGCTTGCGGGCCGTGGTCTTCTGCAGCGCGCGGGACAGTTCGGGCACCAGCAGGTTCGGGATCACCGACGTGAACCACGAGCCGGGCCCGACCACCACCCAGTCGGCCTCGTCGACCGCGGCGATCGCGTCCGGGCAGGCCGGCGGATCGGCGGGGTCGAGCGCGACGTCCACCACCCGGCCGGGCGTCGACGCCACCTCGACCTGGCCGCGGACCTCGGTGACCTCGTCCGGCCGGGCCGGGTCGTCACCGATCACCCGGGCGACGATGTCCAGCGGCACGGCGGACATCGGCAGCACGCGGCCCTGCGCGCCGAGCAGCCTGGCCACCCAGTCGAGCCCGTCGACGGCGTCGCCGAGCAGTTCCCACAGCGCGACGATCAGCAGGTTGCCGACCGCGTGGTTGTGCAGCTCGCCGCCGCTGGAGAACCGGTGCTGCAGGACGTCGGCCCAGGTCCGGCCCCAGTCGTCGTTGCGGCACAGCGCTGCCAGCGCCATCCGCAGGTCACCCGGCGGCAGCACCCCGAGCTCGCGCCGCAGCCGGCCGGACGAGCCGCCGTTGTCGGCCACCGTCACCACCGCGGTCAGCCGGTCGGTGACGTGCCGCAGCGCGGTCAGCGACGCGGCCAGCCCGTGCCCGCCGCCGAGTGCGACGACCTTCGGTACCCGGTCCCCCGTGGGCACGGTCGTCACTCCCGCCCCAGATCGCGGTGTACGACCAGCGTCGGCGAACCCTTCTCCCGCAGCCGCCGCGCCAACTCCTCGGCCATGGCGACGCTGCGGTGCTGGCCGCCGGTGCAGCCGATCGCGATGGTCATGAATCGCTTGCCCTCGTTCAGATTGCCGACCCTCAGAGTCTCCAGCACCGCGGCGTAGTCGTCGAGGAACTGCTGGGCCAGCGGGTTGGCGAGTACGAAGTCGGCCACCGGCTGGTCCCGCCCGGTCAGGTGCCGCAGCTCCGGCACCCAGAACGGGTTCGGCATGAAGCGCATGTCGGCCACTACATCAGCATCGACCGGGATGCCGTACTTGAATCCGAACGAGACGACGGTCGCGCGTAACTCGGTGTTGTCGGCGTCTCCGAACGCGTTGACCACCTTCGCCTTGAGCTGGTGGACGTTCAGGTTCGAGGTGTCGATCACCAGGTCGGCGGTGGCGCGCAGGTCGGCGAGCATCTCACGCTCGCGCTGGATCCCGTCCAGCAGCCGCCCCCCGCCCTGCAGCGGGTGCGGGCGGCGCACGCTCTCCTGCCGTCGCACGATCACGTCGTCGGACGCCTCCAGGAACAGGGTCACCGGCTGGTACCCGTTGGCCCGCAACTCCTCCACCGCGGTGCCGAGCGCCTGGAAGAAATGCCCCGTCCGTACGTCGACCACCACGGCCAGCTTCGACGTGCCACCCTCGCCGACGATCTGCTCGACCATCGTCGCCAGGAACATCGGCGGGACGTTGTCGACCACGAACCAGCCGAGGTCCTCCAGCACATCGGCGACGGCGCTGCGACCGGCCCCGGACATGCCGGAGACGATGATCAGGTTGGGGGCTGGCATCAGGCTTCCCCGCTGTGAACGTTGCGTTGGACGTCCTGGTCGTCGTCCAGTATCTCGCCGGTGGCGGTGTTGATCGCGGGAGCACCGCGGGATTCTGCGCTTGTTGCGGCGGCGTTCACCGCCTGGACCACCGACTCGGCGGTACGCCGCCCGAACCCCGGGAGCGCGGCCACCTCGTCGACGGTTGCCTGGCGCAACTTCTTGAGCGAGCCGAAGTGCCGCAACAGGGTCTTGCGGCGGACCTCGCCGAGCCCGGGAACGTCGTCCAGCAGCGACTCGACCATCGACTTCGACCGGCGGCTGCGGTGGTGCGTGATCGCGAACCGGTGCGCCTCGTCGCGCAGCCGCTGCAGCAGGTACAGCCCCTCCGAGGTCCGGGACATGATCACCGGGTCGTCGGTGTCAGGCAGCCAGACCTCCTCCAGCCGCTTGGCCAGTCCGGCCACCGGGATGTCGCCGAGCCCCAGCTCGTCGAGCGCCTGCCGGGCGGCGGCGACCTGCGGCGGGCCGCCGTCGACGACGACCAGGCCGGGCGCATAGGCGAACTTCTTCGCCCGGCCGGTCTCGGGGTCGATGAGCTGCGAGGTGTCGGACTCGACGACCTTGCGGTCGTCGAGCAGCCGGCGGAACCGGCGGGTCAGCACCTCGTGGATCGACGCCACGTCGTTCTGCCCGTCGACGCCGCGGATCACGAACCGGCGGTACTCGCTCTTGCGCGCCAGCCCGTCCTCGAACACCACCATCGATGCGACCACCTCGGTGCCCTGCAGGTTCGACACGTCGTAACACTCGATCCGCAGCGGTGCCTCGTCCAGGTCGAGCGCCTCCTGGATCTCCTCCAGGGCCAGGTTGCGCGCGGTCAGGTCGCTGGCCCGCTTGGTCTTGTGCATCGCCAGCGTCTGCTTGGCGTTCTGCTCCACCGTGTCGATCAGCGCCCGCTTGTCGCCACGCCGCGGCACCCGGATCTCGACCTTCGAGCCGCGCAACTCGCTGAGCCAGGTCTCCAGCGGCTCATGGTCCACCGGGAGCGCCGGCACCAGGATCTCGCGCGGGATCGTCTCCCCGACGTACATCTGCTGGAGGAACTTCGCCACCAGCTCGGCGGTGCCCGCCGTACCGTCCGCCTTGTCGGCGATCCAGCCGCGCTGGCCGCGGATCCGGCCGCCGCGGACGTAGAAGATCTGTACGGCCACCTCGAGCGGGTCCTCGGCCAGCGCGATCACGTCGGTGTCGGTGCCGTCGCCGAGCACGACCGCGTTCTTGGCCAGCGCCTTCTCCAGCGCGGCCAGGTCGTCGCGGATCTTGGCGGCCCGCTCGTACTCCAGCTCCACCGCGGCCGCACGCATCTCCTTGTCCAGCTTCCGGACGTACGACGCGGTCTGGCCGGACAGGAACGCGACGAAGTCGTCGACGATCTCGCGGTGCTCCTCGGCGCTCACGTTCCCGGTACAGGGTGCGGAGCACTTGCCGATGTAACCCAATAGGCAGGGCCGGCCGATCTGGCGGTGCCGGTTGAACACACCCTTGCTGCACGAGCGCATCGGGAACACCCGCAACAGCAGGTCGACGGTCTCGCGGATCGCCCACGCGTGGCTGTACGGTCCGAAGTACTTGACGCCCTTCTTCTTCGCGCCGCGGCCGACCATGACGCGCGGGTACTCCTCGTCGAGCGTGATCGCCAGCCACGGGTACGACTTGTCGTCGCGGTACTTCACGTTGAACCGCGGGTCGAACTCCTTGATCCAGGAGTACTCGAGCTGGAACGCCTCGACCTCGCTGCCGACCACTGTCCAGTCGACCTTCGCCGCGGAGTTGACCATGCCCTGCGTCCGGGGGTGCAGGTTGGCCAGGTCCTGGAAGTACGACGACAGGCGCTGGCGCAGGCTCTTCGCCTTGCCGACGTAGATCACCCGGCCGCGCTCGTCGGAGAAGCGGTACACGCCCGGCTTGTCCGGGATGGAGCCCGGAGCCGGACGGTACGAAGCGGGATCGGCCACGTCCCCCACCCTAGGCCGCACCACCGACGGACCGGAGCCGGAGTAATCTCACCGCTCGCCGGGCTTTGATTCGTATCGGTTGATCTCGAGCGAAAGGGCCCGGCGCCCCTCGCCGGACCCTTCCTCCTCTCTCCGCGATCCGCCCTAGGACACGTCGCCCAAGTCGTGTCCTATGTCGCAGAGTCCATGATCTCGTTGCCCTTCACGGTGATCGGCTTCTCCGCCAGCGGGCTGGAGGCCGGGCCGTTGGCAACCGAGCCGTCGGCGATCTTGAACTTGCTGCCGTGGCAGCCGCAGTTGATGGTGCCGTTGTTGACGTCGGCAACGATGCAATGCATGTGCGTGCACACCGCCGTGAAGCACTTGAACTGACCCTTGGTCGGCTGCGTCACGACCAGCTGCGCATCCGGGAACACCTTGCCGCCGCCGACGGGGATGTCGGAGGTCTTCGCCAGTGCCGTCCCGCCCGCCGGCGCACTGCTGCTCCCTGAGCCGGTCGGCTGGCTGGTCGGCGCATTCGCAGTGCCGCTGCCCGAGTCCGCGCTGCTGCCGCCGCACCCGGCCAGCAAGGGTGTCGCGGCCCCCGCGAGCCCGATCACGGCCACACCGCGCAGCACGGTGCGCCGATCCCGAACGCCCGACTCGGCGGTCGGGGACTTGGGCTCGGTGCTCATCGAATCATCCTTCCGAGGCAACTCGGTAGTTGAACGCTCTGTTACTTCGGTGTTCTACCCGATACCAACGAGATACGCCCGATCGTGGTTCAACCGACACGCGATCGTGTCACGATTCCCAGGAACCCCTCAGGATCAGGCTTCTCCGGTGTACGCGTCCATCTTGCGTGCGCGCAGAGCGGCTACCACCCGGCCGTTGTCAGCCGGCGGCCTTCCGGCGGGCAGAGGTCGCCTTCTTGGCCGGAGCCTTCTTCGCAGCAGCCTTCTTCGTCGTGGTCCGCTTGGCAGCGGTCGTCGGAGTGGCGGCCGACTTGGCTGCGACCTTCTTCGCCGCCGGTTGCCTGGTCCGGCCGGCCGCGGAGACCCTGGCGCTCGGCTTCGCGGCCCGGCCGGCCAGGATCTCCTTCAGGAACTGACCCGTGTACGACGAGGCGTTGCGCGATACGTCCTCCGGAGCGCCCTCGGCGACCAGCGTGCCACCACGGATACCGCCGTCCGGGCCGAGGTCGATGATCCAGTCCGCGGTCTTGATCACGTCGAGGTTGTGCTCGATGACCAGGACGGAGTTGCCCTTGTCCACCAGGCTGCTCAGTACGCCGAGCAGCTTGCGGATGTCCTCGAAGTGCAGACCCGTTGTCGGCTCGTCCAGGACGTACACGGTCCGGCCGGTCGACCGCTTCTGCAGTTCCGATGCGAGCTTGACCCGCTGTGCCTCGCCGCCGGACAGCGTCGGGGCCGGCTGGCCGAGCCGGACATACCCCAGACCGACCTCGTTCAGTGTGACCAGGTGCCGCGCGATCGCCGGGATCGCGGCGAAGAAGTTGGCCGCCTCCTCGATCGACATGTCCAGGACGTCCGAGATGGTCTTGCCCTTGTAGTGCACCTCGAGCGTCTCGCGGTTGTACCGGGCGCCGTGGCACACCTCGCACGGGACGTACACGTCCGGGAGGAAGTTCATCTCGATCTTGAGCGTGCCGTCGCCGGAGCAGGCCTCGCAGCGACCGCCCTTGACGTTGAACGAGAACCGGCCCGGTTGATAGCCGCGGACCTTCGCCTCGGGCGTCTCGGCGAACAGCTTGCGGATGTTGTCGAACACACCTGTGTACGTCGCCGGGTTGGACCGAGGAGTCCGGCCGATCGGCGACTGGTCGACGTGGATGACCTTGTCCACGTTCTGCAGGCCGTCGATCTTGGTGTGCCGGCCCGGCACGTCCCGTGCACCGTAGATCTGCTTGGCCAGCGACGTGTACAGGATGTCGTTCACCAGGGTCGACTTTCCGGACCCGGACACACCGGTGATCGCGATGAACAACCCGAGCGGGAACGTGACGTCGATGTCCTTGAGGTTGTGCTCACGGGCGCCGTACACGGTCAGCTCGCGGCCCTCGGTCCGCGGGCGTCGTACCGCCGGGATCGGGATCTCGCGGCGGCCCGATATGTACTGACCCGTGAGCGAGTCCGGGTGGTTGCGCAGGTCCTCCACGGTTCCGGACACGACCACCTGGCCGCCATGCTCGCCGGCGCCCGGACCGATGTCGACCACCCAGTCGGCGTGGTCGATGGTGTCCTCGTCGTGCTCGACGATGATGAGCGTGTTGCCGAGATCCTTGAGCCGGACCAGTGTGTCGATCAGCCGCCGGTTGTCGCGCTGGTGGAGGCCGATCGAGGGCTCGTCCAGTACGTACAGCACGCCGACAAGGCCGGAGCCGATCTGCGTGGCCAGCCGGATCCGCTGCGCCTCGCCACCGGACAGCGAGCCCGACGGCCGGTCCAGAGTGAGGTAGTCCAGCCCGACATCGAGCAGGAACCGCAGCCGCTCGCCGATCTCCTTGGTCACCCGCTCGGCGATCTGCCGCTCCCGCGGGGTCAGGTCGAGGTCGGACAGGAACTCCTTGACCCCGTCGATCGACAGCGCGCTGATCTCGGCGATGTTCTTGCCGCCGATCGTGACCGCCAGCGAGATCGGCTTGAGCCGGGCGCCGTTACAGGCCAGGCACGGCACCTCGCGCATGTACCCCTCGAACCGCTCCCGGCTCATGTCGCTGCCGGCTTCGGCGTGCCGGCGCTCGACGTACGGGATCACGCCCTCGAAGGTCGTGTAGTACGACCGCTCGCGGCCGTACCGGTTCTTGTACTTCACGTGGACCTGGCGGTCGTGCCCGGTCAGCAGCGACCTCTTCGCCTTGGCCGGCAACTCCGCGAACGGAGTCCTGGTGCTGATCTCGAGCTCGTCGGCTAGCGCGGTGAGCAGCCGGTCGAAGTACTGCGAGACGTTCTGCCCGGACCAGGGCTGGATCGCGCCCTCCGCAAGCGACTTCTCCGGGTCCGGTACGACGAGCTCCGGGTCGACCTCCATCCGGGTCCCCAGGCCGGAACAGGTCGGGCACGCACCGTACGGCGAGTTGAACGAGAACGACCGGGGCTCCAGTTCGTCGATCTGGAGCGGATGATCGTTCGGGCAGGCCAGCTTCTCGGAGAACCGGCGCTCGCGCTGCCGATCCTTTTGATCCCGGTCGACGGTCGGCACGATCACCGAGGTCTACGACTACCTGCGGCTGCTGTTCGCGCGGGCCGGCCGGCCGCACTGCCCGGAGTGCGGCGAGCCGATCAGCCGGCAGACGCCGCA
>JBKPSJ010000410.1:0-4426 GCA_046765875.1 Actinomycetota bacterium
CGTCAGGAGTACTAATTCGGCATCCGATCGCAAGCACGCGATTCGGACGGCGATACTACGCTGCGTAATCCCCTGAAAGTAAACGCCGTGTCCGGTTGACACCTGTGCTGGCCCCGACATAATCCTTCCGGGGGGTTCCGCCATCACAACATCCTGGGGATTTGCGTTGAAGCCATTGGGGAAGTCCGTGCAGAAGTTCCTGCCGAAGACCGTTCGCTCGCGCGTTGCCGCCGGCTTGGCCGGGACCGGAGCCCTGGCTCTCGTCCTCGGCGGCTTCATGATCATCGGCGCACCGAGTGCGTCAGCCGACCCGCCAGGGAACAACGGCTTCATCAAGGTCAACGAGGAGGCGTTCCCCGGAGACTCGACTCCGAACAACGACCCCCATGTCGGCTGCATCTTCAACGTCGAGTTCTACAACTACGACGAGGGTGACTTCAACGCCACTGTCACCTTCGAGTCGCAGGCACCGACCGACGAGGCCGTCATCACCGTCACCGGCGACACGCACCCGTTCATCGGTGAGGACGCGGCCGGCGGTGGCAACGACAAGGACGCCTTCGTCACCTACAAGCTCAGCTTCAGCGGCCAGGACCCGCAGCCGCAGCAGGGGTACCACGTCAAGCTGACGATCAACGCTCCGGGGTCGATCGGCGCCGACGTGAAGCACAAGGTGTTCTGGGTCCAGCCGTGCGAAGAGAGCCCGTCGCCGTCGCCGAGCCAGACCCCGAGCCAGACGCCGTCCGAGACGCCGTCGGAGACTCCGAGCGAGACCGCCTCCGAGACCCCGAGCGAGACGCCGTCGGAGACCGCATCCGAGACGCCGTCGGAGACCCCGAGCGAGACCGCCTCCGAGACCCCGAGCGAGACGCCGTCGGAGACCGCATCCGAGACACCGTCGGAGACCCCGTCCGAGACCGCCTCCGAGACCCCGAGCGAGACGCCGTCGGAGACCGCATCCGAGACGCCGTCGGAGACCCCGTCCGAGACCGCCTCCGAGACCCCGTCCGAGACGCCGAGCGAGACACCGTCCGAGACGCCTTCGGAGACTCCGAGCAAGACCCCGTCCGTGACTCCGTCGGAGACCCCGAGCGAGACGCCGTCCGAGACTCCGAGCAAGACCCCGAGCCAGACCCCGAGCGAGACCGCATCAGAGACGCCGTCCGTCACGGTGCCGACCGAGGTCCCGGCCGGTATCGGTGGCGGTGACAACCCGACGCTGACCGGTGGTACCAGCGGCGAGGCCGCCTTCGGCGCAGGTCTGCTGGTGGTCGGTGCGCTGCTCATCGGGGCCGGTGCCCTCACCGTGGGTCTGCGTCGCGGCCAGCACGGTGCGTGAGTGCCGAGGACGTAGCCTGAGTACATGACCGGCGCTCGACGCGCACGACGAGACCAGCCAGCCCTGCGGAAGTGGGGCTGGCTGGTCGCCGTTGTCGGCATTGGCGTCGCCGTCACCGGCGGCTGGCTGGAGTACTCCGACCGCCCGGTTGCCGCCGACCCGGCGGTCGTGACCCCGACGCTGCGCTCACCGCAGCCGCCGAGCACCACGCAGACCACGAAGAAGCCGAAAGCCACGACGCCGTCCAAGCGTCCGCCGCGTCAGTCCTCGCCGTCGAAGCCGGCGCCGGGGCGGCCGACCCGGATCCTCGTGCCGAAGCTGGGCGTATCGGCCTCGGTGATCGGGATCGCGGCCAACGGCGGCGCGCTGAACCCGCCGTCGGACCCGAGGGTGATCGGCTGGTGGGCCGAGGGCGCCAAGCCGGGGTCGAGGACCGGCTCCGCTGTGATGACCGGGCACACCGTGCACACCGGGGGCGGTGCCTTCGACGACCTGGACCAGTTGACCGACGGCGACGCGGTCCTGATCACCACGGACAAGGGCACTTTGCGGTACCGGGTCGACTCGGTCACGACGTACCGCAAGCAGGCGCTGGCCAAGCACGCCGCCGAGGTGTTCGACCAGGGCGTGCCCGGCCGGCTGGTGCTGATCACCTGCGAGGACTGGAACGGCTCGGTCTACCTCAGCAACGAGGTCGTCATAGCCCACCGCTCCACTGCCTGACCGACAACCCGGCCCCCGGCATCACGTGCTCAGGACAGGCGGCCGCGCTTGACCAGCAGGCGCCAGGGCATCAGGGCGGACTCGGCCTGGACCCGCAGCGTCATCTTCGATGCGCCCTGGGTGCGCTCCTCGAAACGGATCGGGATCTCCGCGATCCGCAGCCCCTGCTTCACCGTGCGGTAGTTCATCTCGACCTGGAACGAGTACCCGTTGCTGTGCACCGAACCGACATCGATCGCGCGCAGCGTCCCGGCCCGCCAGGCCTTGAACCCCGCGGTCGCGTCCTTCACGCGCAGCCGCAGGATCGCGTTGACGTAGAAGTTGGCCCACGCCGATAGCGCCCGCCGGTGCCAGCGCCACTCCGAGGCCACCGATCCGCCCGGCACGTACCGCGACCCGAGCACGACCGCCGCGTCGGACTCCTCGAGCGTGCGCAGCATCGCCGGGATCACCTCGACCGGGTGGGACAGGTCGGCGTCCATCTGGATCACGATGTCCGCGCCCTCGTCCAGCGCCCGGGTGATGCCGGCCACGTACGCGCGGCCGAGCCCGTCCTTGACCGTGCGGTGCAGGACGCCGACGGCGCCGGCGGACGACTCGGCCAGCTTGTCGGCCAATTCGCCGGTGCCGTCGGGGGAGTTGTCGTCGACGACGAGGACGTGCAAGCCGGGTACGCCGAGCGCGGTGAGCTGGTCGACCAGCGTGCCCAGGTTGTCCCGCTCGTTGTACGTCGGGACGACGACGGTGACCTTCGGCATGGTTCCTCCGGAGACGTTTCGGCCGGTCCGTCACCGTATCGGACCGGCGGCAAAAACGTTGACCGGGCGGCACGCCGGCGCCAACCCTTGACCATGGCCCTTCTGCTCGGACCTCACCTGCTCGAGTTGCACAGTCAGTTGCAGTACGAGCCCACGCCCAAACGGCTGCGGGTCCAGGCCGGCGACCGCATCGTCGCCGACACCCGTCGCGCCGTCATCGTGTGGCAGCCCAAGCGCGTCGTCCCCTCGTACGCCATACCGGCCGCGGACCTGGCGGCCGAGCTGAGACCCGCCGATCCGGACCCGGACGCGAAGGAGCACCCGGTTCAGGTCGGCGCGCTGAAAGCGCCGTTCCTCGATCCGCGAACGCCGTTCACGGTTCACACCAGCGAGGGTGAGTCGCTCACACTGGTTGCCGGGGGCATCGAGTACCCCGGCGCCGGCTTCCGGCCCGCCGATCCGGATCTGGCCGGGTACGTCGTACTCGACTTCGACGCCTTCACCTGGCTCGAGGACGAGGACCGGATCTATGCCCATCCGCGGGACCCGTTCAAGCGGATCGACGTACGGCGGAGTGCGGAACGCATCCGGATCGAGCGCGACGGGCAGGTGCTGGCCGACAGCACCAGGCCGATGATCCTGTACGAGACACACATCGTGCCGCGCTACTACCTGCCGCGCGAGGACGTGCGTACCGAACTGCTGAAGGAGAGCGAGACGCGTTCGTGGTGCGCGTACAAAGGTGAGGCGAGCTACTGGTCGGCCGAGCTGCGGAGCGGAACCGTACGGGACCTGTGCTGGACGCTCGAGGATCCGTTGTCGGACGGCGTCGAGGTGCGAGGGCTGATCGCGTTCTACAACGAACGGGTCGACATCAGCCTCGATGGCGTACCGCTGGACCGCCCGGTCACCCCCTGGTCGGAGTCATCGGTATAGGAGGCTAGCGGTTCGGCCAGCGCCAAGCGGGACCGTCCAGCGGGCCCTCCCGGCCCGCGACGACGGTCTCGCCGAACTCCTTGCGCAGCTCGATCGGCTGCAGATCGACCTTGCGGTCCGTGGCCACCTCCGCCAACGCCGTCAGCAGCGGGCGTGAGTGGGTCACCGCGATCACCTGCGCGTTCGCCGCGGCGGTGCCGATCAGGCCGGCCAGCGCGGGCAGCAGATCCGGGTGCAGGCTGGTCTCCGGCTCGTTCAGCACCAGCAGCTCCGGCGGCCGCGGCGTGAGCAGGGCCGCCACCCAGAGCAGGTAGCGCAGGGTGCCGTCGGACAGCTCGGCGCCGCTGAGCGGGCGGAGCAGGCCGTGCTGGTGGAACGCGAGCGTGAACAACCCGGCCTCGGCGCGGACCTCCACCCGGCTGCCCGGCAAGGCGTGCTCGACCGCGCCGTCCATCGCATCGGCGTCGCCGACCTCGCGGATCGTCTGCAGCGCCGCGGCCAGGTCCGACCCGTCGTGGCTGAGCACTGGCGTCCGGGTGCCGACCTGGCCGAGCCGGGCCGGCGCGCCGGCATCGGTACGGACGTGGTCGTAGAACCGCCACGACCGGATCCGCTCCCGGACCGTCAGCAACTCCGGTGCCCGCTCGGGATCGGCGAACTCGCTCAGCAT
>JBKPSJ010000411.1:0-8246 GCA_046765875.1 Actinomycetota bacterium
ATATCCACCTCGACGCCGTCCAGCGGCACCCCGTCGTAGACGCAGCCGCCGCCGGTCTCGGTCATCCCGTACGTCGTCACCACCCGGACGCCCGCCTCGGCAGCGTCCGTCAGCAGGTCGGGTGGAGTCGCCGCCGCCCCGACCAGGATCGCATCGAAGGTCCGTAGCGCGTCCGCCGAGGTTCCGAGCAACCGGCGGAGCTGGGTTGGGACCATCGCAGTGTACCGACGTTCGCCGGTCATTCGTCCTGCGGACTCGTCGAAGTTGTCCGAGGCAACGATCGGACCGATGCCGGCGACAACGGAACGGGTCAGCACCTGAAGACCGCCGACGAAGTACGGCGGCATGGCGAGCAGCCACTGCCCGGGACCACCGAGCCGGTCCAGGGTCGCGGTGGCGGAGGCGCGCAGCGCCGGAGCCGAGAGCAGCACCGCCTTCGGCTCGCCGGTCGAGCCGGACGTCGGCAGCACCACCGCGCAGTCGTGTTCCAGGGGTTCGTCCGGTCTCGCCGCCTGCATGATCCGGGCGGACAGAGCCGGGTCCTCCGGGACCGGCACGAACGGTGCGCCACTGCCGTCGAGGGCCGCGGCCAACGCCGTCAGCACCTGGTCCGGCCTACCCGGGACCGTCTTCAGACCGCTCATCGCAAGCCACGGTACGGCACCGCCGGAGACGCCTGACAGAATCCCGATCCATGGCAACAGCCGCTCAGTGGATCGAAGGGGCCCGGCCCCGGACCTTGCCCGCCGCGATCTCGCCGGTGCTCGCCGGGACCGGGGCCGCTGCTTACCTCGACGGGTTCGTCTGGTGGAAGGCCCTGCTCGCTCTGGGCGTGTCGCTGACGTTGCAGATCGGAGTGAACTACGCCAACGACTATTCCGACGGCATCCGAGGCACCGACGAAGAACGGGTCGGACCACTGCGCCTGGTGGGCTCGAAGGTCGCCACCCCGAAACATGTCAAGATCGCCGCGTTCGTCTGCTTCGGCATCGGCGCGGCGCTCGGACTGGTGCTCGCGGCAACGAGTGGCTGGTGGCTGATCGCCGTCGGTGCCGTCGCCATCCTCGCGGCGTGGTTCTACACCGGCGGCAAGACCCCTTACGGGTATCGCGCGCTCGGCGAGGTCAGTGTGTTCCTGTTCTTCGGACTGGTCGCCGTGCTCGGTACGACGTACGTGCAGGCGGGCCGGCTGCACTGGTCGGCACTGCTGGCCGCGGTCGGCGTCGGTGCAATCGCCTGCGCGCTGCTGGTCGCCAACAACCTGCGCGACATCCCGACCGACACGGCCAGCGGCAAGCGCACCCTCGCGGTGGTTCTCGGCGAGACCTGGTCGCGACGGATGTACGCCGGCCTGATCTCGCTGGCGTTCGCACTGGCCCTGGTCAGTGGCGCGGCGACGCCGTGGACTCTGCTCGCCTTCATCGCGTTGCCGTTGGCCCTTCGCGCGACCCGCGTGGTGGCCGGCAACGCCGTCGGCCCGGCGCTCATCCCGGTACTGCGCGACACCGGTCTGACCGAACTGCTGTACGCCGCCGGGCTGGCCGCCGGACTCGCCCTCGGTGGCTGAGGAAAGGGCTGACGAAAGCGGCTCAGCGGCGAGCAAAACCTGACCCCGGCGACCGCTATGGTCACGACCGTTGTCCATTTCGTGCTCAGGGGAGAGGGACCGAGTGAAGAGAAAGCTCATCGCGGTCGGCGCTGCTGTGGCTGCCACCGTGGGTATCAGCATCGTCAGCGCATCGGCGGCGGATGCCTATTCTTACTGGAAAAACGGCTACAACTACTCCGACACCAGCTACGCGCGCAACGTGTCGGGCGCCTATGTCAAGACTGTGGGTCGCCGCGACGTGGCCAAGCAGATCTACTACCTGAAGATCGACCTGTACGACACCGTGTCCGACAGTAACCGGGCGGCGGTCAAGGTGCACGGCTGGGACAAGGAGACCGGCAAGTGGGTCTACTACTACGTAGGCACCATCCAGGGCTCCACCGGTGCCGCCGGCCACGCGCAGGGCGTGATCTCCATCTCGACCAAGGTGACGGACACGATCGTCGTGTCGGACGGCATCTACGGCAAGACCTACGGCGACAACTCGGTCGCGGTGTTCCGCCGCTACCCGATCGGCTCATAGTCCATCCGCGCTGATGAGTGGCCGCGAGCAATGGTGCTCGCGGCCACTTCGGTGAGCACGGTCAGGCGGGTTCCCGCCACTCCCCGGTCGCGGCGTACCGCTCGAGCGTGTCCAGGTACGGTGCCAGCACGAGCCCATGCTCGGTCACCCAGCCGTCGTCGTAGTACGTGTGGCCGTACCGCTCGCCGCCGTCGCACAGCAGCGTGACGATGCTGCCCTCCCGGCCTGCCGCCTGCATCTCCGCGGCGAGCATGAGCGCACCCCACATGTTCGTCCCGGTCGATCCGCCGACGGACCGGCCGGTGACCCGAGAACAGAACCGCATCGCCGCGATCGACGCCGCATCCGGTACGGCGATCATCCGGTCCACCACGGTCGGTACGAAGCTGGGCTCGACCCGCGGCCGGCCGATGCCCTCGATCCGCGACGGCATCCCGGTCGTGTGGTCCGGATCGCGGATCTCGTACGACGGGAAGAACGCCGAGTTCTCCGGGTCGACCACGCAGACCCGGGTCGGGTAGCGCTGGTAGCGCACGTACCGCCCGATCGTCGCCGACGTGCCGCCGGTGCCGGCGCCGGTGACGATCCACTCCGGTACCGGGTGCCGCTCGTGCTCGAGCTGGCTGAAGACGGACTCGGCGATGTTGTTGTTCCCGCGCCAGTCGGTCGCCCGCTCGGCATAGGTGAACTGGTCCAGGTAGTGGCCGCCGGTCTCGGCCGCCAGCCGGCGCGCCTCGTCGTACATGTCCGGGGCGTGGTCGACGAAGTGACACCGGCCGCCCTGGAACTCGATCAGCTCGACCTTCTCCTTGCTCGTCGAGGCCGGCATCACCGCGATGAACGGCAGCCCGAGCAGCCGGGCGAAGTAGGCCTCGCTGACCGCGGTCGACCCACTGGACGCCTCGACGATCGTGGTGGTCTGGTCGATCCAGCCGCTGCACAGCGCGTACAGGAACAGCGACCGGGCCAGCCGGTGCTTGAGCGAGCCGGTCGGGTGCACCGACTCGTCCTTCAGATAGAGATCGACACCCGAGCCGGGCGGCATCGGGAACACATGCAGATGGGTGTCGGCGCTGCGGTTCGCGTCGGCGTCGACCTTGCGAATCGCCTCGGACACCCAGGCCCGGGTCTGGTCGTCGGAGCGGTCGGCTGTGCGCTGGTCGTTCACCGCCACAGGGTAGCCAGCCGCTCGCCTGAGGCGCCGTGTGTTATGGACCGCCGGCGAGCTACGTTGGCTGTTCTGGACACGATCGAGCGGGGTGGAGATGACCGAGAATGCCAACCGGCCGACCCGGCACCGAGTGACGCTGACCGACATCAGCTCACGGGCCTGGGAACACCCCGCCGACCGTGGCGCGCTGGTCGCGCTGCGCCAACTGCGCGGCTTCGACTACGTGCTGCGCAAGCTGTCCGGCCTGATCAACGAGCGGGCGTTCCGGCTGCAGTTCCTCGGCTCGGCGGTCCGGGTCGACGAACGGCAGTTCCCGAGGATCCACCGGCTCTTCACCGAGGCCGCCACCACCCTGGACGTACGCGAACTGCCCGAGCTGTACGTCACCAACTTCCCGATCTGGAACGCGATGACGGTCGGCATGGACAAGCCGTTCATCGTGCTCAACTCGTCGCTGCTGAAGGGCTTGGACGAGGAGGAGACCCGGTTCGTGCTCGGTCATGAGCTCGGGCACGCGCAGAGCGGGCACGCGCTGTACCAGTCGCTGCTGTTCTGGCTGATGCGGCTGACCGGCGCGCTGGCCTGGGTGCCGATCGGGGCGCTCGGGCTACGGGCGATCATCGCCGCGCTGCACGAGTGGTCACGCAAGGCGGAGCTGTCCGGCGACCGGGCCGGCCTGCTCGCCGTACAGGACCCGGCGGTCGCGCTGAGGGTGCAGATGAAGATGGCCAGCGGTGGTCAGCTCGCCGAGCTCGACACGACCGCGTTCCTGTCCCAGGGCACCGAGTACGAGTCGTCCGGCGACCTGCGCGACAGCGTGCTCAAGCTGCTGTTGCTCGAGGCGCAGACGCACCCGCTGCCGATCGTGCGGGCCCACGAGCTGCGCCGCTGGATGGACGACGGCGAGTACACGGCGATCCTGACCGGCAACTACCCGCGTCGCCAGGACGACGCGACCGCCTCGATGTCGCAGGAGGCGAAGAATGCGGCCAAGTCGTACACCGAGGCGTTCAACCGGTCCCAGGACCCGCTGGTGAAGATCCTGCGCGACCTCGGCGACACCAGCGTCAACGTCCGCGACTGGCTGAACACGAGGCTCGGCCAGCGACCTCCGGGCGGCAACGGGGGGAATGGCGGCACTGGCGGCACTGACGGCAATGGCGGTGGCGACGAGGACGCCGACCGGGACACCAGATGATCGGTCGGGTCACCGCGACCGTCCTGTTCGCATCCGTCGGGTAGGTCGCCGAGCCGCCGCTGAAGAGGCTGATCGAACATGCCGGCGGCCCGAGCCCATCTGGACCCGGGCCGCCGGCCCCTCATTTGCTGACCTCCGAGGGGCGTCAGCCGACGTGCGCACCGCCGTTGGAGTCGGCGGCCACGTCCTGGTGCTTGATCGTCAGCCCGACCAACGTGATCACGGCAGCGGCGAGCATCATCGCGCCGGCCACCAGGAACGCCCGGGTGAACCCGTGCGTGGTGGCCTGCGCCGCGATCTGCAACTGCATCCCCTTGATCTGCTCCGGGGTCGCGCCACCCTCGATGGCGTTCTGCAGGCCGCCGGCCAGTTCGTGGGTCCTCGATGTGATGGCGGTCGTCGCGACCGTGGTCAGCGTCGCCAGACCGACGGCGCCACCGATCTGCTGCATCGTGTTCAGCACCGCCGACCCGACTCCGGAGTCCTGTTTGGCCACTCCGCTCACCGCGGTCAGGGTGAGCGGCACGAAGACCAGACCCATGCCGACCGACTGCACGATGATCCACGGCAGCACCCCGCCGACGTACGTCGAAGTGGGCTCGATGTTGCTGTAGCCCCACATGCCCAGCGCGGCGAGAGCGGCACCGCTGCCGGCGAGCCAGCGCGGGTCGATCTTCGTCATCAGCGTCGAGGCGACCTGCGCGGCGACCACGAGGCCGACGCTGAACGGCAGGAACGCGAAGCCGGTCTTCAGCGGGCTGTAACCGAGGATCGACTGGATGTAGATCCCGAGGAAGTAGAACATCCCGAACAGCGCCGCCATGATCACGAGCATCACGCCGAAGCTCACCGCACGGGTGCGGTTGGCCAGGATCCGCAGCGGCAGCAGTGCGTGCTTGGACGTTGCCTCGATCACCAGGAAGATGCCGATGATCACCAGACCACCGAGGATGAACGTCCACGTCCACGGGCTGTCCCAGCCACCAGAGCCGGTGATCCGGTCCCAGATGTTGCCGTCCGTGGGCCCGTTCGCCGGACCCGGGTTGGCCGCGTGCGTCAGTCCGTAGACCAGTGCGGTCAGGCCGACAGTTCCGGTGATCGCGCCCGGCAGGTCGAACTTGCCCTTCTGCCGTGCCGACTCACCGAGGTACGCCAGCGCGGCCACCGCGACGGCGATACCGATCGGCGTGTTGATGAAGAACGTCCACCGCCACGACGCCTCGGTGAGTGCGCCGCCGATGATCAGGCCGACGGCCGCGCCGGCACCGGACATCGCCGCGTACACGGCCATCGCGCGGTTGCGCTCCTTGCCGGCCGGGAACGTCGTGGTGATCAGCGCCAGCGCGTTCGGCGACGCCGCGGCCGCGCCGACGCCCTGCAGCACCCGGCTGAACAGCAGCAGGCTCTCGCTCTGCGAGATGCCGCCCATGAAGGACGCGACGCCGAACAGCACCACGCCGAACATGAACACCTTGCGCCGACCGAGGATGTCGCCCATCCGGCCGCCGAGCAGCAGCAGACCGCCGAATGCCAGCGTGTAGGCATTGACCACCCACGGCAGGTTGGCGTTGCTGAAGCCCAGGTCTGCCTTCAGGCTGGGCAGTGCGATGTTCACGATGGTGGCGTCCAGCACCACCATCAGCTGGGCCATCGTGATGACGGCCAGGGCGATCCCAAGATTCCGGTGACCGTGACCGGTCCCGGTTCCCTCCTGAACGGTGTCCCCGGCGTCGGCGCCATCGGGCGCCAGCCGGTCCACCGTGGTTGTGTCCTCAGACAAAGCAGTTCCCCTCTTTGTTCTTCGTTACCTGGGTCTATGCGGTCCCGCCGCCGGCACGCGCGGCAGGCAAGATCACGTGGTCGATGACGCGCTCGACGAACTCCGGGTCGGCCGGAATGCCGAGCACGAACGAGCGGTGGATGACGATCGCCGGGAGCGCCTGCGCGAGCAACTCGACGTCGGCGCCGGCCGGGATCTCGCTCCGCTCGGCGGCCCGCCGGTAGATGCTGTCCACCAGCACCAGCCGCGGCGCCAGGAAGCGCTCCTGGAACGCCCGCTGGAGGTCGGGGTCGCGGTGAAGCGCGGTGAGTAGCCCGGCCATCACCGACATCGGTACGTCGTCGGTGAGCCCGCCGTCTCCGCAGAACAGTGCGATCAGGTCACCGCGCAGCGTGCCGGTGTCGACGACGGCCGGCATCGGACAGCCGCGCGCCACCGCGTCCACGACGAGCTCTGCCTTGCTGGACCAGCGCCGGTACAGGGTCGCCTTGCTCGCCTTGGCAGCCGCCGCGACGGCGTCCATGGTGAGCCGGTCGTAGCCGAGCTCGGCGAGCACCTCGACAGTAGCCAGCAGGATCTCGTCCTGCCGGTCGCCCTCGACGCGCGGCCGGTGCCGCAGCGCGACCCTGGTATCGATCACTGGTTCCTCTCGATCTCACACATCGTGACTACGTTGTCACCCGGATGGAACGAAACGGTTTCGTTTCAAGTAAAGACAGTACGACTCCGTTTCAAGTTGGCGCAACCCAAATATCTGGTGAAGTGCCTTGCCGGCACCTCACTGACGGATCACGCCATCGAGAAGTGACGCGCCGGGGGCCACTCCGATGGGTGCTAGTCGTCGTCCTCGGCGCGTCGCGACTCCTCGATCCGCTGGCTGATCCGGTGCGCGCGGGCGTCGATCGACCCGGCCAGTCGATCCCGCGCGGTACGCAGTACGAAGATCGAGGCGATCGCGGATGCCATCAGAGCCAGCAAAAGAATCGGGAAGATCGAAAGCTGGTTGTGCAGGACCAGCCAGAGCAGGCCGAACGCCGCGGCGAACAGCGCCAGCCGCAGGCCCGTGTAAACGGCGAAGTTACGCATCGTCGTCAGATCCCGGCGTATGAGTGAAGACCCGAGATCAGCAGGTTGACGCCGACGAAGTTGAACAGGAACGCCAGCCAGCCGACGACCGCGACCAACGCGGCCTTGCGACCCCGCCAGCCGGCCGTCGCCCGGGCGTGCAGGTACGCCGCGTAGATCACCCAGACGACGAACGACCACACTTCCTTGGGGTCCCAGTTCCAGTACCGGCCCCAGGCATGCTCGGCCCAGATCGGACCGGCCACCAGCACCCCGAAGGTCCACAGCGGGAACGCGAACGCATGCACCTTGTACGCCACCGCGTCGATCGCGTCCGAGGCCGGCAGCCGGCGCAACGGGCCGGGCATCGCCTCACCGGTCAGCGCACGCTGCTCGGCACGCGACTTGACCACGTAAAGGATCGAGGCCATCGCTCCGACCGTGAAGGCGCCGCCGGCGATCGCGGCCGCGGACACGTGGATCACCAGCCAGTACGAGTCCAGCGCGGGCACCAGCGGACCGGCCGGGACGTACAGCGCGAGCACTGCGAGCCCGAGCACCGCGCCGATCACCGCGGTCACGCCGAGCCCCAGCCAGCGCAGCTTGTAGCGCCGTTCGAAGGCCAGATAGACGATCGCGACCGCCAGCGAGGCGCTGATCGAGAACTCGTACATGTTGCCCCAGGGCACCCGCCCGGCCGACAGGCCGCGGGTGACCACCCCGGTCGCGTGCAGCAGGAACGCCAGCCAGGTCAGCAGCAGCCCGACCCGCCCGGCCGCCTCGGCGCGCCAGGAGACCGGCTCCTCGGTGAGCTCCGCGGGCACGACCGCTGGGCCTCCCGAACCGGCGTGCACGGCGGCGGGCGAGGCCTTGGCGACGGTCCGGCTGCCGGCCCACTCG
>JBKPSJ010000412.1:0-21377 GCA_046765875.1 Actinomycetota bacterium
GACCAGAGCGTGCCGCCGTTGGCGAGCGCGGAGTAGACCGTTGCCAGCTGCAACGGTGTGACCGTTGTGTCGCCCTGGCCGATCGCGAAGTTGACCGCGTCGCCGGCCCGGTACCGCCAGCCGTCCACGCAGAACTCCCGCGAGAACTGCTTCAGGAACGACGACATCCCCTGCGTGGGGTGGTCGGCCAGCTTGCAGTAGTAGCCCTTCATCGCGTCGTAGTACTGCTTCTTCCACTTACGATCGGCGATCCGGCCACTGGTCTCCCCCGGCAGGTCGATCCCGGTCGGCTTGCCCAGCCCCCACTTCTGCGCCATGTCGACCAGCGGGTCGTCGGCTTCGACATCGCTGGAGTTGCCACCCTCGCGCAGCCACATGGTGTACGCGATCTGGTAGAAGAACGTGTCGCACGACAGTTCGAGCGCGTCGTCGAACCCCATCATCCCGTGCGACGCGGACTCGAAGTTCTTGAACTTGCGGTTACCGACCTGGAAGAACGACGAGCAGTCGAGTCTGGTGTTCTTGGAGAACCCGTTGGTCAGCGCACCAGAGGTCGTCACCGGCTTGAACGTCGAACCCGGTGCGAGCTGACCCTGCGTTGCCCTCGACAACAACGGCGTGCCGGCCGCCTCTGAGTACAACGCGTCGAGTTCGCGCTGGCTGATGCCGCCGACCCATACCTTCGGGTCGTACGTCGGATAGCTCGCCAGTGCGATCACCCGGCCGGTTTTGACGTCCATCACGACAGCGGCGCCGGAATCCGCGACGTACTTGCGCTTGGTGATCTTGTCGTAGGTCTTGCGCGCGTTGAGGATCGCCGTACGCAACTCGCGCTCGACCAGCGCCTGGGCATGCGCGTCGATGCTGGTCACCAGCGTCGAGCCGGGCACCGGCGCGGTCTCGCTGCTGATCCCGTTCGCCCGGCCGAGGTTGTCGACGGTGACCTTGCGGACCCCGGGCGTACCGCGCAACTGCTGGTCGTACGTCCGCTCGACACCGGCCCGGCCGACCAGGTCCGAGCGGTGTGTGACCGGGTCCTCCCCTGCGGCCTCGAGCGAGTCGAGTTCGTCGGTCGTGATCGGTGACAGATAGCCGAGCAGGTGCGCCGCGTTCACCCCGAACTGTGCCGGGTACGCCCGCAGCGCCCGGCTCTCGGCGAGGATGCCCGGGTAGTCCTCGCGCCGCTCCATGATCTCGATCGCGACCTGCTCGCTGACGTCCTCGGCGACCGGGATCGGCTGGTACGGCGACCCGTTCCAGCACACCGGCGGCTTGCTCGCACCCGGTTCACCGCACAACTTGATCCGCGCGGCCAGGTCGGCGTACGACGTGCCGAGCACGCGGGCCAGATGGGTCAGCACGGAGCGGGCCTGGTTCTCCCGCATCCTGCCGATCACCGCGCGGTCGACCGTGATCACCAGCGACACCCGGTTCCCGGCGAGGATCCGGCCGTGCGTGTCGACGATCGTGCCGCGGATCGCGGGCACCAGCACCTCGCGGTCGCGGTTCTGCACCGCGGCCTGCTGGAACTGCTCCGACGAGACCACCTGGAGCCACCACAGCCGGCCGAACAGTGTCGCGAGCAGTGAGAACACCAGAACCTGGATCACCACCAGGCGCCACCGCGCCCGTACCGGCGCCTTGTTGACCCAACTCGGTCCCGGCGTGCTCACAACAGCGCCCTGCTGTCCATCCGGCGCCGATCGTCCTCCGCGGAGTCGAACCGCCCGATCAGCCAGATCACCAGGGGTACGACGAGGACGGCCGCCAGTACGTCGTACCCGATCGCGACTCCGAGCCGCGTACCCACGTCGGCGCGCTGGACGTCCGGGTCGCGCAGCAGCGCTCCGGTCGAGACGAACACGATGTGCGCCAGAGTCGTACACAGCAGCACGCTGATCCCGACCTGCCACGGCCCGACCGGCGCGTCCCGCCGGATCAGCCCGGCCAGATACCCGGCCAGCGCGAGCGCCAGTGCCCAGCGGCCGGCGGTGTGGTCGGCGGGCGGTACGACGTCCATCAGCACGCCGGCGCAGAACCCGGTCACCGCGCCGAACTCCGGCCCGCGGGCCAGCCCGAGTGCGACCACCACCAGCAGGACCAGGTCGACCACTACGCCCGCGATCGCCAGGTGCGGCAGCACCGACAACTGCAGCGTGACCGCGAGCACCAACAGCACACCGGCCATGGCCGCCCGGACCGAAGACATCTCAGCGGCTCCCTGTCCTCGACGGCAGCACGGCGTCGCGCGGGTTGCGCGTCGGTGGTCCGACCACCACGCCGACGGTGTCCAGCCGGGTCGAGTCGACGTACGGCCGGACGACAGCGATCGAGCCGAAGGTGCCCGGCGCGGGTCCGGCCGAGATCACCTCGCCGATCGGCACGCCGGGGACATACGGCGCGTTGCCGCGCGAGCCCCAGGTCACCAGCCGGTCCCCGACCGACGGCTTGGCCCGCAGGTCGACGAGGCTGAACTCGAGCGTCGCGCCGGACCCGATCTCGCCGTCGCCGGTGACGAACCCCAGCGACGAGGTGCTCTCCAGCCGGCCGCCGACGGTCGAGCCGGCGTCGGTGATCAGCAGCACCGTCGCGCTGTCCGGCCCGGCGCGGACCACTCGGCCGACCAGCCCGTCGCCGTTCAGCACGGTCATGTCGGCGCGGACGCCGTCGGCGGTACCGGCGTCGATGGTCACGGTACGGGTGAACGACTGGGCGGCGCCGATCGCGACCACCCGGGCCGGGGTGATGGTGTACCCGCCCAGCCCGGCGACCTTGAGCAGCGAGTCCAGCTCGGCGGCACGGCGGCGGGCGTACTCGTCCGTGCGGAGCTGGGAGTTCAGCGCGCTGTTCTCCTCCTTGAGCCGCTCGTTCTCCTTGGTCAGCCGGTCCATTTCGCCGAACCGGTCGCTCAAGCCCCGCACCGGCTCGACCGCCGAGGTCGCGCCGGACTCCAGCGGCCCGAAGACGGCGGCGGCGGCGGTCCGCAGCGGCTCGACCGGCGAGCTCGGCGACCGGCGCGCATCGAGCGTGATCAGTGCGAAGGAGGCCAGGATCAGCAGCGCGAGCACGGTACGGCGCCGCCGGGTCTCCCGCGGCACCCCGGCGGATCGACCGACGCCCGAGGAGGGCGCACCCAGCTCCTTCAGCACCACCCAACCGTAAACGGGTCACCACACCGCGGTCGTCACCCCCCGCGGGGTGTCGTGTGTGATCAATCCCGACGGCGACGACCGCGGCCCCACGCGGCGATTCCGGTCACCGGCGATGGTGGTCGGTGACCAGGATCCGCTGCAGGGTCTCGATGTTGTCCACGCACTTGCCGGCGCCGAGCACGACAGCGTCCAGCGGATTGTCCGCGACGTGGATCGGGATGCCGGTCTCGTGCCGCAACCGCTCGTCCAAACCCTTGAGCAGCGCGCCGCCGCCGGTCAGCACGATGCCGCGGTCGACGATGTCGCCGGCCAGCTCCGGCGGAGTCTTGTCCAGCGTCGCCTTCACCGCGTCCACGATCGACGACACCGGCTCCTCGATCGCGTTGCGGATGTCGGCAGCCGACACCTGGACCGTCCGCGGCAGCCCGGAGACCATGTCCCGGCCGCGGATCTCGGCGGTCGGCTCGTCGGGCAGCGGGAACGCCGAGCCGATCGTCATCTTGATCTGCTCCGAGGTCGCCTCGCCGAGCAGCAGGCTGTACTCCTTCTTGCAGTAGGTCACGATCGCCTTGTCGATCGCGTCGCCGGCCACCCGGATCGACTGGCTGGTGACGATCCCGCCGTACGAGATCACCGCGACCTCGGTGGTGCCGCCGCCGACATCGATCACCATGTTCCCGGTCGCGTCGCGGACCTCGAGGTTCGAGCCGAGCGCGGCGGCCATCGGCTCCTCGATGATGTAGACCTTGCGGGCGCCGGCCATATACCCGGCGTCGCGCACGGCCCGCTGCTCTACCGCGGTGATGCCGGACGGTACGCAGACCACGATCCGCGGCTTGGCGAAGTATCTGCGCCGGTGCACCCGCTGGATGAAGTACCGCAACATCTGCTCGGCGGCGTCGAAATCGGCGATCACGCCGTCCTTGAGTGGCCGGATCGCCGTGATGTTGCCCGGCGTACGGCCGATCATCTTCTTGGCCTCCTGGCCGAACGCGACCGCCTCCGACGGCTCGTCGGTCCGGGTGGCGACCACCGACGGCTCGTTCAGCACCACGCCCCGGCCGCGGACGTACACAAGCGTGTTGGCGGTGCCGAGATCGACCGCCATGTCTCGGCCGAGAACGCTGTTCCCCATCGCCACACCTTCCCCGAACTGATGAGCCCAAGGTTATTTGCTCCCCCACCCGCTCGTCCGCAACCCCCCGGCGCGTCCCTGCATCAAGCCAGATAGACCTCCCGCGCCAGACGCACCCGGGACCGCCGGGAGGGCAGTCCGCCCGCCATCCCGGACAGCCCTCCCGGCCCAGCGATCCGGGCCGCTCCCGGCCGGTCCCAACCAGGAGGGTGCATGCGTGCGATCGCATTCGGGAGCCTGATCACAGGTTCGTTACTGGCCGGGTTGCTCGCCGTACCGGCCGCTCCGGCAGCGGCGGCCGACTGGCATGACCTGCCATGCCTGATGGACGGCCTGACCGAGCCGCTCGGCATCCATACCCGGCCGCCGGCGGCTCCTGGAACGACCAGCGAGATCTCGTTCGCGTTCCCCGGTCCGGACAGCGGTGAGGAGCAGCGGCTGGTTGCCAAGCCCGACGGCACCGAGCAGCACACCATCGCGCTCCACGGCGCCGCCGGCAGCATCCCGGCATGGGCCGCCACCGACACGTACCCGTACCACCTCGACGACGTCGGCCCGTGGATCATGTACGACTCGGCCGGACTACCCTGGCGGCGCTTCATGGTCCAGGCGGCCAGCAGGCTCACCACTGTGACCGTCCCGGGCGGGATCGTCACCGCCGGCCAGACCGTGACGGTGCGGGCGCGGCTGGTGGGCTGGACATCGGCGGGTGCCGACCCTCCGGTGGCGGGAATGCCGATCACCTTGCTTGCCCGGCCACCGGCCGGTGCGACCACCACCGCCACGGCTCCGACCGGCTCCGACGGTGCCCAGCCGCGCCCGACAGCGACGTCGTGCGCTCGCCGACCGGCCTGTCCACCATCCACGAGGCAGCAGACGGTGACCCGAGTAACAGCCCGCGTTGGCGCTTCAACATGTCGATGGGCGGCGACCAAGAGATGCTCGCCCGCCTGCGCACCCGCCAAGGCGAGGTGTGGGGCGCGCTCGGGCTGTATCGAGAGCCAGGCGCGCCCATGTTCGCCGACAACGACAAGGCGTTCGTGCACGCGATCGGGCCGCACCTGGCCACCGGCGCCCGCCGTGCGATCACAGTCGGCGAGGCGACCGACCCCGAGGTCCCCGACGCCCCCGGGCTGCTGGTGATCGACGACTCCTGGGAGATAAGGTCCGCCACCCCGGGCGCCGAACAGTGGCTCGACCGGCTGCCAGACGGCGACGCCCGGACCGGACGGCTACCCTCGGCGGTTCTCGCCGTGGCCGCGCAGGGCCTACGCGACGCCGCGCGCGCCAATCCCGCAACCGTGGCGTTCTCCCGCGTCCTGGGCACCGATGGCACCTGGATTCTGCTGCATGGGGCGCCGCTGGACGGTGAGGACCGACGACGCGTCGCCGTCATCATCGAACCGGCCCACCCCGCCCGCATCTACCCCCTGCTGATGTCCGCCTACGGACTGACCGAACGCGAGCGTGACGTCGTCAAGCTGGTACTCACCGGCGCCTCCACCACCGACATCGGCAACACGCTCGTGGTCTCGCCGCTGACCGTGCAGAACCACCTGAAGAACGTCTTCGAAAAGACCGGCGTCCGCAGCCGGCGGGACCTGGTCGCCAAGATCTTCTTCACCCACTACGGGCCGCGCCTGCGCGACAACGAACGACGCGTGATCCGCGGCGCGCCGGCACGGGGCGGACCCGCCATACCTGCACCTAGACCATAAGCGCACTGGCGGCGGCGCCGTCTCTGGCACGTCACCAGCGCCTCGCCAGATCTGACGTTGACCGTGCACTGAGTCATGGGAGGTCGGGGAACCAGAGTTTGATCTCGCGGGCGGCGGACTCGGGTGAGTCGGAGCCGTGGGTGAGGTTCTCGCGGTTGGACAGCGAGAAGTCACCGCGGATGGTGCCGGGCGCCGCCTTGCGGCCGTCGGTCTTGCCGAGCAGGCCGCGTACCACCTCGACCGCCTCGTCGCCGGACAGCACCATCGCGACCAGCGGGCCGCTGGTGATGAACGCGCGCAGCGGCGGGTAGAAGTCCCGCTCGACGTGTTCGGCGTAGTGCTGGTCGGCGGCCTCGACGTCGATGGTGCGCAGGTCCATCGCGTCGATGGTGAGCCCCTTGGCCTCGAACCGGCTCAGGATCTGGCCCACCAGGCCGCGGCGTACCGCATCGGGCTTGAGCAGAACCAGAGTGCGCTGCGTCATGGCTGTTTCTCTTCCCGTTGGGCGTACGTCGCGCCGAAGCCTATCCGGCAGTCGCATCGTGCCGGCGCTTGGCGTCCTCGATCCGCAGCCCCAGGTAGATCGCCAAGACCCAGAAGCCGGCGAACGCGGCTCCGAGGATGAACATCACCGGTACGAGGAAGCCGAGCCCGAGCGCGCCGACCTGGACGATCGTGCCGAGCACGTACCCGGCGCGGACCCGGAGCAGGGCCGCGGCGATCACGGCCAGCGCCGCGAGACCGAGGCCGAGCCCAAGGGCCACACCCACCGATACGTCCGCGATCGAGATCAGCACCGGCGTCGTCAGCGCCAGCACCAGCGCCTCGAAACCGAGCACGATCGAGGCCAGCGACCTCACGAGCGGCCGCCGGTGAGAAGCAGCCGGGCCTCGCCCGCGGTGATCACCGAGCCGGTGACCAGGACCCCGCCGCTCCCGAGGGCGGCCGCCTTCTCCTCGGCCAGCCGGATCGCCTCGTCGAGGGCGTCGTCCAGCCGCGGTACGACGACCACCCGGTCCTCGCCGAACACCTCCTCGGCCTCGGCACCGAGTGCCGCGGCCGGCATCGCCCGCTCGGTCGAGTTCTGCGTACACACGACGGTTTCCATCACCGGCTCGAACGCCTCGAGCATGCCGTACACGTCCTTGTCCGCCATACAACCGAGGACGCCGATCAACGGTGCGAACGCGAATGACTCGCTGATCGAATCGGCCGTCGCCTGTGCTCCATGAGGGTTGTGCGCGGCGTCCAGCACGACGGTCGGGCTGTGCCGTACGACTTCCAGCCGGCCGGGTGAGCTGACGCCGGCGAAGGCGCGACGTACCAGATCCAGGTCGATCTGCTTGCCTTCACCGGCGCCGACGAACGCCTCCACGGCACCCAGCGCGGTCACGGCATTGCGGGCCTGGTACTCGCCGTGCAGCGGGAGGAACACGTCCTGGTAGTCGCCGGCAAGCCCGCGCACGGTGAGCAGTTGCCCGCCCACCGCGACGTCGCGGGAAAGAACTCCCAGCTCGAATCCCTCGCGGGCGATCGTCGCGCCGACCTCGGCCGAGCGCCGCATCAGCACCTCGAACACCTCCGGGGTCTGCAACGACATCACCACGGTCGCGCCGGCCTTGATGATGCCCGCCTTGTCGCCCGCGATCTGTACAGCGTCGGTGCCGAGCAAATGCGCGTGGTCGATCGCGACCGGGGTGATGACGGCAACGGTGCCGTCGGCAACGTTTGTGGAGTCCCATGTCCCGCCGAGCCCGACCTCCACAATGGCCACATCGACCGGTGCGTCGGCGAACACCGCGAACGCCATCGCCGTGATCACCTCGAAGAACGACAGCGGTACGTCGAACTCGCCGTCCACCAACTCCAGGTACGGCTCGATCTCCACGTACGCCTGGACGAACCGTTCCTCGCTGATCGGCTCCCCGTCGAGCGTGATCCGCTCTCGTACCGTCTCCAGGTGCGGACTGGTGAACCGTCCCGTACGCAACCCGGCCTCGCGCAATAGCGCGTCGATCATCCTGGCGGTCGAAGTCTTGCCGTTGGTACCGGTCAGGTGGATCACCGGGTAGGCCCGTTGCGGGTCGCCGAGCAAGTCGGTGAGCCGGCGTACCCGGTCCAGGGTGGGGGCGATCTTGTGCTCCGGCCAGCGTGCCTGCAGCCGCGCCGAGACCTCGGCGTACGAGGGTGTGTTCATCAGAACGGACAGTCTACGGAGCACGGCCCCGCTGATGACGCCGGCGGCAGCTTGACGCCTGGCCGCAGCAGGAGTTGCCTGTTCGGAGAGATGCCCGGAACTGAAGGGTGGGAAGTATGAGCGTCTACAGGACCATCGACCTGATCGGCACCAGCACCACGTCGTGGGAGGACGCCGCCGCCGGCGCGATCAAGACCGCCTCGAACACACTACGGGACCTGCGCATCGCGGAGGTCGTCGAGCAGGACATCCACATCGAGGACGGCGCGCTCACCTACCGGACCAAGTTGCGGCTGTCGTTCAAGTACGAGAACGAGGCCTAGTAAGCCCGGTGAGACCGTGACGTCGCGGGCCGTAGTATCGGGCCCATGACGTCATCCCGCATGCCCGAAAAACCCAGCCTCGACGGCCTCGAGGAGAAATGGGCGCGGGTATGGAAGGACCAGGACACGTACGCGTTCGACCGCACGGCCGAGCGCGCGGAGGTGTTCTCGATCGACACACCTCCGCCGACCGTGTCCGGTTCACTGCACGTCGGCCACATCTTCAGCTACACCCACACCGACCTGGTCGCACGGTTCCAGCGGATGCGGGGCAAGGAGGTGTTCTACCCGATCGGCTGGGACGACAACGGCCTGCCGACCGAGCGCCGCGTGCAGAACTACTACGGCGTGCGATGCGACCCGAGTCTGCACTACGACCCGGACTTCACCCCGCCGGAGAAGCCGGACCCGAAGAAGCAGATCGGCATCAGCCGGCAGAATTTCGTCGACCTGTGCGGCGAGCTGACCCACATCGACGAGCAGGCGTTCGAGGCGTTGTGGCGCCGAGTCGGCCTGAGCGTGGACTGGAGTCAGCTCTACACGACGATCTCGGCGGAGTCGCGGCGGGTCTCGCAGCGGGCGTTCCTGCGCAACTTCGCCCGCGGTGAGGCATACCTCGCCGAGGCACCCACGATGTGGGACGTGACGTTCCAGACCGCGGTCGCGCAGGCCGAGCTCGAGGCCCGCTCGTACCCGGGCTTCTTCCACCGGATCGCCTTCCACGCGCCGCACGGACCCGTGTACGTCGAAACCACTCGGCCGGAGCTGATCCCGGCCTGCGTCGGTCTGATCGCACATCCGGATGACGAGCGCTATCAGGGGTTGTTCGGCAAGACCGTCACGTCGCCGCTGTTCGATGTGGAGCTCCCGGTGCTGGCGCACGAGGCGGCCGAGCCGGACAAGGGCGCCGGTATCGCGATGTGCTGCACGTTCGGCGACCTCACCGACGTGCAGTGGTGGCGCGAACTGCAACTCCCGGTCCGCACGATCATCGGCCGCGACGGCCGGCTGCATCGCGAGACCCCGGAGTGGCTCGCCGGTTCCGAGCCGTACGCCGAACTGGCCGGCAAGACCGTCCACTCCGCCCGTGAGGCGATCGTGGCGATGCTGCGCGAGTCCGGCGAGCTGGACGGCGAGCCGCAGCCGACGGTGCGGATGACGAACTTCTTCGAGAAGGGCGAGCGGCCGCTGGAGATCGTGTCGACCCGCCAGTGGTACATCACCAACGGAGGCCGCGACCGTGAGCTCAAGCAGGTGTTCGTTGACCGCGGCAACGAGCTCAAGTGGGTGCCGGAGCACATGCGGCACCGGTACATGAACTGGGTCGAAGGCCTCAACGGCGACTGGCTGATCTCGCGCCAGCGGTTCTTCGGTGTCCCGTTCCCGGTGTGGTACCCGGTGGATCGCGACGGCGAGCCGGACTACGCGCACCCGTTCCTGCCGCGTGAGGACGACCTGCCGATCGACCCGACCTCGGATGTGCCGAGCGGGTACGACGAGTCGCAGCGCGACAAGCCCGGTGGCTTCACGGCCGACCCGGACGTCATGGACACCTGGGCGACGTCCTCGCTCACCCCGCAGATCGTGTGCGGGTGGGAACGTGACCAGGACCTGTTCGAGCATACGTTCCCGATGGACCTGAACACGCACGCGCACGAGATCATCCGGACCTGGCTGTTCTCCCGGGTGGTGCGCGCGCACTTCGAGAACGGCAGCCTGCCCTGGGCCCGTTCGATGATCTCCGGCTTCGTGGTCGACCCGGACCGCAAGAAGATGTCGAAGTCCAAGGGCAATGCGATCGTGCCGTCGGAGATCCTCGACAAGTACGGCTCGGACGCGGTCCGCTGGCGTGCCGCCATGGCCCGGCCCGGACTGGACTCGCCGTTCGACGAGTCGCAGATGAAGGTCGGCCGCCGACTGGCGATCAAGGTGCTGAACGCCTCGAAGTTCGTGCTCGGCATGGCGGTGGACACTCCGGACCCGGCCGCGGTGACCGAGGCGCTCGATCTGGCGATGCTGAACAGACTGCGCGAGGTCATCGCCGAGGCGACCGAACGGTTCGAGGCGTACGACTACACCGGCGCGCTCGAGACCACCGAGCGGTTCTTCTGGACGTTCTGCGACGACTACGTGGAACTGGTGAAGGAGCGCGCGTACGGCGGTCATGGCGAGGGCGGGGCTCGCTCCGCACAGGCCGCGCTGGCGATCGCGTTGTCGGCACTGCAGCGGATGCTGGCGCCGTACCTGCCGTTCGTGACCGAGGAGGTCTGGTCGTGGTGGCAGGACGGGTCGATCCACCGCACCGCCTGGCCGCAGCCGGACACCGACATCACCGTGGCCGGGCACGACTCGGAGGTGCTGGCGGTCGCCGGTGCGGTGCTGGCCGGCATCCGCGGCGCCAAGTCGACCGCGCAGGTGTCGATGAAGACCGAAGTGGCGAAGGTCGAGGTCTCAGGCCCGGCCGAGCGCCTGGCCCTGGCCGAGCAGGCCGAGGGCGACCTGCGAGCGGCGGGCCGTGTCGTGGGCGAGATCGTCTGGTCTGGGGCCGACTCCCCCGACATCCAGGTCATCGCCACCCTCTGACCGCACCCCGCCACCTCGCCGCGCAGCGGTCGGTGGCGGGGTTGCCGTGTGGACGATCCGTGGTTCTGGCGTAACCGTGAGCGAGCCTGGGCGCCCACGGCGCCGTGGGTGGTGCGCGGGTCACCGGAGCGGTGTGGAAGCATCGGGGGCGTCAGGTCATAACCGGGGATGAGCACACGAACTTGGAGGGCGTGTGGTCGTGAGGAGCATTGAACGATGAGCGACGAGCCCAACTCGGACCCCACCCCCTCGTCCCTGAGCCCCTCCAGGACTACGACGCCCGATCCCGCCACGGCACCTGACACCAAGCCCGACCAGGCCAAGTCCGCGGACGGCAGCCCGTCAGCGGGCCGGCGCACACAGACCAAGGTCGCTGAGGACAAGCCAGCCGACACAGCGCCCGACGGCACGGCGCCAGAGGCCAAGCCCGACGAGACCAAGCCCGACGAGACCAAGCCTGACGAGACCAAGCCAGACGAGACCAAGCCAGACGACGGCAACGCAGCAGCAGGGAAGGCCGCTGACGGCCAGGCGGCCGACGCGAAGGCGGCCGATGGCAAGCCGGCCGATGGCAAGCCGGCCGAAGGGAAGGCAGGCGAGGCGAAAGCAGACGAGGCGAAGGCGGGCGACGGGAAGAGTCAGGAGGAGAAGGAGCGGGAGCGGCGGCGGAGTCTGGTGACGACTTTGTTGTCCGTTTTCGTGGTGCTGATCGTTGTGACGGCTTTCGGCTACTTCGGCGGGCTCGGGCCGCTGGGGAAGCTGAGTCAGCGGCGAGCCCTGAACCCACCCGATCTGCTTGGTGGCATGGCGCGCATCACCGACCAGGAGACCCGCAGCAGGCTCGAACTCGACCAATCTGCCAAGGCGCTGTCCAAGAGCAACGAGGGCGAGACATCGGTCGAGGCGTACGGCGACGTCGCCAGCGATACCGGTCTGTTCGTCGTCATCGCCCTGCGCGGCAAGATCGACGTCAACCGTACGGTCGCTGATGCGGGCGCGACCGCAGACCAGGTGCAGACGGTCGGCAAGGACACCTGTACGACACAGACCGACGACATCGTCACCTGCTACCGCACGTCGAACACGTTGACGGTCATGGTCCGCAACAGCACGGGCAAGGTCGGCGCCGACCGCGTCGCACCGATAACCGATGAAGCGTTCAACGCCTACGACTGACCGGGAATAACCCGGGCCCGGATCGGGCTGTCGTCGTACATGACGACCCTGACTTCATCGAACTCCTTGACGGAGAAGGCAAAAGGCCTCCTGGACCGTAAGGTCTTCGCCAGCTTCGCAACGCTGAACCCCGACGGCGGGCCACAACTGTCGACGATGTGGGTGACCCGGGACGGTGGGGACGTACTGGTCGGAACGCTGCGGGGCCGTCAGAAGGAGCGCAACCTACGTCGCGACAACCGCGTGAGCCTGATGCTCACCGACCCCGAGGACGGCGAGTCGTACGTCGAGATCCGCGGCACGGCGACTTTCACCGAGACCGGTGCGCGCGAGTTGATGGACGAGTTGAGCCACAAATACCGCGGCGAGGCGTTCCCGGCCGAACCGCCGGAGAAGGTACGCGTGCTCGTCCGCATCACGCCTTCCAAGGTCATCGACCACGACTGACCTGAGGCGCGGCCGCCAGGCTTCGTAGCGAGGACTAAGCGGACTTCTCGCGGCGCTCGGCGGAGCGCTTGCGGTCGTCGCGCGGGACCAGCGTCGGGTTGACGCTGTCGAGTACGACCGCGCCGGTGACGACGACCTTGGCGACGTCGTCGCGGCTGGGCACCTCGTACATCACGTTGAGGAGCACTTCCTCCATGATCGCCCGCAGCCCGCGGGCGCCGGTGCCGCGCAGCAGCGCCTGGTCTGCGATCGCCTCGACCGCGTCGTCGGAGAACTCCAGCTCGACGTTGTCGATCTCGAACAGCCGCCGGTACTGCTTCACCAGTGCGTTCTTCGGCTCCGACAGGATCTTGATCAACGCGTCGCGGTCGAGCGGCGACACGGTGGTGATGACCGGGAGCCGGCCGATGAACTCGGGGATCAGGCCGAACTTGAGCAGATCCTCCGGCATCACGTCGCCGTACCCGCCGGACTCGCGGTCGGTCTCCGGCTCGAGCGAGACGTTGAAGCCGAGGGTCTTGCGGCCAACCCGCTGCTCGACGATGTGGTCCAGCCCGGCGAACGCGCCGCCGACGATGAACAGCACGTTCGTCGTGTCGATCTGGATGAACTCCTGGTGCGGGTGCTTGCGGCCGCCCTGCGGAGGCACGCTCGCGGTCGTACCCTCCAGGATCTTGAGCAGGGCCTGCTGGACACCCTCGCCGGACACGTCGCGGGTGATCGACGGGTTCTCGCTCTTGCGGGCGATCTTGTCGACCTCGTCGATGTAGATGATGCCGGTCTCAGCCTTTTTGACGTCGTAGTCGGCGGCCTGGATCAGCTTGAGCAGGATGTTCTCCACGTCCTCACCGACGTACCCGGCCTCGGTGAGCGCGGTGGCGTCGGCGATCGCGAACGGGACGTTGAGCATCCTGGCCAGCGTCTGGGCGAGGTACGTCTTGCCACAGCCGGTCGGCCCGATCAGCAGGATGTTCGACTTGGCCAGCTCGACCACATCGTCCTTGGCGTGCCGGCCGGACGTCGACGAGATCTGGCCGTCGCGGACCCGCTTGTAGTGGTTGTACACCGCGACAGCGAGTGCCTTCTTGGCTACGTCCTGGCCGACGACGTACGCGTTCAGGAAGTCGTAGATCTCGCGCGGCTTCGGCAGTTCGGTCAGGCCGGAGTCGGAGCCCTCATTCAGCTCCTCCTCGATGATCTCGTTACAGAGATCGATGCACTCGTCGCAGATGTACACACCCGGACCGGCGATCAGCTTCTTCACCTGCTTCTGGCTCTTTCCGCAGAACGAGCACTTCAGCAGGTCGCCGCCATCCCCTATGCGTGCCACCTGGACGGTTCCCTTCTCTCGTCGGCCCGGGTCGACTCTACGACTGCGGGGTGACCGGAGCCCTGATTTCGACGGTACCGTGCGGCGGGCCATTTCGGCGGACCCCCGGCGTCGTGGTGTGTACGCCGGGGGCGAACGCGCCGACCACTTGACACGGCCCGTCCTGAGCGTTAGACCCCGGCGGGTACCGGGGTCTTGAGCGACTGCAGGACCGCGTCGATCAGCCCGTACTCGACGGCCTGCTCGGCGGTGAGGTACTTGTCCCGCTCGATGTCGCGCGAGACCTGCTCGATGTCCTTGCCGGTGGCCTCGGAGATCATCTTCTCCAGCAGCGAGCGCAGCCGCAGGATCTCGTTGGCCTGGATCTCGATGTCGCTGGACTGTCCGTAGCTGCCCTGCGACGTGCCCGGCTGGTGGATCAGTACCGTGCTGTTCGGCAGTGCGAGCCGCTTGCCCGGCGTACCGGCGGCCAGCAGCACGGCGGCCGCGGAGGCGGCCATGCCGAGGCAGACGGTCTGCACATCGGGCTTGATGTAACGCATCGTGTCGTAGATCGCGTTCAGCGCGGTGAACGAGCCGCCCGGCGAGTTGATGTAGATGCTGATGTCCCGGTCGGGGTCCATCGACTGCAGGCAGAGCAACTGCGCCATCACCGCGTTCGCGATCTCGTCGGAGATCGGCGTGCCGAGGAAGATGATCCGGTCCTCGAACAGCTTGGTGTACGGGTCGATACGGCGCATGCCGTACGACGTGCGCTCCTCCCACTGCGGGATGAAGTAGTTCATTGTCAGTGCGTCCTTCGAGGCGGTGAGGGTCAGGAGTTCGGGGCGTCGGCGCCGCCGGGCAGCTGCGCCGCGCTGGCCAGCACCTGGTCGATGAAGCCGTACTCCTTGGCCTCCTCGGCGGTGAACCAGCGGTCGCGGTCCGCGTCGGTCTCGATCTGCTCGACCGCTTGACCGGTGTGCTCGGCGATCAGCCCGAACAGCAGCTTCTTGAGGTGCAGCGACTGCTCGGCCTGGATTTTGATGTCGGACGCCGTACCACCCATGCCGCCGGACGGCTGGTGCATCATGATCCGGCTGTGCGGCAGCGCGAACCGCTTGTTCTTCGCGCCCGCGCAGAGCAGGAACTGGCCCATCGACGCGGCCAGGCCCATCCCGACCGTGGCGACGTCGTTGGAGATGTACTGCATCGTGTCGTAGATCGCCATCCCGGAGTCCACCGAGCCGCCCGGGGAATTGATGTACAGCCAGATGTCCTTGCGGGGGTCCTCGGCGTTCAGCAGCAGCATCTGCGCGCAGATCGCGTTGGCGTTCTCGTCGCGCACCTCGGATCCCAGGAAGATGATCCGGCTCGCCAGCAGCCGCTGGTAGATGTGGTCGTCGAGTCCACCCACACCGTTGCCGCCGGCCGCGGTGGGGCCTTCGAATGTCTGGTTCACAGGGCCGACATTACTGTCAGCCGAGCACAGACCTAAGCCCGTCCCGGCCCTGTTCGCTCACGGCGCAGATGGGCCTCACGCCTCGGCCCGCTGCTCCTCCTGCTCGTCTTCGGCGTCTGCGGCCTCCGGGTCGGCGTACGAACCGTCCGGCTGCAGGGCCTTGAGCTCGACGACATTGCCGGATGCGTCGGTGACCTTCGCGCTCTCGACCAGATGCGCCAGTGCCTTACCGCGGACGACCTCCGAGACCAGGCTCGGAACCAGGTTGTTCTCCACCGCGTGCTGGGCGAACTGGTCCGGGCCGACACCGGCGCGCTGGGCGTGCCGGACGATGTGGTCGGTGAGCTCGGAGTCGTTGACGCTCAGTTCCTGCTCCTCGGCGACCATGTCGAGCACGAACTGCGCCTTGATCGCGTCCTCGGCCCGCTTGCGCAGGTCGGCCTCGAAGTCCTCCGTGCTCATGTCCTCGCCCTCGAGGAACTGCTCGAACGACATCCCGGCGTGCCCGAGCTGGTGCTCCAGGTTCTCCCGGCGGGCCGCGAGCTCGTCCTCCAGCAGCTTGTCCGGCACCGGTACGTCGACCAGGGTCAGGATCTTCTCCAGCACCGCGTCACGGGCGTCGCTGGCCTGCTCGAGCCGCTTGCCGCGCTCCAGCCGGGCCCGCAGATCCGCGGTCAGCTCCTCGGCGGTGTCGAACTCCGACGCGGTCTGCGCGAACTCGTCGTCGTACTCCGGAAGCTCCTGCTCCTTGACCGCGGTCACGGTGACCTGGACGTCGACGTCGTCGCCCTTGAGGTCACCGCCGACCAGCTGGGTCTGGAAGGACTTGGACTCGCCCGCGGTCAGCCCGGTGACGGCCTCGTCCAAGCCCTCCAGGAGGGTGCCGGTGCCGACCTGGTACGACAGGCCGGTCGCCTGCGCCTCCTCGACCGCCTCGCCGTCCTTGCTGGCCGACAGGTCGATCGTCACATAGTCGCCGTCCTGGACCGGACGCTCGACCGGGTTCAGCGAGCCGAACCGCTGCCGCAGTGCCTGCACCTGCTCGTCGACGTCGGAGTCGGCCACCGTGACGTCCTCGACGCTGGCCTCGATACCGTCCAGATCCGGCAGCGTCAGGTCCGGTCGTACCTCGACGTCGGCGGTGAACTGCAGGCTCTCCTTGTCGTTGAACTCGGTCACGTCGACCTCGGGCTGGCCGATCACCTTGACCTTGTTGTCCTGCACCGCGCGCGTGTACAGCTTCGGCAGCGCGTCGTTGATCGCCTCCTCCAGCACCGGCCCGCGGCCGATCCGCTGGTCGATCACCTGCGGCGGAACCTTGCCCTTGCGGAAGCCCGGCACCGTGATCTGCTGGGCGATGGCCTTGTACGCCGCGTCGAGGCTCGGCTTGAGCTCCTCGAACGGCACCTCGACGACGAGCCGGACCTTGGTCGGGCTCACGGGCTCGACGGTGCTCTTCACGGTAGTGGTTCTCCTTGACGGGGCAGGATTCATTGATGCTCGAATGGGGTTCTGGTCGGGGCGACAGGACTCGAACCTGCGATCTCCTGCTCCCAAAGCAGGTGCGCTAGCCACTACGCTACGCCCCGGCAGCGTCGCCCGAGTCTAGTCGAAGGTCGGCACCGCACCTAAGCCGGGAGGGCTCGATGCCACTACGGATCGTCAGTCTCAACTCCTTCATGCCCGGCTTCCAGCTGGTGTCGAGCTGGGCCGAGCGGCACGGTCACGAGCTGGTTCTCGTCGTCACGACCCCGATCGGCACCGAACGCAGATACGACGCCACCCGCGACCCGTTCATCCTCGGTCTCCCGTCCCGCACTGACATCCTGGTCACCGGCCGGCTGCGCTCCGTCGCCGCCCCGGTCATCGCCGCGCTCGAACCAGATCTGGTGATCTCAGCGGCGTACCCGCGATTGATTCCGCCGGAGATCCTCGACATCCCGCGCTACGGCGCGCTGAACGTCCACCCGTCCGCCCTGCCGGCCGGTCGCGGGCCGAACCCGTTCCGCCTGGTCTACGAAGGCGCGACCACGATCGGCGCCACCTTGCACCGCACGGCTCGCTCGTTCGACACCGGTCCGATCCTCAGTCAGGTGACCGGCCCGCTCCCGGACCCGCTCACGCCGCAGACCCTGTACGCCGCGCAGGCCCGGCTCCTCGGTCAGGCCCTCGAGGAAGGCACCGCCGCGGCCTTGGCCGGCGCGCCTGGCACCCCGCAGGACGATTCGCATGCATCGGCGGCCCCCGTCTGGACCGAGGCCGAGGAACTCCTCGACCTGACCGAGCCTGGTGCCGTCATCCGGCGCAAGTTCGCCGCCCTCAACATCATCGGCCCCCGAGCCCGAGTTCTGATCGATGGCGAAATGGTGCAGCTGGCCGATCTGTACGCCGTACCAGCCATGGCCGCGGTGACCGACGCGAACCCCGGCACCGTCCTGGCCACTCACCTCGACGGCTGGACCGTCCAAACCGCCGACGAACCCCTCCGCCTCGTCACCCCATGACCGCGCCGCTCGGCCGTCCGTGTCATCATGTCCTCGCCCCGCCCACCAGGCGGACCCAGCGGGTGTAGCTCAATGGCAGAGCCCCAGCCTTCCAAGCTGGCCATGCGGGTTCGATTCCCGTCACCCGCTCCGCCGCCAAAGGCCGACGCCAGACCGCATGGCGACCAGGCCCAACCACAGGCGGCCATCTGATCGTGACGACGACGGGACACCGCTAGCGCCCCGCAACAGCAACGCCCTGACGGCGGCCAACGCACGGACATGCCGATGACAGTGCTCAAGCACTGGAGCCGATGAGCCCGGCGGGCCTGATCCGCGTGCTCCCCCAGCGCATTCCTTATCTCGTGCCCCTTGCGGGCCGCCACCCATGGCTGCAGCGACCGGCTGATGCCGTAGTAACGGCACGTCGCCGCGACGTTTACCGGTGATCTCCTCGGCATGCGACGGACCGCCAGCCGGTGCTTCAGCCGGCGGTCCAGAACCGTTCGGTACTCCGGTCCCCGGTATGGCTCAGAGACCGGAGTGTCAACCATCTCCGTCACTTCAGGCCCACCCAGCGATGACCTTTGGGTTACGGCGCCTGCTGTGGCAGTGCCTCGCAGAGTGAGAACCCCTCAGCGGGCTGCACCGAGCCGTGCACTGCCAGGGTGTCGTCGGCGAACTGGTAGATCAACAGTCCCGCAACCTTGGCCAGCGTCCGACCGTCGACTGTGCTGACTCTGAACACAACCCCGGCGGCGCGGTACGACTCAGAATAGTCCACCTCGTTCATGTTGTTGTTCATCACGAGAGTGCCGCCGCCACCGGTCACGATGGCGTTGTAATGAATGAGCGCTTGGAACGTGCCGTCGTCAAAGAGAAGGTGCGTCTCGTGTGCATCGACCGTCACGGTGACTGGGAACCCGCATTCGGCAGTGAGTTCGGCGCTGAACGTGTCGTCTACCCCGACGAACCTGAACTGCTCGATTGTTGGACCCGCCGCCGCTGCGGGTGTGGCCATGACCGCCAGACCGAGTGCCGCGAGAGCGACGATTGAGAATCGGCGCATCCTCCCGCTCCTGTCGGGCGAACCTGTCGGATCTCGGAGTTTCGGTGAGGTCATTTCGGTCTCCTAGCTACTCCTGCTGCACGTTGCTCGGCACCTTGCACTGGGAGTCAGACATTCGGCCTGGTGTTCCGCGCTGGTGCGGATGCCGCTGTTCTGCCAGAGGGTGGTGACTTAGGCTGCGCGCCGCGTGCTAGTGGGCATGACCAGGCGACGGGCGAGCCGGCGAGCGTTCTAACGCCGAGCCGCGGCCGAACCGGGGCGTTGTCTGCTCAGAGTCAGGACTGTGCAACCATCTGTCATCGGCCTTCCTTCGCTCCGGTGACTCACACTGTCCGCGGAAGCGCTTGGACCGGCATTCCCCACTTCTCGGGATGCCGCGGGACTGTCACGATGATCAAATGGGGGCTAACGTTCGCGCAGCCCGCGAGCTGATTGCCGACACCACGCACGATGCGCTGCCAGGACTGGCGTTCGCCGACACGGTGATCCGGTCCGTCAGCCGTGCAGTCGGATTCGACGGATACTGCCTGTTCGCGGTCGATCCGATCACCGGCCTCCGCTGCGCGATGTTCTCCCACTATGGCCTCGAGGTATCGGCCTGCGTCACCTGCACAACGAGACGGTGGAACACGACGCCAACCGCTACGCCGACTTGGTCCGCCGGCGCGGTCACGCCGGCGTGCTCTCACAGCGGCCGACAGGGAAGGCGCGATCACGGCGATGCGCGTGCGAGGACACTCCCTGCTTGGAGGGGGTATTGATGGGACCTCCCGGCAGTCGCCCAGGGACACCTAGGGTCAAAGGCATGACAAACCTCAGCCTCAACAACAACGTCGAGATGCCCGCCCTGGGCCTGGGGGTATTCCAGACCCCGCCTGATGAGACACGGGCAGCCGTCGAAGCGGCTCTCGCGACCGGATACCGCCACATCGACACCGCAGCGGCTTACGGCAATGAGCGGGAGGTCGGCGAGGCCGTCCGACTCTCCGGTGTCGCTCGCGGTGAGGTCTTCCTTGAGACCAAGATCTGGATCAGTGACTACGGCTACGACGAGACCATGCACGCCTTCGAGAAGAGTGCCGCCAAGCTCGGGGTGAACCAGATCGACCTACTGATCCTGCACCAGGCGCTGCCCTCGGCCTTCGACAAGACCCTGCAGGCATACCGGGCGCTCGAGACCCTGCTCGAGCAGGACAAAGTCCGCGCCATCGGCGTCAGCAACTTCATGGTCGACCACCTCACCACGCTGCTGGACAAGACAGATGTGCTCCCGGCCGTCAACCAGATCGAGCTGCACCCCTACTTCCAGCAACGCGAGATCCAGGCACTCGATGCCGAGCACAGCATCCTGACCCAGGCGTGGTCGCCCATCGGCGGCATCACCTTCTACCGCGACGGCAAGCACGGCAGCACCCTCGAAGACCCGGTGATCGGCACGATCGCCGAAACCCACGGCAAGTCCCCGGCACAAGTGATGCTGCGCTGGCACCTGCAGGAAGGCCGCTCGGTCATCCCCAAGTCAACGAAGCCCCACCGCATCGCAGAGAACTTCGACGTCTTCGACTTCGACCTGACCAAGGAGGACCTGGCCGCCATCGACGGCCTCGACACCGACCAGCGTGGCGGCCTGGAGCCGACCGACATCACCCTAGCGAACTTCGGCCGGCCAATCCCCGAAGCCTGAGCCTGCTCTCCTCGTTGCCGAACAGACCTGGGAAGCGACTCTTCGAGGGAGTACCGCGAAAGCACTCACATACCGCGATCCGGTGCGTTCAGTCGCCGGTTGACCAGCCCAACTGCTCGCCAAATCGCCGAAGCAGGTCTCGCACACCCAGTGGTAGTCGTCCTCGCTCACGTAGCCACGATCCACCGCATCGGCGTCGTCTGTCGCGAGGGGAACGCCGATGTGTCTGTGGCAGAAGGCGCAGTGGTCGTCGTCCCAGCCGTCCCGGTACAGCCACCATGTCCGGAGCGTCAGCCGACACCCCCGAAGGTACGTCTCCTGTCCCCATCAACCGCCAGTCGTCCACCACCGGATCATCCCTCAGCCGCGAGAGCGGAACGCATTCTCATGCCGCGATCGTGCGCTGTCAGGGCTTGAGTCGGCGCGCCTCAATCCTCGTCAGCCACCCAGTAGACGCTTGGACCCGGCTTCGCCCATGACCGCGATACCGGCGTCGAACGAAAACTGCGTCGCAGGCGTCCAGGAGACCGGGCAATCCCCTCTTGACCCACTCCTCACCAACGTCACCCCGGCGGGCCGCACGCCAGATGGGAGCAACACCCTCGGGTGGGCAGTCGCTGACGACAGATCGTTCCGCCG
>JBKPSJ010000413.1:0-15575 GCA_046765875.1 Actinomycetota bacterium
GCTCGAGATCTCCGCACCGTCGGCCAGCCGGCTGGTGTCCCGGCTCGTCGACGAGCGGCTGATCCTGCGCCGTACGCCAGACCACGACCGCCGAACTCTCGAGCTCCGGCTGTCGGCCAAGGGCCGCCGTACCCTCGACCGGGTCCGGCAGGCGCGGCGTACCGCGATCGCCGAGGTGCTGTCGACGATGACCGCGCAGGACCGGAGGGCGCTGATCGACGGTCTGTCCGGCTTCGCCTCCGCCGGCCACACGGTCTCCGCCGCCCGCTCCGTCCGGTCCTGAGCGGGCTCACTCGTCGCGTGCCGGTCACCCTTCGCGCTGACCAGTGCGGACACGATCGCGGCCCGGACAACCCGGTACCTTCTCCATCCCGTCACGACGACCATTGCCAAGAATCAACAGTTGCACTCTGACAAGTTTCATCGCGCGTTCGACCGACAGGCCCACACCAACGTCGGTCGGGCCGGTCACGCAGAGTCAGTAGCCGGGCCTAGCAACAGCTAGTCGGTGCCGGATTCCATTGCGGCGCGGTCGAGAAGTTCGTCGTCCTCGTCCTTGCCGCCGCGGGACGCGATCGCGGCCGCGCCGCCGCTCGGCATCTCGCCGATCAGGCCGGTCTGCTGGGCCGGGGTCCCGATCAGCTCGGCATGCGCGGTGCCGACCATGCCGAGGCCGGCGTACTGCTCGAGCTTGGCCCGCGAGTCGGCGATGTCGAGGTTACGCATGGTGAGCTGGCCGATCCGGTCCAGCGGCCCGAACGCGGAGTCCTCGGTCCGCTCCATCGACAGCTTGTCCGGGTGGTAGCTGAACGCCGGCCCGGTGGTGTCGATGATCGAGTAGTCCTCACCCCGCCGCAGCCGCAGCGTCACCTCGCCGGTGATCGCGGAGCCGACCCAGCGCTGCAGCGACTCGCGCAGCATCAGCGCCTGCGGGTCGAGCCAGCGGCCCTCGTACATCAGCCGGCCGAGCCGCCGGCCCGAGGCGTGGTAGGTCGCGATCGTGTCCTCGTTGTGGATCGCGTTGACCAGCCGCTCGTACGCCGCGTGCAGCAGCGCCATCCCGGGTGCCTCGTAGATGCCCCGGCTCTTGGCCTCGATGATCCGGTTCTCGATCTGGTCGGACATGCCCAGCCCGTGCCGACCGCCGATCGCGTTGGCCTCCATCACCAGGTCGACCGCCGTTCCGAACTCCTTGCCGTTGATCGCCACCGGCCGGCCCCGCTCGAAGCCGATCGTCACGTCCTCGGCGGCGATCTCGACCGCCGGGTCCCAGAACGCCACGCCCATGATCGGCTCGACGGTCTCGATCCCAGTGCCGAGGTGCTCCAGCGTCTTGGCCTCGTGGGTGGCACCCCAGATGTTCGCGTCGGTCGAGTACGCCTTCTCCGTGCTGTCCCGGTACGGCAGACCGTGCGCCTGTAGCCACTCGCTCATCTCCCGCCGGCCGCCGAGCTCGCCGACGAACGCCGGGTCCAGCCACGGCTTGTAGATGCGCAGGTTCGGGTTGGCCAGCAGCCCGTACCGGTAGAACCGCTCGATGTCGTTGCCCTTGAACGTCGAGCCGTCGCCCCAGATCTGGACGTCGTCGTCGAGCATCGCCCGTACCAGCAGCGTGCCGGTCACGGCCCGGCCCAGCGGGGTGCTGTTGAAGTACGAGCGGCCGCCAGAGCGGATGTGGAACGCCCCGCAGGTGAGCGCGGCCAACCCCTCCTCGACCAGCGCCGCGCGGCAGTCGACCAGCCGGGCGATCTCCGCGCCGTAGGACTTGGCCCGCCCCGGGACCGAACCGATGTCGGCCTCGTCGTACTGGCCGAGGTCGGCGGTGTAGGTGCATGGCACCGCACCCTTGTCGCGCATCCACGCGACCGCCACCGAGGTGTCGAGACCGCCGGAGAACGCGATGCCGACCCGCTCGCCGGCGGGCAGGAAGGTGATCACCTTGGACACCTGCATAAGTATGCACCCGACTGCATGATCATACAAATCAGCGCCGCCCGGCGGGTCATCCGGCCGCCTGGCACCCGTACCAACCAGATTCGGCGGCGAGAATGGTCGGTACGGGTGCCAAGCGGCAGAAGCGCTAGCGGCCGATCCGGACCCGGTACGTCGCCTGGCCGAAGCCGATCAGATCGCCGTCGCCGACCTCGGTGGTGCCGGTGATGCGGACGCCGTTGATGTACGTACCGTTCATCGAGCCCAGGTCGCGCACCATCCACCGGCCCGGCCCGTGGTTCATCAGTTCGGCGTGGACGCGTGAGACGGTCGCGTGCCCGACCCGCAGGCCGACCGCGAGCCCGCGGCCGATCCGGATCGGGTCCGCGGCGGTGCTCGGCAAGCGCAGCCGCGGGTCGTCCGATTCCGCCCGGCGCTGAGAAAGAACGCGGGTCAGGATCGTACGGACGCTGTGGCCGAGGGACGGAAGGTCGGCGAGGACGCTGCTCAGCTCGGCCCGGGTGCGGGCCCGCAGCGTCAGGTCGACCCGGCGGATGAAGGTGCTGTCCGACAGCCGGCCGGACGCCATCGCCTCGCGGAGCCGGACCAGTGCGCGCTCCCGCTCGGCGTCGGAGACACGCACCGCACGGTCCATGACGCCCAGTGTCCGGGCATGCCCTGCACCGTGTCCACAGATTCAGCTGCCGTCACCGAAGACGGCGAGCGCCCGTATCTTGTTGGTGACGTCGAGGGCCGCGACCTTGTACGCCTCGGAGAGCGTCGGGTAGTTCAGCACCGTGTCGACCAGGTAATCGATCGTGCCGCCGCAGCCCATGATCGCCTGGCCGATGTGCACCAGATCGGTGGCGTTGGTGCCGAACACGTGTACGCCGAGCAGGGTGCGGTCGTCGGTCGACACCAACAGTTTGAGCATCCCGTACGTGTCGCCGACGATCTGCCCGCGCGCGAGTTCGCGGTACCGCGAGACGCCGATCTCGTACGGCACCGACGAGCGGGTCAGCTCCTCCTCGGTCGCACCGCAGTACGACACCTCCGGGATGGTGTAGATCCCGATCGGCTGCAGCCCGGCCAGCTCGCGGGCCGGTTCGCCGAAGGCGTGGTACGCCGCCAGCCGGCCCTGGTCCATGCTGTTCGCCGCCAGCGCCGGGAAGCCGATGACGTCACCGACGGCGTAGATGTGCTCGACCGCGCTGCGGTAGTGCTCGTCGACCTTGATCCGGCCGCGCGAGTCGGCCTCCAGCCCGGCCTTGTCCAGGTCGAGCTCGTCGGTCATGCCCTGCCGTCCCGCCGAGTACATCACCATCTCGGCCGGGATGCGCTTGCCGCTGGCCAGGCTGGTGACCGTACCGCGCTCGGACACCTCGACCCGCTCGACCTCCTCGCCGAACCGGAAGGTCACCGCCTGGTCGCGCAGGTGGAACTTGAGCGACTCGACCACCTCGGGGTCGCAGAACTCGAGCATCCGGTCGCGCTTCTCGACCACCGTGACCCGGGTGCCGAGCGCGGCGAACATCGACGCGTACTCGATCCCGATCACACCCGCACCGACCACGACCATCGACCCGGGCACCCGGTCGAGTTGCAGGACGCCGTCGGAGTCCAGCACGTACCGGTCGTCGAACTCGACCGACGCCGGCCGGGCCGGTCTGGTCCCGGTGGCGACCACGATCTTGTCCGCGGTCACGGTGCTGTTGTCGCCGCGGCGCGCACCGGTGACCCGGATCGTGTGCGGGTCGAGGAAGCTGCCGGTGCCCTGCAGCAGGTCGACGTGGTTGCGCAGCAACTGAGCTCGTATCACTTCGACCTCGCGGCCGACGACGTGCTGCGTACGGGCCATCAGGTCGCCGATGGTGATGTCGGACTTGACCCGGTAGCTGGCGCCGTACAGGTCGCGCAGCGCTAGACCGGTCAGGTACAGAACCGCCTCGCGCAATGTCTTCGACGGGATGGTCCCGGTGTTGACGCAGACGCCGCCGAGCATCGAGCCGCGCTCCACCAGCGCCACTCGCCGGCCAAGCTTTGCCCCGGCGATCGCGGCCTTCTGACCGCCCGGACCTGATCCGATCACCACGAGGTCGTAGTCGTACATCGCGTCTCCCTGCGCCGCGCGGACGTACCGCGATGTCCTCAGCGTCACCCGTCCCGCGCCCGTCGCACAAGCCACACGGCGTGCGCCGTGGGTACGATCGAGGCGTGTGGGGGTCGGTGGGTGCCGACGCGCCGCCGCAGGATCTGAGGTTCTGCCGGTCGGCCGATGGTGTGCGGATCGCGTATGCGCGGCACGGTTCCGGCCCGCCGCTGGTGATCGCCACGTGCTGGCTGAGCCACCTCCAGTACGACTGGCAGAGCCCGGTGTGGCGGCACTTCCTCGACTCGCTCGGCGAGATCGCCACCGTGATCCGGTACGACGAGCGGGGCTACGGGCTGTCTGACTGGGACGTCGACGACTTCAGCCTGCCGGCCCGGGTCGCCGATCTGGAGGCGGTGATCGACCACGCCGGGTTCGACCGGTTCGCGATGATGGCCATGGCGCAGGGTGGTCCGCCCGCGATCAACTACGCGGTACGCCATCCCGAACGGCTCAGCCGGCTGATCTTCTACGGCAGCTACGCCGCGTCCTTCCGGAATCCGACCCCGGAGGACATCGAGCTCAACGACACGTTCCAGCACCTGATCAAGGTGGGCTGGGCGCGGCCGGAGTCGGAGTTCCGGCGGGTGTTCACCTCGCTGATGATTCCTGGCGCCACCGAGGAGCAGATGCGCTGGCTGGACGAGCTGCAACGCGTGTCGTCCTCGGCCCGGAACGCCTACGCCGCACGCCTGCAACGCCGCAAAGACGACGCGATCGCCCTGCTGCCCGAGATCGACGTACCGACCCTGGTCCTGCATTCGCGGTACGACCGGATGAACGGGTTCGAGGAGGGCCGCCTGCTCGCCTCGACCATCGCCGGCGCCCGGCTTGTGGTGCTGGAGAGCTCGAACCACATCGTGCTCGGTGACGAGCCGGCCTGGCAGGTCTTCATGGACGAGGTCAGGGCGTTCATGGCTCCCGACCGCGCTGCGGGAGCACCGTCGCTGGCCGCCTACGCCGGCTTCGGTGCCGACGTCGCCGGGTTGCTGTCGGCGCGCGAGTTGGAGGTACTGCGGCTCGCGGCGCAGGGCCAGGACAACGCCGCCATCGCGGAGTCGCTGACCCTCAGCGTGCGCACGGTCGAGCGGCATCTGCACAACACGTATCTGAAGCTCGGGATCCAGGGGAAGTCGGCTCGTACGGCCGCCGTCGCCCGGCTGATGTCGCGGGCCTGACGACTACGCGTAAACCGTCACCACGCCGGTGACGGCCGGCACCGGATTGCGTGCACGCACGGACGCGGGGCCTGCCCGCGCGTTCGTAACTTCGTCGCATGACGACTACCGAGCTCACCGGAACGGGCTTCCTCGCGCTTCCGGAGCCCACCACCGAGGTCGAACGTCTGTATGACGACTCCGCCGCGAAGGACGGCTTCGTCATGAACCTGAGCCGGCTGTGGGCACATCAGCCCGAACTGCAGAGGGGTCTGTTCGGACTGATGGGCAGCGCCGTCCACACCGCCGGGCTGACGGCGCGGCAGCGTGCCGTGCTGGTCGTCGCCTGCGCGTCGGAGTTCGGCGACTCGTACTGTGCGCTTGCCTGGGGCAACAAGCTGACCCAGGTGGCGAGTCCGGACGTCGCCGCCGGGGTCGTCCGCGGCTACGACGACGGGCTTGATCCGACCGAACGCGCACTGGCCCGGTGGGCTCGGACGGTCGCCCGCGAACCCGGCAACACCGAGCCGGCCGATATCCAGCCGCTGCGGGACGCCGGCTTCGACGACGCGCAGATCCTCGCGATCACCGCCTTCGTCGCGTTCCGGCTCGCCTTCGCCATCGTCAACGACTCGCTCGGTGTGCTGCCGGACGTCGAGTTGTTCCAGCGCGCATCGGCGCGGCTGCGGGACGCCGTCGACTTCGGCCGGCCCGTCGCCCCCTCGCCCGTTCCCACTGTCCCCGTTCGCGCTGCCCTCGTTGGCCATGTCTGAGCCTTCAGCGCACGACGACGGCGAGCCGGCCCGTCCGCGCCTGCTGGTAGCGGCAGCCGAGCCGCGCGAACATGATCGCGAGTGCGACCAGCCGGTCGTGGTCGCCGGCGGCCACGGCGTCGGCTCGATCGACGATCGCGGTGGCGATCGGGTTGTCGCGGGCAGCGTTCCGGCCGCGGGTGATGCGATCGGCCGCGTCCGGACGTCCGGCGAGCACAGCGGCCTCGGCCCACAACGCCGCATACCAGGAGCGCCATGGGGCGGTGCCCCAGTTTCGCCAGATGCCGGCGTCGTCGACGTCGACACTCAGCCGCTCGACGGCCGCGCCCGGCTGATTGCGGTGCAGCGCGAGCAACGCGTCGAACATCGGTGCCCATCCGGTCGCGCAGCCGGTGAGCAGGTCGGCGGGGATGCCGATGTCGACGGTCGCGCGCAGCCAGGCCGACCGCCGCTCATCGTCACCGAGCATGCCGTGCACCGTGGCCACGGCGTATGCCGATGCGCCGAGGTTCGGAGCGGCCGACCGGCCGGCGCGCTCCCAGGCCAGCCGAAACCGCTCGCCGTCGCGGACCACGTCGTCGAAGGCCCCGGACAGCGCGTCGACCCTGAGTATGCGGGAGACGGCCAGGTGATCCTCGTCGCGGTAGAAGGGCAGCCGCGCGAGCGCCGCGGCGTTGTCCCGGGCGCCGGCGAGGTCACCCGCGGCCAGGTCGACATCGCAGGCGTACAGGACGGAGTCGCTGAGCTCGAAGCCGCTGGCCGCATCGACACTCAGGCTGTCGACGACCTCCGCACGGCGACGGGTCACCTCGACGGCGCCGGGTATGTCGTGGAGAGCGAGCCGGATCGCGCACAGCAGATCGAGGGCCGCGCTATGCACGACGGCGTCGGCGGCGAGACCGGCCAGCTCGACGGCACGCAGCGCCGGCCGTTCCGCGACCGGGTCGTCACGTCCCTCGAGGCTGGCAGCGGCCATCGCGATGGCCGCATCGGCGCGCGCCGAGCCGTCGGCCAGCCGCCGCGCCCGTACCAGCAGGTCCGCAGCCTCCGGCGGTTCGTGTGGCTCGGACATGATCCCCGGGGCGCGGCAGATGTACATGGCCGCCATGGCCAGGTCCCTGGCGGCACCCGAACGGTCGCCGATCGACGCGGCGATGTCGGCCGCCGAGCCGAACAACCGCAACGTGTCCACGCCGACGAAGCGGCTCGCGGCTGCGCCGGCGCCCAGCCGAAGGTAGGCGGCCCGCTCGGCCGGCGTCGCAGCGAGTTCGGCGGCCTGCTCGTACCGTCGCTGGGCCTCCATCGGCCGGCCGCGAAGGAACAGCAGACCGGCCAGATCGCCGGCGAGCGTCGCCGCGTCCTGTCCGCGCTGCTGGTCACGGGCGCGGGTCAGCGCGGCCCGTACGTCATCGACCACGTCGTCGAACCGTTCGCACCAGGCGTCGTCGGGCTCGGTGTCACGCAGCGCCCGGATCGCCTCGCCGCACCACTGCTCATGCCTGGTGCCGGCCGCGGACAGCTCACCGGCCTGATCGAGACGTTCGAGACCGTACTGACGGATCGTCTCCAGGGCCCGGTACCGGGTCGGGTCGCCGCGCTCCACGAGCAGCAGGCTGTGATCGGCCAGCCGGGCCAGCCCGTCCGCGACGGTCGCGCGCTCGTACCCGGATCCGACGACGGCGCATGCCGACTCGACATCGAACCACGAGGTGAAGACCGCGACACCGCGCAGCAGCGCCTGTTCCCCCGGGGCCAGCAGTTCGTAGCTCCAGTCGATCGCATCGCGCAGCGAACGGTGCCGGTCGTCCGCCCGCGCGCCCACGGTCAGGAACCGCAACCGCTGGTCGAGTCCGGCCTCAAGGCCGTCCAGGCCGAGGGTGGAGTACCGGGCGGCGGCCAGCTCGATGGCCAGCGCCATCCCGTCCAGCGCCCGGCACAGCCCGGCGACGCGCTGACCGTCCGGCGGCACGGCTTCACCGGTCGCGGCGGCCACCCGGGCGGTGAACAGTTCGACGGCATCGCCCCCGTCGTCGCCGACCGACAGACCCGGTACGGCGAACACCCGCTCGTACGGCAGCATCAGCCGCGTCCGGCTGGTCGCCAACACCGTGATCTCGGGACAGCCGGCGAGGATCGGCGCGACACAGTCCCGTACGCCCTGCAGCAGGTGTTCGCAGTTGTCGAGTACGAGCAGCGCGTCACGGCCGGCCAGCAATGCGACGAGCGCGGTCTCGACCGAGACGCTGCGCTGCTCGGGTACGCCGACCGTCTGCGCGACCACGGTGCTCACCATCCCCGGATCCGTGACCTGAACGAGGTCGACGAACCAGACTCCATCGCGACGCTGCGGCGCGATGTCCGCGGCGACGCGCAACGCGAGCCTGGTCTTGCCGACACCGCCGGGACCGGTCGCGGTGACCATCCGGTTCTCGGCCAGCGCAGCCGCCAGTGCCGCCCGTTCGGCCGCACGGCCGACGAACGGCGTGACGGGTGCGGGAAACGCGCGGCGGCGCGGTGCGACAGCCGGCCCGGGGAACGCCTCGGCATGCCGGGCCAGGCTGTGGCGATCCGGAACCTGCATCTTGCGCAGCAGCGCGGACACGTGCGTCTCGACCGTGCGGGTCGAGATGAACAGGGCGTCGGCGATCTCCGCGTTCGTCAGGCGACGCGCGATGAGCGCGAGCACCTCGGCCTCGCGCGCCGTCACATCCGGATTCTTCGCCGCCCCCACCGTCGTCACCTGCCCAGTCTCGTCCCGGCACCTCCGTACCGCCTACGGGTTCGCCCAGATCCGTACAAAGCACCGATGCGTACGCCGGATGAATCCAGCCAGTCTCGACCGGGGCGAATCACGTCCCGGCCAAACCACAGGTGAGGAGTAGTTACATGAGCATCACAGACGACACCGTCCGTAACGGCGTCGACACCGCGACCCTGTTCGCCACTCTTGACGCGGTCAAGGGCGATCCCGAGATCGCCAAATTCCGCTTCCGGGCGACCAACACCTGGGTCAGCGGTACCCACAACCGCTCGACTATCCACGGCTTCCACGGCGCCAAGCAGGGCATGACCCACCGCGAACCGTTCACGTTCGACGCCGACCACCCGCCGGTACTGGTCGGCAACGACAACGGGCCCACCCCGGTCGAGTACGTGCTGCACGCGCTGGCCGCGTGTCTGACCGCGGGGATCGCCAACGTCGCCGCTGCCCGCCGGGTGAACCTGACCGAGGTGTCCTCCACCGTCGAGGGCGACATCGACCTGCTCGGCATCCTCGGCCTGGGCCAGGAGGACGAGGTACGCAACGGCTACGAGCAGATCCGGGTGAGCTTCACGCTGCGCGGTGACGACCCGGAGAAGCTGCGCAAGGTCGTCGAGCAGTCCCGCCGCCGCTCGGCGGTGTTCGACATCGTCACCAACGGCGTGCCCGTGTCGATCGACGTCGACGCCGGCTGACAGGGATTCTCCGCGATGGACACCGAACCGATGTACGACGTCGTCGTGGTCGGCGCGCGCGCTGCGGGCGCCGCCACGGCGTACGTCCTCGCCCGGCACGGGCTGCACGTCCTGCTGGTCGACCGCAGCAAGTACGGGGCCGACACCCTGTCGACGCACGCACTGATGCGCGGCGGCGTCCTCCAGCTCAGCCGCTGGGGGCTGCTCGACGCGGTCATCGCCGCAGGCACGCCTGCGGTGCGCCGGACGACCTTCCGGTACGCCGAGCAGGTGGTGCCGATCGTGATCAAGCCCGCGTACGGTGTCGACGCCTTGTACGCGCCGCGCCGCACGGTGCTGGACCCGATCCTGGTCGACGCCGCGGCCGCCGCCGGTGCCGATGTACGGTTCGGTGTCACCGTCACCGGCCTCAAGCGGGACCGGCACGGAGCCGTCACCGGTGCGCGCGCCCGGACCCGGGACGGCGCCGGCCTGGCCGTGCGGGCCCGGCTCGTCGTCGGCGCCGACGGCATCCGGTCAACGGTCGCGGACGCGGTCGGCGCGGCATACGAGCGCGTCAGCAGATCGGTCGCGGCGGTCACCTACGGGTACTGGACCGGGCTCGAAACCGACGGCTACGAGTGGACCTACCGCCCGAACGCCGCGTCCGGCGTGGTGCCGACCAACGACGGCCAGACCTGCGTGTTCGCCAGCTCGGCACCCCGGCGGATCGGCCGCGGCGGGCTGGAACCGCTCACCCGGATCGTCGCCGAGGGGTCGGGCGACCTCGCCGCCCGGCTCGCCGCGGCCCAGCCGCCGGAGGCGTTTCGTACGTTCACCGGCCGGCCCGGCCACATCCGCCGCTCGTGGGGCCGCGGCTGGGCGCTGGTCGGCGACGCGGGCTACTTCAAGGACCCGCTCAGCGCGCACGGGCTGACCGACGCGTTGCGCGACGCCGAGTTGCTCGCCCGGGCGATCGTCGCCGTGATCCGGGACGGAGCCGACGAGGCCGATGCGCTCGCGGGCTACCAGGCGACGCGGGACTCGCTGTCCGCGGACCTGTTCGACGTGATGGACGTGATCGCCGGCCATCGCTGGACCGACGACGAGATCCCCGAACTGCTGCTCGGGCTGAGCGCCGCGATGGACGATGAGATGAACGTTCTGAGCGCGCTCCCGGCACTACCCGTCAGTTATGTACGAGTCGGTGGGCGTGATCCGGAACCCGGGTCTGCATCTCCCGCGGCGGACGCTCGTACCCCTTCGACGGCGGGCGCTGCGGCAGGTGCAGCGGCGGCCGCTGCACGTCGTGGTACTGAACGGTGGACAACAGGTGGGCAATCATGTTGAGCCGTGCGGTGCGCTTGTCCTCGCTCTCCACGACGTACCAGGGTGCCTCGGGGATGTCGGTGTGCACGAACATCTCGTCCTTGGCCCGCGAGTAGTCCTCCCAGCGGGTGATCGACTCCAGGTCCATCGGCGAGAGCTTCCATCGGCGCATCGGATCCTCCAGCCGGTTGCGGAACCGCTTCTCCTGCTCGCCGTCGCTGACCGAGAACCAGTACTTGCGCAGTAGTACGCCGTCCTCGATCAGCAACCGCTCGAAGATCGGGCACTGATGCAGGAACCGCTGGTACTCAACCAGCGTGCAGAAGCCCATCACCCGTTCGACACCGGCGCGGTTGTACCAGCTCCGGTCGAAGAGGATGATCTCGCCGGCCGCCGGGAGGTGCTCGATGTACCGCTGGAAGTACCACTCGGTCTTCTCCCGCTCGGTCGGCGCAGGCAGCGCGGCGATCCGGGCGACGCGCGGGTTGAGGTACTGCGTGACCCGTTTGATCGTGCTCCCCTTGCCGGCGGCGTCGCGGCCCTCGAAGATGACCACCAGCCGCGCGCCCTCGGCACGGACCCACTCCTGCATCTTGACCAGTTCGCCCTGCAGCCGGAACAGCTCGTCCTCGTACGCCTTCTTCGGCAGCCGGCCGTTCTGCTGCTGCCTGCTCCTGTCCTTGCTGCCCTTCTTGGCCTTCTTGTTGTTTCCGGCCATCCGCACACCTCCCGCCGATCGGCCACCCCTATGCCGACCGTACGACCACCACCGGCGGGCTGGCGAGGCGACTCGGTTGCGGCATGTCGATTGCGGGGACGGTCGATCGACGCGTTGGTGAACGACCGTCCGGCACGAGGAGGAACACGATGTCTTTCCAGGCGTACCTCGACAAGATCGAGGACAACACCGGCCTGACCCCGCGGCAGTTCATCGACCTGGCCCACGAGCGCGGGCTGGACCGGTCCGGCGTCAAGGCCGACGCGATCATCGACTGGCTCAAACAGGACTACGGTCTCGGCCGCGGTCACGCCATGGCGCTGGTCCACGTGATCAAGAACGGCCCGCAGATCAGCACCAAGCATGTCGGCAGCACCGGCGGCCACCGAGACGAGTCAGACACCCTTTGGCTGGACGGCCAGGCGACCAGACCCGCCTAGGGAGGGACCCTATACGTCGCGAGCAACTACAAATACCGGCAACACGATCACGCATCGTAGCGAAAGCCCGCCAGATCCGATAAAGCGATTTCGTTGACCGGCGAAAGAGAACGCGATTCTCTCGTCTCAGACATCAATCGGGCTTAAATTAGGAATCATCCGGGGAAGCAGACTCGGGACACGACACCGGGCGTTCGTGCCCCTTTTACGGAAACTGCACCGCACCCCGGCGGGCCGGGTAGCCGGCCGACATAGAGTTGACTTGATCCGGAGCTCGCACAGAGCTCGTACAGCGCTCCTGCAAGCTGGGTGCTGAGAATCCCGTCGGGCGGTCCCCCCAGGCGATCCCGCAGGTGATTCTCGCCCCACGTTCCGCCCCGGCCGGTCCTCCGGCCGGGGCGGGATGACTTCCGGAGCTTGTCTCCGGAACGTGCGGATTCACTGCTGCTGGCGGAAGGGCCCTGGATCGGGACGTGACCCGGACTCGCTCGCCGCTGCGGCGCCGAACACCATGTCGGCGCTGCCGACCAGTGTGATGCCGAGCCCGGCCGCGGCCGAGTTGCCGAGGAAGGACCTCCGGGAGATGCCCGGCGTCTGACGGGTTTCTGCTCCGCAGTCGTCACAGTTGTTCCTCCAGTGGGGGAAATGGGCGGTTCTGGCCGTAACCCCTTCCGCCGGAGGTGAGTTCGGGCTGAACCTTTGCTGACGGTCTCGGGACGGATCGGGCCTCGTCAGAGGTCGCGAAATGAAAGAGATCTGACGGCTTGCGCGCTTAGCGTGCCGCTCAGTCAGGCGGACCGGGTGGATGATGAGGACTGCATCAGGCCCGGGCTCGGCCGGGAAGGAGGGAGCCGTGCCGTTCCTGATCACCGTCGTGGTCGTCGTAGCCGTCCTCGGTGTGATCAACCTGCTGCTCTATGTGCAACTCGCCAAGAGAGTGCGGGAAACCTCGGCCCGGCTGGACCGGCTCAGCCGTGGCCCGGGCCCGCCGGCGACGATGCTCGAGGCCGGCCGGACGGTCGGCACCTGGCGGGCCACGACCGTCGACGGCCAGGAGGTGAGCGGCGAGGACCTCGACAGGACCACGCTGGTCGGGTTTTTTGCGACCGACAGCGAGGCCTCCGAGGAGCAGTTGCCCGAGTTCGTCACGTACGCCGAGGAACACCCGGGCGGGTGGAACCGGGTGCTGGCGGTGGTGATCTCGCCGGACATGACGGCCGCAGAGCCGCTGATCACCAGGCTGATCGGCGTCGCCCGGGTGATCCAGGCGCCGGCCGACGAGGTCGTGCTGCGAACGGCGTTCGGTATCCGCGGGTACCCGGCCTTCGGGCTGATCGGCGACGGCGGCGTCGTACAAGCCAGTGGCGACAGCATCCGGGCGCTGACCGCGCCCGGCCGCACCGCGCCCGACGACCGCCCGCGCGGCCCCAACGCCCGCCCGGAGTTCCGCCGCGCCTGACCGACGCACGGCCCGCGTTGTTGGGGAACGCCCGGGTCGCGATCCAGGCGGGCGCGGGTCACGGCCCGTGGATCGACGACCCGGAGGCGTTCCTGCGTTACTAGCTCGCGTTGATCGCGTTGACGAGCAGGTTGCGGAAGGTTGTCTCCGACACGATCGGCTCGACGTGCTGGCCCCGCCGTGCGTACGCGCTCGGAACGAGCATGTACAGCGTCGCCGCGTCGTCCCACAACCGGGTGCTGCCCAGCCACTGCGTCGTGTCGACCTGGAGCGCGGTCCGCAGCAGGCCCGGCATCCCGGTCCGGTTGAAGCGCTGGACCATCTCCAGGGTCGGGTCGTACGTCAGCGTGTCACCGGCCGGCGGCAGGTCGACGAAGACCGCGCTACGCGCGTAGCGCAGCAGACCGGCAGCGGTCCGGCACGAGGCGATGTCGTACTCGCAGTTGAAGTTGTCCGGGTTGTTCTCCACGAACGGACGGCCGGACGCCACCACGTTCACGTTCGAGCCGAGCTCGTAGGCGTACCGCACGAACGACGTCCAAGGTCCGAGCGCGAGCACGTCGACCCGGTTGCAGCCGTACAGCGCAGCATCGAGATCGCGGATCATCTTGTCCGAGGAGCGGCCGAACGGGACGGTCGCGGCGAAGTAGTTGTCCAGCCGCTCGGCACCTTCGCGGGCGGCCGGCAGCCAGTCGTACGGCGGTGGCGTGGCCGACGCCAGGCCGGGGATCACCGGCTGCGTCTGTCCTCGGCTGGCCAGGAACATCGACAGCGCCATGGCGCCGTTCTGAACACCCGAGATGCCCTCGGTCACCACGAAAGCCCGCACGCTGCGCGAAGGCAGCAGAGCCGCGATCGCGCGGTAGTCATCCAGACCCAAGTCGGTGTCCACGATGAGGCATGTGCCCGATCCGCCGCTGGTGGTCGTTGCTCCCGCTGCCACCTGGGTGGTCGCCTGCGGCGCCGCCGTGTCCGCCCTGTCTCCCGCGAGCGTCGGTATCGCGACGCCCAACCCCCCTGCCACCATTGCCAGCGTCGTGACGGCAACCCGTCCGAGACGCGTTCTGCTTACGCGCAGCATCGTGTGGTATCCCTTCGGTGTCCCCGCATTACGGCCGGTGGTCGGCCAGCCGCTCCAAGCGAGTCTTCGTGACACTCCTGTGCCGCGTCAAGCCAGATGGGTCACCCTTGGTTTCAGGATGCCGAGCGTTCGGGTACCAGTTTCGAGGAGGTGGCGCGGTTGCGCAGTCCGTCCAGAGGGGCTGTCCAGGCCTATCCGGACAGTCCTCGACCGCGCACGATCAGCAACGCCACGTCGATCACCGCGACTGCGATCGCGGCCCGGAACGGCCAGCGGCTGGCGGTGTTCACGCGGCTGTGCAGTGCGGCCGCGCCGACCAGGAGGACGGTCACCACGATCGCAGTGATGCCGAGCCCATCGACGCCCGGACCGATCGCGAGCACACAACTCGCCGCGGTCAGCAGCACACCGGCGACGATCGTCGCCCCCAACCGCCCGATCCGTTGCGGAAGGCCCCGGATCCCTTCGCGCATGTCGTTCTCGATGTCCGGTACGACATTGACGAAATGCGCGCCGACACCGAGCAGAGCCCCCGCGGCGGTGATCCACCAGGGCGGGAACGGATGGCCGGGCAACCCGAGCATCACGAACGCCGGGAGGAGGCCGAACCCGATCGCGAACGGAACCGGTGACAGCACAGTCGCCTTGACCCCGAGGTTGTACGCCCATGCCGCCGCCACGCCTGCCAGGTGCGCCAGGGCGGCGCGCCAGCCGCTCGCCAGCGATAGCGGGACGACAAGCACCAGTGCGACGGCGGCAGCGATCGAGACCAGCCGGGCGGAGACGTCGCCCGCGGCGATCGGCTTGTCCTTGCGCCCGGCGGCGATGTCACGCTCGTGGTCGATGACGTCGTTGCTCCACCCGACCGACAACTGCCCGGCCAGGACCGCGGTCACCACCCAAACGGTCCCCCAGCCACGCCCGACCGCGACGGCGAACGCACCGGTCATGGCGGTGACGGCGACGGTGGGCTCAGGATGACAGGCGCGGACCAGGCCGACGGCCCACCGGGTGTGCACCCGGCCAGTATTCCGGTACGCCGTAACGATCCGGCCCAGTACGACGACCTGGCCGGCACCTGGTGGGACAAGCGGGGCCCGTT
>JBKPSJ010000414.1:0-15169 GCA_046765875.1 Actinomycetota bacterium
AAACACGCCGGCTCACTGTTCGCCTTCGCTCTGGACACCGCGCGGGCGTCGGTGCGCCGGCCGTTCCAGTTGCGCGAGTTCCTGCAGCAGGCCTGGTTCGTGGCCAGCGTGACGATCATCCCGACCGCGCTGGTGGCGATCCCGTTCGGTGCGGTGATCGCGCTGCAGGTCGGCGGGCTGATCAAGCAGTTCGGCGCCCAGGCGTTCACCGCTTCTGCTCCGCTCAGGCACGCCGGAAACCTGTTCGCGTTCGGCGCCGACGCCGTCCGCGCGGTGTTCCGGCGGCCGTTCCAGTGGCGCGAATTCCTCCAGCAGGCCTGGTTCGTCGCCAGCGTCACGATCATCCCGACCGCTTTGGTCGCGATCCCGTTCGGCGCGGTGATCGCGCTGCAGGTCGGCGGGCTGATCAAGCAGTTCGGCGCGCAGTCGTTCACCGGCTCGGCCGCGGTGCTCGCCGTGGTCCGCGAGGCCTCGCCGATCGCGACCGCGCTGCTGATCGCGGGAGCCGGCGGCTCGGCGATCTGCGCCGACCTCGGGGCGCGCAAGATCCGCGAGGAGCTCGACGCGATGATGGTGCTCGGCATCGACCCGATGCAGCGACTGGTCGCGCCGCGGGTGCTGGCCTGCATGCTGGTCGCCGGCTTCCTCAACGGCATGGTCAGCGTGGTCGGCGTGATGGGCGGCTACTTCTTCAACGTGATCCTGCAGAACGGGACGCCCGGCGCCTATCTGTCGTCGTTCACGCTGCTGGCGCAGCTACCCGACCTGTGGCAGGGGACCGCCAAGGCGATCGTGTTCGGATTCATCGCGGCCATCGTCGCGTCGTACAAGGGGATGAACGCCGGCGGCGGCCCGAAGGGCGTCGGCGATGCGGTCAACCAGTCCGTGGTCATCACCTTCATGCTGCTGTTCGTCGCGAACTTCGTGATGACCGCGATCTACTTCCAGCTCGTTCCCCCGAAGGGAGCGTGAGCCGGATGTCCATGGTCGACACCCTCGTTCGCAGGCCGGTCAGGATGCTGGACCAGCTCGGCGACCAGTTGGCCTTCTACGTCAAGGCGCTGTCCTGGAGCCCGAAGGCGATCCGCCGGTACAAGAAGGAGGTCGTCCGGCTGCTGGCCGAGGTTACCCTCGGCGGCGGCGCGCTGGCCGTCATCGGCGGCACCGTCGGCGTCATCACGTTCCTGGCCTTCTTCACCGGTACCGAGGTCGGGCTGCAGGGCTATTCCGCGTTGAACCAGATCGGCACCTCGGCGTTCGCAGGCTTCGTCTCGGCGTACATCAACACCCGCGAGATCGCGCCGCTGATCGCCGGCATCGCGCTGGCGGCGACCGTCGGCTGCGGCTTCACCGCCCAGCTCGGTGCGATGCGGATCAGCGAGGAGGTCGACGCGCTCGAGGTGATGGCGGTGCCGTCGCTGCCGTACCTGGTCACCACCCGGATCATCGCCGGCATGGTCGCGATCGTCCCGCTGTACGTCGTCGGGCTGCTCTCGTCGTACTTCGCGACCAGAGCAACCGTGACCCTGGCGTACGGGCAGAGTACGGGAACCTACGACCACTACTTCAACTTGTTCCTGCCACCCGGCGATGTGCTGTGGTCGTTCGGCAAGGTGCTGGTGTTCGCGGTTCTGGTCGTGATGGTGCACTGCTACCACGGGTACCACGCGACCGGCGGCCCGGCCGGTGTCGGTGTCGCGGTCGGCAAGGCGGTACGGACCTCGATCGTCGTGATCAACGTCGTCGACCTGCTGCTGTCGATGGCGATCTGGGGGACCACGACCACGGTGAGGCTCGCTGGATGAGCACACTCGTCAAACGGGGCATGGGCATCACAGCCATAGCGCTGTCGTTGCTGCTGGTCTGGTTGACGTACGCGTTCTACAACCAGGAGTTCACGCGCACCGTCGACGTGACCCTGGAGACCAGCCACATCGGCCTGCAGCTCAACCCGCGCTCGGACGTCAAGCTGCGCGGCATCATCGTCGGGTCGGTGCGCGACATCAGCACGAACGGCGACGGTGCCAAGGTGGTGCTCGCGCTCAAGCCGTCGATGACCCGGATGATCCCGGACAACGTCAGCGCCCGGATCCTGCCCAAGACCCTGTTCGGCGAGAAGTTCGTCTCGCTGGTGCCGCCGGACCACCCCGACCGGCCGATCAGGGCCCGGGACGTGATCAAGCGCGACGACACCACCGTCGGCATCGAGGTCGAGAAGGTACTCAACGACGCGCTGCCGCTGCTCACCGCGCTCGATCCGGCCGACCTGAACGCGACGCTGAACGCACTGGCCACCGCGCTCGAGGGCCGCGGCGAGGAACTCGGCCGCACGCTGACCGAGCTCGACGGGTACCTCAAGAAGCTCAACCCGCACATGTCGACCGCGATCGAGGACCTCAGGCGGCTGGTCACGGTCTCGAACGTGTACAGCGGCGTGGCCGACGACGTCGTCAAGGTGCTGCAGGACTCCGTCCTCACCGGCAACACCATCGTGGACAAGCAACAGCAGTTGCAGCGGTTCTTCGCCGATGTCACTGACATGTCCGACCAGGCCAACTCGGTGCTGGAGCACAACGAGGACCGGCTGATCCGGCTCGGCACTGTGAGCCGGCCGGTCATTCACCTGCTGGAGTGGTATGCGCCGATGATCCGCTGCACCCTGCAGGTGCAGGCCGACACGCTGCCCTCGCTGAACGAGACGTTCCGCAACGGCGCACTGCACATCAACCTCAAGATCATCAGCAACCAGCCGACGCCGTACTCGCCGTCGGAGCTGCCCAAGTACGGCGAGCACTGGGCGTGGACAGGCAAGGCGCGCAAGTGCGCGTCCCGCAACTTCGCGTACGACGGCTACCCGGGTCCGTACACCGCGGACAACCCGTCGCCGCTGGTCAAGACGAACGACGGCGTCAAGGGTGCGCACCACAAGGTGCCCGACAACCAGCAGGTGCCCGCGGACCACCCGAGCAACGGCGACATCCCGGCCTCGGACTCGAACTCCTCCGGCGGCGCGGCCGGCCCGGCGAGCATGGGGTACTCCGGCACCGCGGCCGAGCAGCGGATGGTCAACAGCATCGTCGGCCCGGCGATGGGGGTGCGCGCCGAGGACGTACCGAGCATCGCAACACTGATGTTCGGCCCGCTGGCCCGCGGTGGGCAGGTGAGCATGGGATGAAGCTGCCCGACAAGCGGACCACCTCGGCGACGATCAAGCTCGCGATCTTCTGCGTGATCACCGCCGTCGCGACGGCGTTGCTCGCGGCAACGATCGGCAACATCACGCTGGATCGCAAGTTCTCGTACAAGGCGATCTTCAGCGACGTCACCGGGCTCAACAAGGGCGACGACATCCGGATCGCCGGGGTCCGGATCGGCCAGGTCGACGAGATCGAGGTCCACGACACCAGATACGCGCGGGTGACGTTCAGCATCGATGCCGACCAGGTGCTGGAGGAGAGCACCCACGCCACGATCCGCTATCGCAATCTGGCGGGTAACAGGTACATAGCGCTGACCGAAGGCACCGGTTCGAAGGATCGGCTACACCACAACGCCACCATCCCGCTCGCGCAGACCGCTCCGGCGCTCGACCTCGGCGTGCTGTTCAACGGGTTCAAGCCGTTGTTCGCCGCGTTGTCGCCGAACGACGTGAACACGTTCGCGAACGAGGTCATCAAGGTCCTGCAGGGCGAAGGCGGAACGGTCGAGAGCCTGCTCGCACGTACGGCGTCCCTGACGACGACGCTGGCGGACAAGGACAAGGTGATCGGGGACCTGATCAGCAACCTGACCGACTTGCTGCAAGTGGTCTCGGACCGCCAGCAGAACTTCTCCGCGTTGCTGATCAACCTGCAGAAGTTCGTCTCGGGGCTGAGCCAGGACATCCAGCCGATCCTCGACACGCTCGGCAACATCAACGCGCTGAACACCAAGACGGCCGGGCTGCTGCATCAGGGCCGGGCGCCGCTGAAGCAGGACCTCGACCGGCTGCGCACGCTGTCGACCACGCTCAACGACACCCAGGCGATCTGGGTCAAGACGCTGCAGTTCATGCCGACCAAGCTGCAGACGCTCGGCCGGACCGCGACGTACGGGTCCTGGTTCAACTTCTACCTGTGCAGGTTCAGCGGGAACGTCGTGCTCCCGGCCGGCAACCGGGTGCCGATCCAGTACGAGGTCAACTCGGCGAGGTGTCAGAACCAGTGAAGGCCTTCCGCGAGCGCAACCCCGTCACGACAGGTGTCGTCGGCCTGACGGTGATCGGGTTGCTGATGCTGATCGCGTTCAGGGCACAGGACCTGCCGCTGATCGGCGGCGGCACCCGGTACTCCGCGCAGTTCACCGAGGCCGCCGGGCTGAAGCCCAACGACGAGGTCCGGGTGGCCGGCGTACGGGTCGGCCAGGTCGAGAAGGTCGAGCTCGACGGCGACCACGTGAAGGTCACCTTCCGGGTCCAGGACGTCAAGGGCGTCAAGCTCGGCGACGAGACCCGGGCGGAGACCAAGATCAAGACGCTGCTCGGCGCGAAGTTCCTGATGCTGATCCCGGAGGGGTCCGGCCGGCTCAAGGCCGGCACCGAGATCCCGCTGGACCGCACGGTCTCGCCGTACGACGTGATCGACGCGTTCTCCGACCTGGCGACCACGACCGAGCGGATCGACACCGCGCAGCTCGCGAAGGCGCTCGACACGTTGTCGGCGACGTTCCAGAACACCCCGGCGGAGGTGCGGGCCTCGCTCACCGGCCTGTCGCGGCTGTCCCGCAGTGTCGCCGCCCGGGACGACCAGCTCAAGAAGCTGCTGAGCAACTCCAAGGTCGTCACCAAGGTGCTCGCCGACCGGAACCAGGAACTGATCACGCTGATGCGCGACGGCACCAGGGTGTTCCAGGCGATCCAGGCCCGCCGCAACCTCGTCCACCAGTTGCTGGTCACCTCGCAGCAGCTGTCCGCCCAGGTGACCGCGCTGGTCCGGGAGAACCGCAAGAACCTGGCTCCGACGCTGGCTCAGGTGAACGGCGTGCTGTCGGTGCTGGTGAAGAACCAGAACGCACTGGACCAGAGCATGCGGCTGCTGGCGCCGTTCGTACGGGTGTTCGCGAACACGCTGGGCACAGGGCCGTGGTTCGACACCTTTATACAGAACGTCGTGCCGGTGCCGAAGATCCCGGCGCCGGCGGTCCCGATCCCGGGGCTGCCGACGGGAGGTGGCCGCTGATGCGCAGGCTGGACTCGGTGCCACGCGTGCTCGCGGTGGGTGTCGTACTGCTGGTCCTGATGGTGCTTGTGGTGGCGCTGCGGCCGAAGGCGGACCGGACGACTGCAACGGCGTACTTCCCGCGGACGGTCAGCTTGTACCCGGGGTCGGACGTACGGATCCTCGGCGTCAAGGTCGGCGAGGTCGACAGGGTGACCCCGGTCGGCAAGTCGGTCCGGGTCACATTCTGGTGGGACGCCAAGCACAAGGTCCCGGCGAACGCGAAGGCGGCCATCGTGTCGCCGGCGATCGTGGCCGACCGCTACATACAGCTCACCCCGGTCTACCGCGGCGGCGCGGCGATAGCCGACGGCGCGCAGTTCCCGCTGGACCGGACCGCAGTTCCGCTCGAACTCGACCAGGTCTACAGCAGCCTCAACGACCTGTCGGTCGCACTCGGCCCGAAGGGTGCCAACGACCAGGGCGCGCTGTCGCGGCTGCTCGAGGTCAGCGCGCGCAACCTCGACGGCCAGGGCCTCAAGGTCAACAACACCATCACCGATTACGCCGCGCTGTCGCGCACCCTGGGCGGGCAGTCCGGCGACCTGTTCACGACGGTCCGGCAGCTGCAGACGTTCGTGTCCGCGCTGGCCGCCAACGACAGCCTGGTCCGGCAGTTCAACGCCAGCTTCGCCGCCACCTCGCAGACGCTGGCCGGCGAGCGGACCGACCTGCGCAAATCGTTGTCGATGCTGGCCACCGCGCTGGCCGAGGTGACCACGTTCGTCCGGGACAACCGCGGCGCGCTGCGCAACACCGTCCACCAGGCGACCGTGCTGTCCGAGGTGCTGGCCACGGAGAAGGATGCGCTCGCCGAGGTCCTGGACGACGCGCCGCAGGCGCTGAACAACCTGTCGCACACGTACAACCCGAAATCCGCGACGCTCGACACCCGGATGAACCTGGAGCAGGCGAACGACCCGGCGCTGCTGCTGTGCTCGCTGCTGCGTCAGGCCAAGCAGCCGATGTCGACCTGCCAGGCGCTCAAGGGCGTGCTCGACATGATCCCGAAGCTCGGCGCACCCCAGGGCGGATCGCCGGCCGGATCCGCACCTGTCATGCCGAGCAGGGACAACGTCGACCCGACGCTCGGCGGGATCGCCGGAGGTGGCCGATGAGACGGCGGCGTACCTCGGTGGTAGCGCTGGTCGCGGCCGGTGTCATGCTGCTCAGCGGCTGCGACTTCAACGTGTTCTCGCTGCCGCTGCCGGGCGGTGCCAAGATCAAGGGCCCGTCGTACGTGGTCACCGCCGAGTTCAAGGACGTGCTCGACCTGGTGCCGAAGTCGTCGGTCAAGGTCAACGACGTCACCGTCGGGCGGGTCGAGAAGGTCTTGCTGGACGGGTACGTCGCCGAGGTGCGGATGCGGTTGCCGAAGAGCGTGGCACTGCCGGACAACGCCCGGGCCACGATCCGGCAGACCAGCCTGCTGGGCGAGAAGTTCGTCTCGCTGGCGCCGCCGACGGCCGACCTGGACGGCGAGGAGCCGCAGGGCACGCTCGGCAACGGCGAGCTGATCCCGCTGGCGCACACCACCAGCAGCGTCGAGGTCGAGGACGTCTTCTCCGCGTTGTCCCTGCTGCTCAACGGCGGCGGGGTCGCGCAGCTCAAGATCATCACCGACGAACTGAACAAGGCGCTGTCCGGCAACGAACCGGCGATCCGCTCGGTGCTCGGGCAGCTCAATGCCTTCATCGGCACACTGGACGCCGGCAAGAACACGATCGTCGACGCGATCGTTGCCCTCGACAACCTGGCGAAGAAGCTGAACGCACAGAAGGCGACGCTCGCGACCGCGATCGACTCGCTGCCCGGCTCCCTGAAGGTTCTCGACCAGCAGCGGTCGGCCCTCGTGCGTACTCTCCAGGCGCTGTCGAAGCTCGGTGCCACCGGAGTACGGGTGATCAACGCGACCCAGGCCGACACGATCGCCAACCTGCGCTCGCTGAACCCGATCCTGACCGAGCTGATCAGGGCCGGCCGGGACCTGCCGAACGCGATGGAGCTGGTGTTCACCTACCCGTTCCCGGACAGCGCGGCGCGCGCGGTCAAGGGTGACTACACCAACCTCGACGTCACCCTGGACGTGGACACCGAGCAGGTCCTCAAGCAAATCCCTGGTCTGCAGGCGTTGCCGAAGCTGCCGGCGCTGCCGAAGGTCCCGGTCCCGACCGTCACGATCCCGAAGCCGCCGGGCATCCCGAATCCGACGGTTCCGTCGCTGCCCTCGGTGCCGGTGCCGACCGGGGCAGGGCCGACAACCTGTGTGACCGTGCTCGGCCAGCCGGTGTGCAACCCGCTCAACCGGGCCGGGCTCGACCCGGCGCTGGCCGAGATGATGATGCCGGGGGTGCGCGGATGATCAGCCGCACCACCAAGACGCAACTGGTCGCCTTCGCCCTGATCGCGGCGATCGGGATGGCGTTCGTCGGCAGCCGGTACGCCCAGCTCGACCGGTTGTTCGGCGCCGACGCCTACACGGTGACCGCCGACTTCGCCCAGTCCGGCGGCATCTTCGAGGGTGCTGAGGTGACCTACCGCGGCACCGCCGTCGGCCGGGTCGGCAGGCTGCACCTGGCCGACAACGGCGTGTACGTCGACCTGCGGATCGACAAGGCACAACGCAGGATCCCGGCCGACACCAAGGCGGTGGTGGCGAATCGGTCGGCCATCGGCGAGCAGTACGTCGACCTGCAGCCGAGGTCCGACGGCGGGCCGTACCTGAAGGACCACTCGAGGATCGCCCAGGACGACACCCAGACGCCGATCGAGATCACCGAAGTGCTGCTCAACCTCGACCAGTTGGTCGAGTCGGTCGGCAAGGACGACCTGCGTACGACCGTCCACGAGCTCGGCACCGGTTTCGCTGGCAAGGGCCGCGACCTGCAGGCGATCCTGGACAACTCCTCGGTGCTGATCCGGGCCGCGGACGCGAACGTCGAACAGACGATCAAGCTGATCACCGACTCCAAGACCGTGCTCGGCGGCCAGATCGCCGGCGCCGACAACATCCGGGAGTGGGCGAAGAGCACCGCCCTGCTGACCGACACGCTGGTCAAGAGCGACGCCGACCTGCGCAAGCTGATCGACCAGGGCGACTCGGCCGCACAGCAGGTCGACGCGCTGCTGACCGAGAACAAGTCCGACGTCGCGGTGCTGCTGAGCAACCTGATCACCACCAACGAGGTGGCCGCGGTCCGGATGCCCAACCTGGAGATGCTGTTCCTGATCTACCCGGTGGTGTCGATGGGCGGGTACGTGGTGCAGAGCCGCGATCCGAGCACCCACAAGTACGACGCGAGGTTCGGCATGGTGCTCGGCGGGTCCCCGCCGGTGTGCCACAACGGGTACCAGGGAACGAACGAGCGGGCGCCGCAGGACACGTCGAACGTGCCGATGAACACCAACGCCCGCTGCACGGAATCGCCCTCGACGGGCAGCAACGTGCGCGGCGCGCAGAACGTACCGCGGCCCGGCGAGGGCGGCGGGATGAACCGGACGACAGTGCTCACCTCGTACGATCCGGCGACCCGGACGGTCGACGGTGGTCCGGGCGTGCCCGAGATCCGGCTCGGATCGACCGGAGGAGAGCAGCGAGTGATGGGAGAGGACTCGTGGCAGTGGCTGATGCTCGGACCGTTGACGAAGTGACGCTCGCGGCCGACGACCAGGAGGCCCTCGACCGGGACCTCGGTGAGGAGAGTTCGGCCGAGGAGCCCCGGTCGCCTCGACGGAGCAGGTATGTATGGCTGGCCTGGCTGCTCAGCGTTCTGCTCGTGCTCGCACTGGCCGGCACCGTCGTGGTCGGCGTGGTGCTCGGCGGTCAGCGTTCCCGCAAGGCCGATCGCAGCGCCCTGCTCGAGGCGGGCCGACAGACGGTGGTGGACTTCACGACGTACAAGAACCAGAGCTGGGACGCCGACGTGCAGCGCGTGCTGGCCGATGCGACCGGGCCGTTCAAGGACGAGTTCTCTACGACCGCGCGTCAGCTCAAGGCTCCGGTGGTGGCGAACAAGGCGACCTCGCAGGGCGACGTGCTCGAGGCCGGCGTGGTATCGATGGACACCGACAGCGCCCAGGTGTTGGTGGTCGCTGACGCGACGATCACGAACACCGCAGCTCCGGACGGCCAGCTGCGGCACTACCGGATCAAGCTCGACATGGTGCGCGTCGGCGACGCCTGGCTGACCGCCGGACTGCAGGCGGTGGGCTGATGAGTGATCAGAGCACGCGCGGACGTAAGCGGATCGCCGGCCACCGCCCGGCCCGCCCCACGACCCCGGCCGTACGTCTCGACGAGCCGACCGAACTGGCAACCGAACTGACAACTGAGGAGCCGACAGAGCTGGCGATCGAGGAGGCCGCCGAGCAGCCTGAGGTCGCGGAGGACGCGGGCGAGCCGGGTGGGCGGAGGATCCAGGTGCTGGTGGCGGCGCTGGCCCTGCTGCTGGTCGCCACGCTGACCGTCGGCGGGATCCTCGGGCAGAAGGCATGGACCAACCACCAGGAGGAACAGGGCCGCGACGCCGCGGCGGGTGCCGCCTCGAAGGCCGCCGCTCTGGTGCTCTCGTACGACTATCGCAAGCTCAAGCAGGACTTCGCCGCCGCCCGGGCGACCCTGACCCCGGACTTCGCCACCAAGTTCGACGCGACCACGAAGGTGGTCGGCGAGCAGGCCGCCAGGACCAAGGCGACCGTCGTGGCCGATGTCCGGGAGGTGTCGGTCAGCGACAGCAGTGCCGACGTCGTCAACGTGCTGTTGTTCGTCAACCAGACGACCACCAGCACCGTCACCCAGGGCAAGCCCCGGGTGGACATGAATCGGGCCCGGTTCACGATGGTGCGTAGCGGCGACGGCTGGCTCGTACAGGAGGTCGCCGGCCTGTAGCACTCCGCCGTCGAGACATAACGGAAGGTTGCGGTTGCGCCTTGAATTACGTGGCACAATGGCAGAGAAGTGCAGAACGAGCGTGCCGGTCCTTGACGGGAGACCGCCAGGAAGGCAAAATTGTCGACCCACTTGGCAGACTCGCCATGATCGGGTAATGTTGTTCTTTGCGCTGCCTTCGACCTGCCCTCTGGCCTGCCTCCAAACTTGACAGGGGCGGTTCGGCATGCGCTCTCCAGCGTCAGTGTTGAGTTTGCGAGACCGTGGAAGGACCCCCCTTGGTCGCCTCGCGCAGCCCCAAGTCCAAGAGCAACACCAACGGCCCCGGCTCCCGCCGCATCTCCTTCGCAAAGATCTCCGAACCTCTTGAGGTTCCGGATCTGCTTGCGTTGCAGGTGGACAGTTTCGACTGGTTGGTCGGGAACGAGGCCTGGCAGCAGCGGGTGGCCGCCGCCGAAGCGGAAGGCCGCACCGATCTATCGTCCCCGTCAGGCCTGGAGGAGATCTTCGAGGAGATCTCCCCGATCGAGGACTTCAGCGGCACCATGTCGCTGTCGTTCCGTGACCACCGCTTCGAGCCGCCGAAGAACACCGTGGACGAGTGCAAGGAGCGCGACGTCACCTACTCGGCGCCGCTGTTCGTCACCGCCGAGTTCATGAACAACGAGACCGGCGAGATCAAGAGCCAGACCGTGTTCATGGGCGACTTCCCGCTGATGACGAAGAAGGGCACGTTCGTCATCAACGGCACCGAGCGGGTCGTCGTCTCGCAGCTGATCCGCTCGCCGGGTGTGTACTTCGAGCGCACCCCCGACAAGACGTCGGACAAGGACATCTTCACCGCACGGATCATCCCGTCGCGCGGCGCGTGGCTGGAGTTCGAGGTGGACAAGCGCGACATGGTCGGCGTCCGCCTTGACCGTAAGCGCAAGCAGAACGTCACCGTCCTGCTCAAGGCACTCGGCTGGACCGACGCGCAGATCTTGGAGGAGTTCGGCGACTACGAATCGATCCGGCTCACCCTGGAGAAGGACCACACCTCCGGCCAGGACGACGCGCTGCTCGACATCTACCGCAAGCTGCGGCCGGGTGAGCCGCCGACGCGCGAGGCCGCGCAGGCCCTGCTCGACAACTACTACTTCAACGGCAAGCGCTACGACCTGGCCAAGGTCGGCCGGTACAAGATCAACAAGAAGCTGGGCCGCGACGAGGCGCACGACACCGCGGTACTGACCATCGATGACATCGTCGCCACGATCAAGTACCTGGTCGCGCTGCACGAGGGCAAGGCAGAGCTGGAAGCGCCGGCCGGCGCGGTCGTCATAGAGGACGACGACATCGATCACTTCGGCAATCGCCGCCTGCGCACTGTCGGCGAGCTGATCCAGAACCAGCTCCGCACCGGCCTGGCCCGGATGGAGCGTGTGGTCCGCGAGCGGATGACGACCCAGGACGTCGAGGCCATCACGCCGCAGACCCTGATCAACATCCGGCCGGTGGTGGCGGCGCTGAAGGAGTTCTTCGGCACCTCGCAGCTGTCGCAGTTCATGGACCAGACCAACCCGATCGCGGGCCTGACGCACAAGCGCCGGCTGTCCGCGCTCGGCCCGGGTGGTCTGAGCCGCGAGCGGGCCGGTTTCGAGGTTCGCGACGTGCACCCATCCCACTACGGCCGGATGTGCCCGATCGAGACCCCGGAAGGTCCGAACATCGGCCTGATCGGCTCGCTGTCGACGTACGGGCGGGTGAACCCGTTCGGCTTCGTCGAGACGCCGTACCGCAAGGTCGTCAAGGGCCAGGTCACCGACCAGGTCGACTACCTGACCGCCGACGAGGAGGACCGCTTCGTCATCGCGCAGGCGAACTCGCCGCTGACCGACGACGACCGGTTCGCCGAGGAGCGCGTGCTGGTCCGCCGCCGGCACGGTGAGGTCGACTTCGTCGCCGCCCGTGACGTGGACTACATGGACGTCTCGCCGCGCCAGATGGTGTCGGTGGCGACCGCGATGATCCCGTTCCTGGAGCACGACGACGCCAACCGCGCGCTGATGGGGTCGAACATGCAGCGCCAGGCGGTGCCGCTGATCACGGCCGACGCGCCGCTGGTCGGCACCGGCATGGAGTACCGCGGTGCGGTCGACGCCGGCGACGTGCTGGTCTCGGACAAGCCCGGCGTGGTCAGGGAGGTCTCGGCCGACCTGATCGAGGTCGCCGCCGACGACGGTACGTATCAGACCTACCGGCTGGCCAAGTTCCGCCGCTCGAACCAGGGCACCTGCATCAACCAACGGCCGCTGGTCGACGAGGGGCAGCGGGTCGAGCAGGGTACGCCGCTGGCCGACGGGCCGTGCACCGACCAGGGCGAGATGGCGCTCGGCCGGAACATGCTGGTCGCGTTCATGCCGTGGGAGGGCCACAACTACGAGGACGCGATCATCCTGTCCCAGCGCGTCGTGCAGCAGGACCTGCTGACCTCGATCCACATCGAGGAGCACGAGGTCGACGCCCGCGACACCAAGCTGGGCCCGGAGGAGATCACCCGGGACATCCCGAACGTCTCCGACGAGATGCTGGCCGACCTCGATGAGCGCGGCATCATCCGGATCGGCGCCGAGGTCACCACCGGCGACATCCTGGTCGGCAAGGTCACCCCGAAGGGCGAGACCGAGCTGACCCCGGAGGAGCGGCTGCTGCGCGCGATCTTCGGCGAGAAGGCCCGTGAGGTCCGCGACACCTCACTGAAGGTGCCGCACGGCGAGGAGGGCACCGTGATCGGTGTCCGCGTCTTCGACCGCGAGAACGGCGACGAGCTGCCGCCGGGCGTGAACCAGCTGGTTCGCGTCTACGTGGCGCAGAAGCGCAAGATCTCCGTCGGCGACAAGCTGGCCGGCCGGCACGGCAACAAGGGCGTGATCTCCAAGATCCTGCCGGTCGAGGACATGCCGTTCCTCGCCGACGGTACCCAGGTCGACATCATCCTGAACCCGCTGGGCGTGCCCGGCCGGATGAATGTGGGCCAGGTGCTGGAGACGCACCTGGGCTGGGTCGCCAGCCGCGGCTGGGAGATCGACGAGAACAGTAAGGAAGAGTGGGCGCAGCGGCTGATCAAGATCGGCGCCGGCCAGGCCGAGCCGAACACGCACGTCGCCACCCCGGTCTTCGACGGCGCCAAGGAGGCGGAGATCACCGGGCTGCTCGGCGCGACCCTCCCCAACCGCGACGGGGAGCGGCTGGTGGACAGCAGCGGCAAGGCGCAGCTGTTCGACGGGCGTTCGGGTGAGCCCTTCCCGGAGCCGGTCGGCGTCGGCTACATGTACATGCTGAAGCTGCACCACCTGGTCGACGACAAGATCCACGCCCGGTCCACCGGCCCGTACTCGATGATCACCCAGCAGCCGCTGGGTGGTAAGGCGCAGTTCGGCGGTCAGCGGTTCGGTGAGATGGAGGTGTGGGCGCTGGAGGCGTACGGCGCCGCCTTCGCCCTGCAGGAGCTGCTGACGATCAAGTCGGACGACGTCGTCGGACGGGTCAAGGTGTACGAGGCCATCGTCAAGGGCGAGAACATCCCCGAGCCGGGCATCCCGGAGTCGTTCAAGGTTCTCGTCAAGGAGATGCAGTCCCTGTGCCTGAACGTCGAAGTGCTCTCCTCCGACGGTGTCGCGGTGGAGATGCGCGATAGCGAGGAGGACGTCTTCCGTGCCGCGGAAGAGCTGGGCATCGATCTGTCCCGGCGTGAGCCGAACAGCGTCGAGGAGGTCTGAGCGGGTTGCCGCTTGAGATCAACAGTCAACTCACTCAGACCATCAAGCCCCTGCGGGGGTCTGGGGGTCGCCCCCCAGAGGATACTTTCGGGAGATAACACATCGTGCTCGACGTGAACTTCTTCGACGAGCTTCGGATCGGACTGGCGACGGCGGACGAGATCCGCCAGTGGTCGCACGGCGAGGTCAAGAAGCCCGAGACGATCAACTACCGCACGCTCAAGCCGGAGCGTGACGGGCTGTTCTGCGAGAAGATCTTCGGTCCCACCCGGGACTGGGAGTGCTACTGCGGCAAGTACAAGCGGGTGCGCTTCAAGGGCATCATCTGCGAGCGCTGCGGTGTCGAGGTGACCCGCTCGAAGGTCCGCCGGGAGCGGATGGGCCACATCGAGCTGGCCGCACCGGTGACCCACATCTGGTACTTCAAGGGCGTGCCGTCGCGGCTGGGCTACCTGCTCGACCTGGCGCCGAAGGACCTGGAGAAGGTCATCTACTTCGCGGCGTACATGATCACATCCGTCGACGAGGAGGCGCGGCACCGCGACCTGACCTCGCTCGAGGGTCGTACCGACGTCGAGCGCAAGCAGCTCGAGCAGCGCCGGGACAACGACATCGAGACCCGGATGAAGAAGCTCGAGGAGGACCTGGCCCAGCTGGAGGCTGAGGGCGCCAAGAGCGACGTGCGGCGCAAGGTGAAGGAAGGCGCCGAGCGTGAGCTCAAGCAGCTGCGCGACCGTTCGCAGCGCGAGATCGACCGGCTCGACGAGGTCTGGACCCGGTTCAAGAACCTCAAGGTGCAGGATCTCGAGGGCGACGAGGTGCTGTACCGCGAGATGAAGATGCGGTTCGGCAAGTACTTCGAGGGCGCGATGGGCGCGGCCGCGATCCAGAAGCGGCTGGAGAGCTTCGACCTCGAGGCCGAGTCGGAGAACCTGCGCGAGACCATCAAGACCGGCAAGGGCCAGCGCAAGACCCGGGCCCTGAAGCGGCTCAAGGTCGTCACCGCGTTCCTGCAGACCAGCAACAGCCCGCTGGGCATGGTGCTGGACTGCGTGCCGGTGATCCCGCCGGACCTGCGCCCGATGGTGCAGCTCGACGGTGGCCGGTTCGCCACGTCGGACCTCAACGACCTGTACCGCCGGGTGATCAACCGGAACAACCGGCTCAAGCGACTGCTCGACCTGGGCGCGCCGGAGATCATCGTCAACAACGAGAAGCGGATGCTGCAGGAGGCCGTCGACGCGCTGTTCGACAACGGCCGCCGC
>JBKPSJ010000415.1:0-8989 GCA_046765875.1 Actinomycetota bacterium
CCTGCCCGGCCGGACCCGGCAGCCCTCGCCGACCGCCTCGCGTCCTGCCGAGAACCGCCGGTCAGGTGTCAGCACCCTGCACAGAATCAGTTCGGGCACGGCCCCCGGAGATGCTATTGGCGGATGGCCTTGCGCCGGACGATCCCGATCGCAGCAGTTCCCACGAAGAGCACGATCCCGACGATCGCGAGCCACACCAGTCCCTCGATGGCGAATCCAACGATCGTCAAGATAAGCCAGAGCACGAGTAGGACGATCAGGAGTATGAGCATGACCACCTCCGTGGTTCCACGGATTCAGCGTAGCCCCGTAGACGCCACGCCGAGGTAGGACGCGCACGGAGCTCTGCCCTGTGGTCGGTTGATGCAAGGTAACGTGCCCGGGCAGTCGCCGACAGACCGGGGGAGCCGACGGAAGTACAGCAGCGAAGTACAGCAACGACAGCAACCAGGAGCATCCCCCGGACCAAGCGGATGACCGTCCCCACGCCTGAACGACCCGCCTCAGACCAGCACGCGGAGAGTTCACACCGAAGCGTCTACACGTTCGTCCGTCGATCCGCTCCCAGGCGGAAGGCGATCCAGCCGGCAACTCTGGCGGACGGCTGGCACCATCGCTTTCATGGACCTGCGGCCTTTGCCAATCACCCGCGTCGCCAGTGTGCTGCCCGGCTGCGTGGTGATAGGACTCGGCGTCGAACGGTTTGAAGTCTCCAACGATCAACACGTCGTCGCCGCAGGCCTGCTCGCCATCGTTGGGGTCATCCTTGCCGTCCGCGGCTACGGCCTCGGCGCTCAGTACGACGACGAGGCGCTCACCATCCGAGGCATGTTCCGGACTCGGAAGATCCGCAGGTCCGACATACGCGAGATCACGGCATTCCCCGCCGTCCGATGGTCCAGCGCGTCCGGTCGGCGGTTGTGGACGCCGATCGTTGCGTTCGCTGAGTGGGGCATGGTTATCCCGGCGGTTGCTAGACGGAACGAAGAGGCCATCGAGGAGCTTGAACGCTGGCTTCGAAAACGCCGGCGGTAGGACAGACCACCACGAACACGGAGGGTTCGAACCTGGGCTCGGCTCGGATGCAGTACGCATCGATCCGCCGCGGCTGCACTGGTCACTGGTACACCCAATGGCACACTCTTGGGTGCGAACCAACGAGTCGAGCCAAGATCCGATGATCAGCCCGACCCGACGAAGTCGCAGGTCAGAGGCCACATCGGGCACGAACGGGAGCCAACGCGAAGCCAGTCGTGCGAAACAGGTGGTTAGGGGTTCGAGTCCCCTCGTCGGCTCTCGGACCGAGGCGCGGACCCAACAGCGCTCACCGACCGCCTCCCGCTCGACCCGACTGCACGGCCACCTGTGACTCAGATCCGCGCCTCCGCCTCCATGTCTGCAATCGCGCGATTGATCCCCGACACTGCCAGCGACAGTCCGTGATAGCGCACGTTCGTATCGTTCTTCGGTACGCACAGACGATCCCGCAGCACACGAAGCCGGTCCTGCATCCTTCTCAGCTCTGCGATCTCGTCGTCGTAGTCGCCCACGATGACCACGTCCCCTTCCACACTCGACCGGACTACCAGTCCTAGCCGATCCGGGCGACAACGTCGCCAACTTCAATGCGCCACTAGTACAGCACCGAAGGACAGCAACGACCGCGACTAAGACCGGCCACAGCCACCCATGCACGGACCTCCCCCAGCCTGAGTAGCCGCCCATGATCGACCGGCCGCAATCTGACACGGAAGAGGTCCCTAGTTCAAACCCAGTACCGCCCGCCAGCATAAACGCAGGTCGCGAGGCACTGCGATCTCCTGACAACGGTCCCGCAACATCGACGCTGGGAGAGATCTGGCAGTCCACACCGGGCTGGTCGCGCCACACCTGGCCGCCGGCTTCGCCATGCTCGAAGCCGCCATCGGCCGCGCCGCCACCACCACCCGGCGCGTACCCCTCAACTGTGGCGGCTCGACGGCGGCGGCTCTGCATCGACGAACCAGGCCGACGGGCTGGCGGGAGGAGATCTGCAACGGATCGGTCCCCCGCGCTGTAATCTAACCGGGCATGAGCGCTCTGATCTGGCACATCACGATGTCCCTCGACGGTTTCATCGCTGGGCCCAACGACTCGATGGACTGGGCCGTCCGCGAATGGAGCGACAACGGCACCAACACACGTGACATTGAGGTCGAGCGCAGCGCGATGGCTGATGATATCTTGCGCTCGGCTGGCGCGATTCTCGGTGGCCGCCACTGGTATGACGTGGCGCAGCGGCTGTATGACGGCGTCGATGGGATCTACGGCGGCGAGTGGAGCGGCCCAGTCTTCGTGCTCACGCACCGACCGCCTGACGACGCGGCGAACGAATCTGTGACGTTCATGTCGACACCGCTCGCAGAGGCTGTAGCTACGGCGCTCGAGGCGGCCAAAGGGAAGAACGTCGTGATCTTCGGCGCCGATCTCGCGCGGCAGTGCCTGCGAGCGGGACTGCTGAACGAGATCGTGATCCACCTCGTACCTGTGCTGCTCGGCGACGGGGTACGACTCTACGACTCGATCGGCACGGATCCGATCGTGCTCACCCGCACCGCGCTCGCAGCCACGGGCCAGTTGACCGACCTTCGCTTCCGCGTCTGAGCAATGCGGCGACGGTAGGTCCGTCGTCACGACCGAGCACCCATCGGAAACCACATCCTGCGAAGCGAGCAGCAGCCTATGGGAGAAATTCGGGAGACGGCCACAAGCAAGAACGCTCCCTAACTGCTCGCAACCGATCACACCTGTTGACTGATTCCCTTTGAAAACAAGGACCCACGACACGCAGCCCAGTGAGCTCTGCCACCCTGACACGGAAGAGGTCACTGGTTCAAACCCAGTACCGCCCACCAACACGAAACGCCCTGACCTGCGGAGCCGCGACCACACCACTGACCGTCAGGCCGGCGACCGGTGTCGCATTCGAGGCGGACGTGCGGGCGTGGGTGGACCGCGCTACCAGAGGCGGATGCGTGCCCGCCCGGAGGTGAGCGTGGCGATGGGTCCAGCCGGGTAGGAGCCAGTCTCGATCTTGATCTGGCCGAGCAGGTCGGTGGCCAACACGGCCGGGGTTCCGTCGAGTTCCTCGAACTGGGCATCGACGAACCGGACGGGTGGGAGGTCAGCTCCAGACGTCAGCGGGAGACGGATGTTGTCGAATGCGGCGGGCAGCTCGGTTTCCAGGTAGAGCTGCTGCTCGTCTTCAACGATCCGCGCGGTCGCGTCGCCTTCATTGAAGACGATCGCCCCCTTCTCCAACGCGTACGGCTTAGCTCCAGCGGCGTAAACGTTGTCGCGGATGTACACCGGCTGTTTGACGCCCATGAAGCGCTCGTGGTCAGCGCCGGTCCGGTCGGTGACGAGTGTCACGTAGTCCGCCATTGAGGCCGGATGTCCGCTGTAGCCGGTGGTGCCGTGGTCGAACTGTTGCCCGGCACGGGCGGTCGGTCCATACGCCTGGCCGGTATCACCGCCGAGAAAGATGTTGCCGATGTGACGGTCGTCGCCGGCGTGGATGGCGGCGTATCCGGCGACCTGGGTGCTGTGGGGGACGTGGTAGGGCGTGGGCCGCTCCAGCACTGGCTGCCGCGACAGTGTTCCGCAGACCAGGTTGTGTACGAACGCGCCGCCCTGACTCCAGAGCTCCAGTGACGCCGGGGATGCCAAGATGTTGTGCTCGACCAGGTAGGGGCCGTGACTGACCTCGACGAAGAGGTCGCGGTTGTTGTGGTAGTAAACGTTCCGCGAGACGCGGGTTCCCTGCGTCTGCCAGTCCAGCCAGGTGCCGAGCGAGCAGTCGTGGATCCGGTTGTGCCGGATGACCACGTCCAGTGCGGCGTGGAGCTTGATACCGGCGATCTCATGGCCGTAGAACTCGCGCTTGAGCGCAATGTCGTAGATGTGGTTGTCCTCGATCGTGGAGAACACGCAGCCGAGGTGGCCGACGATGCCGTTCTGGCCGCAGTCGTAGATGGTGTTGCGGCGGATGGTGTGGGACCCGATGTGTTCCCGGTCCCAGCCGATCTGGCGGGCGGCGAACACCGACTCGAGCTGGTACTGGTACCCGGGCTTGTCGCGTCGGACGGTGGCGTAGTTGTGGCCGGTCGAGATCTCCTTGCCGATGGAGACGGCCGAGCACTTGGCGTCATGGATGACGTTGTCTTCGATGATCCAGCCCTTCGCCCAGCTCGGGCCGATCAGGCCCGGCTGGTCGGCCGTCGGCGGTGCCCAGGGCGTGGCGGCGTGGGCGAGCTCGAACCCGCGGACGGTGATGTAGTCCAGGTGGTGCTCGACCGGGTAGAACACCGAACGGCGCACGTTGATCTCGACGAGTTCGGCGTTGGGATCGGCGCCCTGGAAGTTGGCCCAGATCGTGGTGTGTTCGTCCCCGACCTCGGCGTACCAGACCAGCTGGGTCTGGTCCGGGTCGCGGATGGCGTCGACGACTCCGGTCCAGTCATCGACGACTTCGGTCCGGCGGACAGGGTTCGCCACCTCGTCGCGGGAGGTGACCTCGTAGAAGCTGGTGCCATTCAGGTAGACCTCGCCGAGGTGCTTCTTCGGGCTGGAGGCGTCGGCGTATACGATCCAGTCGCCGTCGACCTCCTCGGCGAACGGGTTGAATGTGCCGAACAGCGTGTTCCCAACCGTGATCGTCCAGACCGTCCCCTCGACCAGTTCCCACCCGGTGATCGGTTCGGAGCCTTTGATCACGACATGTTCACCTGGTGCAGCGGTGTAGGTGATGCGGCGCTGGTCGCCGAGCCCGCCACGGCGCGGCTGAACCCATTCGCGGTACACCCCGGAATGCACGACTACGGTGTCGCCGGGCCGGGCCAGTGCCGCGGCCCTATTGATCGTGCGGTACGGGCGCTGGGGCGTTCCGTCGCCGTGATCGGAGCCTGTGGTCGCAACGTGGAGTTTCGAGGACATCGGGTTTCAGCCTCTCCCTGGGGCGTCGGTGAATCTGACAGACGAGGAGTCGTTTGCGAAGGCCGGTTGCGGTTTGCGTGCTGCAACGTGCTGAAGGCTATGCCTGGTCCTCGCCGACCACGTCGAGGACCAGCACCGCGGCTACTAGCTCAATGTCTGGTGCCGATGAGGTTCCAGCCGCCCCAGGCCGGTGCGGTGGTCACCGAGTCGTAGTCCTGCGGTTCGACTCGTCCGGTCTTTGTCAGGATCCTGGTCACCAGCGCCGAACGCGAAGCCGCCGACTCAGAAACGCCAGACGACGAAGTCGTCGTGTGGATAGGTACGGATGTCGCCGAACGGCGGCGCGCCGGGTTGGTCGCTGTTCTCGGCGAGCATGCGCTGGAGTGCGCGGAGGTGCTCCACGCTGAGTTGCAGCGGCGGTTCGTCTGGCTGGTACGTCGAGCCGATCAGGTAGTCCTTGCCCGGCGTCGTGGACATCTCGATGTGGCAACCCAGGACGTGACTCACCGGTCGGGTGGCGCAGAAATCCACGAGCCGGTCGATGGTCGCGGTGAAGACGGGCCAGTCCTCGACGTACAGCCGTCCGCGGCAGACTGAGTCGCCGGTGAACAGAAGCCCGGTGTAGCGGTCGTAGAAGACGACTGCGGCCTTGTGGTGGCCCGGTCCGGGGAGTACGTCGACGACCCGGCCGCCGAGGTCGAGCGTCGCCGTACCGTCCGGCCACCGGTCCAGGCCGTAGAACGCGATGACGTCTTCCAACGACCTGCCGATCACCGTGGTGTCTGGCCGGTCGGCGAACTGCCCGTCGCCGGCGACGTGGTCGTCATGTCCGTGGGTGTGGGCGACCGTCAATCGGTAGCCGTCCCGCGGATTGGCGGCCAGCCAGTCGGCGATCAGCGTGTCGACCGTACGACGCAGCGGGAAGTACGCCGGATCGGACGTGGCACCGCTGTCAAGGAGTACAGCGCCGGAGTTCCCGAACAGCATGAACATGAACGGTGCCTCGTAGCTGACGGACTTGTTCTGCCGCAGGATGGCGGTGTGCGGGTCGTACGCATGCACCTGGATCTCGGGTGCCGGATCGTGCTTCGCCGATGGCCAGCCGGCGTGCCAGCTGACGTCGAGGTTCCCTGGCCCGGCCGCTCCATCACGGAACTCGATCACGTCGGCATCGTACGCACGCTCATCGGCTTCCCGTTCGCGATGCCGGATACTCGGCCACCGCAACGCGAGGACGAGTAGCGCCGGGCGCGTCGGCTCACGCGGCGAACATAGCGCGGAGCGCGGCCTCCTGCTCGTCCGACAGGTTGGACTGGATCAGCTGCGCCTTGAGGCCGGTCCGGTCGAATGCGGCCTTCACCTTGTCCTGGATCGCGTCGCTCGACATGAGGAACAACGCCGACGTACCCGGCACGATCTGCTCTCGCGCGGCTTTGATGAGGTCGTCATCGATCCCCACGTCGCGCAACGATCCCGCCAATGCTCCGGTCGCCGCGCCGATGGCGGCACCGAGCACGGGCACAAGGAAGATCACGCCGAAGAGCATCCCCCAGAACATGCCGCCCAGCGCACCGGAACCGACCAGGTTGCGCAGTTGTCGCGTCTTCGGCCGTCTCGTCTCCGGTTGCCAGGAAACCGTCGCGGCGTCGTGGATCTTGATCAGCTGCTGTCTGGCCAGTTGCTGCAGGGTCGAGATCGCCTGGTCGGCCTCGTGCCAGTTGTCGAACTTCCAGACGGTCAGCGTCTCCATCGCGTAATCCCCATCGGCTCCCGGTGATGGTGCCAGGTCGAATCGCGGGTACGACTACCTCAGCTGCCGGATGAACGGCCGTGCCTCAGTCGCTATCCGGACCCAGCCGGCACAGACCCGCATCACTTCGAGGATACGGCCCCTGCGATCGAGAGGTCATCGAGGCGTCTCAGCCGGCTGCGGGGGCGCGAGCGCCCCCTCCAGCGTCGCGATGGCGTCGTCGAGATCCTGCATCCAGGTGTCGTGGGGGCCTTCCGTGGTGAGGCCTTCTACCTTGGCGCGTGCGGTTCGGACCGCCTCCCTGAGCCCGTGCGCCCTCGCGCGGTCGGCGTCGTCTCCGGCCGAAGACTCGAGTACGGTCAACTGGTCCTCCGCTGCGGTCACTCGCGGCAGGCCCACCTGCCACCCGCCCGCCACCCCTTCGACGGATCCGGTGGCCCTCAACTGGGGCAGGAGCTCGCGCGCCATCCAGGCCAGCTCGGCCTCGGCTGCCTGCACCTGCTCGCGCCATGCCCGGCGGCGCCGCGACCGCGCGAGCAACACCCACGCGAGTGCCGCAAGTGCCACCAGTACGGCCGCGAGCACCCACCACACCCAAGCCGGGACATCGTCGTCGACGGTGTCCGCCTGGGCCACCGGCGAGGGCGAGACCGCCGACGGCGACGGCCGTGGGGTCGGTGACGGGGCAGGCACCGTCTGTTGCGGTGGAGCCGACTGCTCGGTGGTCTGGGTTGCCTTTGTCGTCTCCGGAGGCTCGGGCTGCGATGTCACCGGAACGGGCCGGGACGTCGCGGGTGCGGGCCGGGACGTCGCGGGTGCCGGCTGAGACGTCTCCGGGTCGGGCTGGGATGTCTCGGGCGCCTCGGTCGTACTTGGCGCGGTGGTCCGCGTTGGCGAGGGTTCTTCGGTGGGCGCTTCGGTCGTGCGCGTGGGCTCGTTCGTACGCTCTGGAGTCCGGGTGGCGGTGGGCACCGTCTTGGTCGGAGAGAACGTCGGGGACAAGGTGGGCCGTCCGCCGGCTCCACCCCCACCTCCCTCGCAGGCCACCAGTGCGCACAGCAGTACGACGCAAGCAAGCCCAGCGGGTACGGCCCGACTCCTCATGCGAGCACCTCCGGTCAAGATGCTGGCCGAACCTTCCCCGGCCGCCCTCATCTCTTGTGGATGAGAGCGATCGACATACCAAGCGCTCGTACGCTGCCTGTGACACCGCCCGACGTCACGGCAGCCGTGCGATGTCCGACACAGGACCGAGGTGAGCGAGTTTGTCCGGGTTGACGACAGCCCGGATCGTTTGGATCACGCCACCGGCGATGTCGAGTTCGAGGACGCAAACTACGCGCGCCTCGGCGTCGTACAGGACCGCGCCCGGGCGGCCGTTCACCCAGGCCGGGCGGATGGAGGTGCCGACCGTACGACCCCGCCGGAACCGGCCGAGCAAGAGCCGGCTGACGTTCTCCCGCCCGGCGAGCGGCCTGCCAAGCACCTGAGCCTTGCCGCCGCCGTCCCCGTGCAGCACGACATCCGGGGCGAGCAGGTCTAGTAGCGCGTCCATGTCGCCACCGGCCGCGGCCTCGAAGAATCGGCGAGCCAGTTCCTCACCCTCGGCCCGTCGCGCCGGGAGCGGTGGCTGCGGTCCGGAGGCGATGCGCCGCCTCGCACGCACGAAGATCTGGCGGCAGTTCACCTCGGTCTTGCCGACGATCGTGGCGACGTCCGGGTAGTCGTACCCGAACACCTCGCGCAGCATGAACACAGCGCGCTCAACCGGCGAAAGAGCCTCCAGGACCACGAGGAACGCCATCGACAGCGAATCGGCCAGCTCGGCGTGCTCGGCCGGCCCGTGGACGGGTACGACCACCGGCTCGGGCAGCCAGTCACCCACGTACGTCTCCCGCCGGACCCGCGCCGAGCCCAGGTAGTTGATCCCCAGCCGCGTCACCGCCGTCGTCAGGTACGCCTTCGGGTCCGCGATCGTCGTTCCCGCCTGATGCGCCCGGGTCAAGCCGACGTACGCGTCCTGCACGATGTCCTCGGCGTCGCCCACCGATCCGGTCATCCCGTACGCGATGGAGAACAGCAGCGGCCGGTACGACGCGGCGGCGCCCGCGTCGGGGCTGCCGTCCGCGCCGACCCCCGGCCTATCCGTTGACCCAGGCACGGAATCCCTCCCGCCAGCTCGGGTAGCGCGGTTCCCAGCCGAGGTCCTTGCGGGCCTTCTCGTTCGAGGCGCCGCGGGCGCTGGTCATCTGCATCACCACGAAC
>JBKPSJ010000416.1:0-8020 GCA_046765875.1 Actinomycetota bacterium
TGACAAGGCTTCCTGGGACGCGCGGTCCGGGTTCCCGTCGATGCAGGAGCGGGCTTCGTTCTTCACCGAGCGGGCCGTTCCGGAGGATCTCCTGGTCGCCGAGCAGGACGGCCGGATCGTGGGCTATCTGCGGCTGAAGGACAAGTACTCGTTCCCGGAGGGTGCGGGCGTGTTCGGCGTCTTCGGGCTTGCCGTCATACCGGGCGCCCGCCGGCTTGGTGTGGCGTCGGCCCTGCTCGAAGCGGCCGAGACCGAGGCACGCCGCCGGGGCGGTCGCAAGATCGTCCTCAACGTGTTCGGCACCAACGTCGCCGCCCAGGGTCTGTACGAACGGCACGGCTACGAACTGGCCGGCCGGAGCCGCGCTGAGTTCGTCGTCGGCGGCGAGCTGGTCGACGACCTGACCCTGGAGAAGCACCTCGGTTAGGAACGCCACCGGTAGAGCTCGACGAGCACGTTGTGCGGGCGGGCGACGTACGCGCTGGTGTTGCCCCAGTCGGTGTCGACCGGCTCCAGCATGATCCGCCGGCCGCGGGCGCCAATTGTCCGCCCATCCAAGTGATGTCTTGACCTCGAGACGACTTGAAGATGCATGGTGCCGGTCATGACAACCGCTGACGTGGACGAGGTGGATGAGGCGGCGCGGCCGGCGCGGCTGCGCGACGACCCGGACTTCCGGCGGTACTGGCTCGCCCGGGTCTCCTCGTTGTCCGGCTCGCTGGTCACCGTGGTCGCGTTGCCCGTGCTGGTGTACCGGCTGAGCGGGTCCGCGTTGCTGACCGCACTGGTGACGATGCTGGAGGCGGCGCCGTACCTGTTGTTCGGGCTGTTCGCCGGTGCGCTGGCCGACCGCTGGAACCGCAAGCGGGTGATGGTCACCGCGGATCTGGTCAACGCAATGCTGATCGCATCCGTGCCGGTCGCGTACCTGCTCGGGATCCTCACGATCCCGCACGTGCTGTTCGCGGCATTCGCGGTGCAGTCGGTGTTCACGCTCTTCGACGGCGCGGAGTTCGGTGCGCTGCCGGTGCTCGTCGGCCGCGAGCGGGTCGCTCAGGCCAACTCGGCGGTGTGGTCGGCGTCGAGCATCGCCGAGCTGCTCATCCCGCCGCTGACCGGACTGCTGCTCGCCGTGCTGCATCCGGCCACCCTGCTCCTGCTCGACGGGCTCAGCTTCGCCGCGTCGGCGGTCGCCATCCGCGCGATCACACGCGCCATGTCGCAGCGGCGTACCGGGCTGCCACCGCTGCGGCCGCGGGTACTGCTCGGCGACGTCGGCACCGGCCTGCGGTTCCTTGTCCACCATGCCGGCGTCCGGACGATGACGATCGTCGGAGCGCTCCAATCGCTGGCCGGCGGCGGGTTCGTCGCGCTGATGGTGGTGTGGAGCGACCGCGTCCTCGGGATCGGTACGTCGGGCTTCCGGTTCGGGATCGTGTACGGGGCCTGGGGCATCGGCGGACTGATTGCGTCGCTGGCGTTGCCGATGTTGCTGAAGCACGCGGAGCCGGCCCGGATCACACTGGCCGCGATCCCGGCGTCGGCGGTGCTCGGTGTGGTGACCTCGCTGATGCCGACCTGGCTGCCGGCAGCGATCGCCATGCTCGCGTGGGGCTCGGCGTACGTGCTGGTGATCGTGAACTCGATCTCCTACCGGCAGCAGGAGACGCCGGAGAAGTTGCTCGGCCGGGTGAACACCGCCGGCCGGATGCTGGCGTGGGCGGTCGGCTGGACGGCCGGAGCGACGCTCGGCGGTGTGCTGGGCGACCTGCTCGGTATCCGGTCGGCGATGGTGACGCTGTCCTGCGTCACGTTCGTCGCGGTGATCGTGGCATGGACGTCGCCGCTGCGCTCCAGAGCCTCACGACCACAGCACGTGGAGGGCGGGCGGCTTGCGGAAGACCAGGCCGCGGGGCGCGGTCGGGCGGTCGGGATCCAGCCGGAGTTCGGGGAACCGGTCGAGAAGGGTGCGGACCGCGATGAATGTCTCCAGCCGGGCTAGGTGCATGCCGACGCACACGTGCGGGCCGCCGGCGAAGGCGAGGTGCCGGCGCGCGTTCTGCCGGCGGACGTCGTACCTGTCCGGGTCGGGGAACACCGACGGGTCGCGTCCAGCGCCGGCGAGCGACACCGTCACGAGTTCGCCGGCCGCGATCATGGCGCCGCCGATCGCGACGTCGCGGGTCGCGTACCGGTCCACCACGGCGGCTGCCGGCTCCAGTCGTAGCGACTCCTCGATCGCGTTCGGCAGCAGGTCCGGGTCGTCGCGGACCAGGTCGAGCTGATCCGGGTGCGACAGCAGATGCCACAGCGCGTTGGTGATCATGCCCTCGGTGGTCTCGATTCCACCGAACATCAGGACCGCCGCGTTCGATACCACCTCCTCGACGGACAGGCCGTCGCGCCCGGCAGCGGCGACCATCGACCAGTCCGGATCGGCCGTACGGACCGCATCCGCCACGTGCGCGTGCAGCTTCTCGAACGCGGCCGTGCCCTCCCGCGTCACCCGGTTGCCGGCGGCCACCCCGGAGACCGACGAGACGATCGCGTCGTACCAGCCGAGCACCGTCCACGCGTTCACGTCCGGCAGCCCGAGCGCCTCGGCGACCACGGCCACCGAGAGCGGACCGGCCACCGCGCGCCGCAACTCGGCGCCGTCGCCGGCGTCGAGCGCGCCGACGAGTTCGTCCACCTGTTCCTCGACGTAGGCCGTGAACCGCTCCCGGGTCGGGCCCAGCCCGAACGGGTGCTCGAACGGGTCGCGGTGCCGAGCATGCTCGGCACCGTCGAGCGAGAGCATGCTCGGCCCGACCACCTGCGCGGTGGAGAACCGCGGGTCGTCGACGGTGTACGTCGGGCTGTCCCGCGTCACCTGAACGGCCAGGTCCCGCCGGGTCACCAGCCAGCCGCCCAGCGCGGGTAGCCAGGACACCGGCTCGGCCTCGCGCAGCCGGGCCAGTACCGGGTGCGGGTCGTGCTCCAACTCGTCCACGGTCACGGCCGCACCGAGCGGGAAATCGGACATCACGCGAAGTCTGTCACGGGGCCCGTGCCCGGCGGCGTCACCTCCACCGGCGTGGCTCAGTTCGCCGGTCAGAGCGACTGCGGGAATGCGAAGGTCCTGCCCGGGTCGTAGACGTGCTTGATCCGCTTCAGCCGCTCGTAGTTGTCGCCGTGGTACGCAGACGCCCAGTCGGTCAGCGCGGGATCGGGGAAGTTCGGGTACACCCGACCGGAAGCGTACGGGTGCACGATCTCCCACGACCGGTTCATCCACAGGGCGCCGGACTCGTCTGGCGCGATGTGCTCGAGCAGGAACCGTTCATCCCGATGCGCGAACGCTGTCGCGCCGGACGGCACGCGGTTGTACGCCCCGCCCATCGGCGTGAACGCCAGCTCGGCCCCGTCCGGCAGCATGCGCAGCAGCTCGGCGACCACGTGCGCCGGTATTGATTGCCGGAAGAACTCCGACCGGCTGATCGCGCGCACCGGCTCCTCGCCCTGGGCGAGCATCCGCTTGAGCCCGCGGTACGGCAGAGTTGTGTACGCCGCGGCCGGCTCCATCCCGGCCCATGCCACCAGTCCGCCCAGCAGCGATTCCGCCTCGGCCTGATCGCCTAGCAGAGCGCCCATCGCCAGTACCTCGGAGGTCGTGATCCGCAGAACGGCCGTCAGCCCATCCGGCGCATCCGGTGCCCAGTCCTGCCAGGCGGCCACCACAGCGGTGGCATCGCCGTACGTCCAGCGCAGATCGAACCCAGTCGTCACCGGAGCGAGCACGGTCTCGAAGACGAACGACGTCACGATCCCGAACTGACCGCCACCGGCCCCGCGCAAGGCCCAGAACAGGTCCGGCTCGGTCCGTGAGTCACAGGCCACGACCCGGCCTTCCGCCAGGACCACCTGTGCGGCCCGGAGCCGGTCGCAGGTGAGCCCGTACATACGGCCGAGCAGGCCGATCCCGCCGCCGAGCGCCAGCCCGGCCACACCGACCGTCGGGCCGCACCCGGCCGGCAGCGTCAGACCGTGCCGGTCGAGTTCGTCGTACAGCGCGCCCAATCGGACACCCGCGCCCACCGTGGCGACTCCGGCCTCGACGGTCACCTGCCGCATCGGCGAGACATCGACGACCATACCCGTGGTCGAGGAACGCCCGGCGAGACAATGCCCACCGCTGCGCGGGACAACCGGCAGTCCCGCAGAACGCGCGTACGACAACGCGTGCACGACGTCGTCAGCGGTCCGGCAACGCACCACAGCAGCAGGCAGAATCCCCTGGAAGCGTGGCAATCGCACCGGCTCGTAGTCGGCCGAGGCCGGTCCGATGAGATCCAGATCCATGCTCGTCAAGCTAAGACCGGCCCCGATGGTCGATCTTGAACGAACCGCGCATCAGACGGCCAGAGCGGCCGGCGGCCGGCTCCGCAGCATCGAGGTGAACGAGACGGTGTGGTCGTGCCCACAGGAGCACCGCTCGCCCGCCTCGCCGACGAACGCCCGCGGCGACAGCCCGGTCAGCCGCAGGCACTCGCGGCTGAGGTGCGCCTGGTCGGCGTACCCCGCCTCGACGGCGAGCTCCGAGAGCCCGGAACCCACGCCGGTCGCGATCGACTGCTGGGCGAGCGCGAGGAAGCCCTGGAACCTCAGCGTGCGGTGCAGAGCCTTGGGTCCGAGCCCGACCGTGGCGTGGCAGCGCCGGCGCAACTGGCTCTCCGAGATCGACAGCGCCGTGGTGACCGCTCCGACGTCGCCGGGGTGCCACGGCATCAGCCGTCGTACCGCCTCGGCGACGAGTCGGTCCGGTCCGTCGGTCGCGGCCAGCCGGGTCGCCAGGTAGCGCTGCAGGACGTCGAGCGCGGCCTCCGGGCCGGACGCGGTGGCCAGGAGCTCGCCGAGCCGGACCGCCTCGGCACCCCACAAGTCGTCGGTGCCCAGCTCCAGGTCGGTCAGCTCGGACGCGGGATGCCCGAGCAGTGGCGCCGCCGCGCCGGGCTGGAACCGAACGCCGACCAGTGTGGTCCCGGGCTCGAGGACGTCGGTCAGCGCGTGCGTGAGCGGCCCGACCAGCCGCGGCACGGACCCGATCCGGCAGTGCAGTTCGACACCGCCGGTCGGCAGATTGCGCTGCAGGTACGGCGCCTCGCCCACCTGCTGGATCCACACCGAGCGCACCACCCGGGCGAGCGGGCGGGCCGGTTCCTGCTCGACGTAGCCCACGACCGGCAGCCTAGTCGGCGGGTCTTTCAGAGTGCTGTCGTTCCGACGCGCCCGCCCCTCGCGCAGCCGTTTGGAGGCGAGCACTAGGTTTTGGCCGTGGGCGTACGGGTTCTGGGTCCTCGCGACCTGTCGGCGGCCCGGGCGGTCATCGCACGCGACCCGGTCGTGAACGTGTTCGTGGACAGCCTGGTGCAGGCCTCCGGGCTGGATCCGCGCCGCGGTGCCGAGGTGTGGGGGTACGTCGAGCACGGTGAGCTGCTCTCGTTGTGTCATGCCGGCGGCAACCTGGTGCCGGTCGAGGCGGGCGACAACGCCTTGCGCGCGTTCACGACGTACGCGCTGCGCCGGGGCCGGACCTGCTTTCAGATCGTCGGCCCGGCGCGCGCCGTCCGGGTGCTGTGGGAGGGGCTGGAGCCGAGCTGGGGACCGGCCCGCGAGGTCCGACTGGATCAGCCGTTCATGGTGATCGGGTCCGGTCCGGCGATCACGCCGGACCCGCGGGTACGCCAGGTCGAGCCGTCCGAGCTGGACATGCTCTACCCGGCCTGCGTGGCGATGTACACCGAGGAGGTCGGCGTACCTCCGCAGACCGGACCGGACGGAACCTTCTACCGGTCCCGGGTCGCTGAGCTGATCCGGACCGGCCGGGCGTTCGCCTGGATCGAGGACGGCGAGGTGGTGTTCAAGGCCGAGGTCGGTGCCGTGGGCAACGGTGCCTGCCAGATCCAGGGTGTGTGGGTGCAGCCGAAGCGGCGCGGCCAGGGCCTGTCCGCGCCGGCTATGGCGACCGTCGTCGACCTCGCATCGTCGTTCGCGCCGGTGGTGACGTTGTACGTGAACTCGTACAACACGGCCGCGCGAGCGGCCTACCACCGGGTCGGCTTCCGCACCATCGAGACGTTCGCGACCGTCCTGTTCTGAGCGGGATCCCCAAACTCGGGTGAGAGCCCGCGGACGGCACCGCTATCCTCGCCGGTGTCAGCTGGTAATTGAGAAGTATTGGAGACTCCCGTGACCCTGCGCATGTCGTCGCTGTTCCTGCGTACCCTGCGCGAGGACCCGGCGGATGCGGAGGTCCCGAGCCATCGGCTGCTGGTGCGGGCCGGCTACATCCGCCGCGCCGCGCCCGGGATCTACACCTGGCTGCCGCTCGGGCTGAAGGTGCTGCGCAACATCGAGACCATCATCCGCGAGGAGATGAACGCGATCGGCGGCCAGGAACTGCTGTTCCCCGCGTTGCTGCCGCGCGAGCCGTACGAGGCGACCAACCGCTGGACCGAATACGGGCCGAACATCTTCCGGATGAAGGACCGCAAGGGTGCGGACTACCTGCTCGGCCCAACCCATGAGGAGATGTTCGCGCTCGTCGTGAAGGACATGTACTCCTCGTACAAGGATCTGCCGCTGTTCCTGTACCAGATCCAGAACAAGTACCGCGACGAGGCGCGGCCGCGGGCCGGTGTGCTGCGCGGGCGCGAGTTCATCATGAAGGACTCGTACTCGTTCGACATCGACGACGAGGGCCTGCAGCGCTCGTACGACCTGCACCGGCAGGCGTACATCAACATCTTCGACCGGCTCGGCTTCGAGTACGTGATCGTCAAGGCGATGTCCGGCGCGATGGGCGGCTCGGCCTCGGAGGAGTTCCTCGCGATGGCCGAGAACGGCGAGGACACCTTCGTCCGCTCGGCGGGTGGGTACGCCGCCAACGTCGAGGCCGTCGAGGTGCCGCAGGCCGAATCTGTTGACCACTCCGGCGTACCGGCGGCCGAGGTCGTCGACACACCGGACACGCCCACCATCGACACCCTGGTGGACACGCTGAACGCGAAGCACGCGCGCGCCGACGGCCGCGAATGGAGCGCCGCCGACACGCTCAAGAACGTGCTGGTGATGGTCGTCCATCCCGACGGCACCCGCGAGCCGCTGGCGATCGGCGTACCGGGGGACCGGGCGGTCGACGAGAAGCGGCTGGCCGCGCAGCTCGAGCCGGCCGAGGTGTCGGCGTTCGAGGAGACCGACTTCGCCGAGCACCCGGCGCTGGCCAAGGGCTATATCGGCCCAGGCGTGCTGGGAGAGAAGAACGCGTCGAAGATCCGGTACCTGCTCGACCCGCGGGTGGCGGTCGGCTCGGCCTGGGCGACCGGCGCGGACCGGCCGGGCTTCCACGTCCTCAACCTGGTGAACGGCCGCGACTTCACCGCCGATGGCACCATCCAGGCCGCCGAGGTGCGCGACGGCGACCCGGCGCCGGACGGCTCGGGTCCGCTGGAGTCCGCTCGTGGCATCGAGATGGGGCACATCTTCCAGCTGGGCAGGAAGTACGCCGAGGCGCTCGGCCTGCGGGTGCTCGACCAGAACGGCAAGCTGGTCACGGTAACGATGGGCTCGTACGGCGTCGGCGTCACCCGCGCGGTGGCGGCGATCGCCGAGGGCACCCACGACGAGCTCGGCCTGTGCTGGCCGCGCGAGGTCGCACCGGCCGACGTCCATCTGGTTGCCACCGGCAAGGAATCCGGGGTCTTCGCCAAGGCCGCCGAGATCGCCGAGCAGCTCGACGCGCGTGGTGTCCGGGTCCTGTATGACGACCGCGAGAAGGTCTCACCCGGGGTCAAGTTCAAGGACGCCGAGCTGATCGGCGTACCGACCATCGTGGTGGTCGGCAAGGGCCTGGCCGACGGCGTGATCGAGGTCAAGGACCGCCGCACCGGCGACCGCGAGAACGTCCCGGTCGACCAGGTGGTCGAGCACCTCACCGCGCTGGTCGCCCCCACACCGTCCAGCGCTCCAGCCTGACGTACCC
>JBKPSJ010000417.1:0-20041 GCA_046765875.1 Actinomycetota bacterium
GGTCCGCGAGCTGATCGGCCTGACCGGCCAGTACGCCAGCGTCGACGAGGACCTGTCCGGCCGCCGCAACCTGGTGATGATCGGCCGGCTGCTCGGGATGTCCCGCCCGGCAGCCCGGGAGCGGGCCGGCGAACTGCTCGACCGGTTCGATCTGACCGAGGCCGGCGACCGGATCGCCAAGACGTACTCCGGCGGGATGCGCCGGCGGCTCGACCTGGCCGCGAGCCTGGTCGGCCGGCCGAGCATCCTCTACCTGGACGAGCCGACCACCGGCCTGGACCCGCACAGCCGCAACGAGGTGTGGGCGACGATCAGGCTGCTGGTGCTGGAGGGCAGCACAGTGTTGCTCACCACCCAGTACCTGGAGGAGGCCGACGCGCTCGCCGACTCGATCGTGGTGTTCGACCACGGCCGGATCGTTGCCGAGGGCACCCCGGCCGAGCTCAAGAAGCAGACCGGCCGGCAGTCGCTCGACGTCCGGCCGGCCGACCCGGCCCAGCTCGACAGGGTGCGGGCGATCCTCGCCCAGGAGGTGGGCGCGCTGCCGGTCACCGACGCCGACAACGGCCTGGTGAGCGTGACCGTGCCCGACGGCACCGCGATGCCCGCCGTCGTACGCCGCCTCGACGACGCCGGCATCCCCGTCGTCGAGCTCTCACTGCGGCTGCCCAGCCTGGACGAGGTCTTCCTCGGCCTGACCGGTCACGCCGCGAACACCGACACGACCAGTCAAGAAGGCAGCCGAGTAGTAGGAGCGAACCGATGAGCGCGACAGCGATCCAGACTCCGGCGCTGGAGATTCGCCGGACCCCGTGGAGCTGGCTTGAGCAGAGTCTCACGCTGGCCTGGCGCAACATCGTCCGGATCCGTCAGAACCCCGAGGCCCTGGCCGATGTGACGTTCCAGCCGATCATCTTCACCGTACTGTTCGTGTTCGTCTTCGGCGGCGCGGTGGCCGGCTCGGGCGGCTGGCAGCAGTACCTGCAGTTCGTCCTGCCCGGCCTGCTCGTCCAGGGCGTGGTGTTCGCGACGATGGGCACCGGAATCAGCCTCAACGACGACTTCGCGAAGGGTGTGTTCGACAGGTTCCGCAGCCTGCCGATCTCCCGGTCGGCGCCGCTGGTCGGTGCGGTACTCGGCGACGCCGTCCGGATCATCTGCTCGATCGTCATCCTGGTGACGTTCGCGCTGATCCTGGGCTTCCGGTTCCACAACGGCCTCGGCTACGGCCTGCTCGCCTGCGCACTGGCACTGGCGTTCGCGCTGTCGCTGTGCTGGGCCTGGGTCTGGATCGGGCTGAAGATGAAAACGGCCCAGGGCGTGCAGGGTGTGGCGTTCCTGGTGATGTTCCCGCTGACCTTCGGCAGCAACGTGTTCGTGCCGACCGACACGCTGCCGTCGTGGCTGCAGACCTTCGTCGACGTCAACCCGGTCAAGCACCTGGTCGACACGATGCGCGGGCTGATGCTCGGCGGCCCGATCCAGGGTCCGCTGCTGTGGACGCTGGCCTGGATGGCGGCCTTCGTGGCGGTGTTCGCGCCGTTGGCGATCAGCACCTACCGGCGACGGACCTGATCGGAGCCGGGTACGACATCCAGATCGGCATAGGCGGCGGCGCGGGACAGGCTCGCGCCGCCGTCGTATGCCTGCTGGTACGCCGTCTCGCCGAGTAGTTCGATACAGCGCTCGGCGGTACGGCGTACCTCGGCCGACGGCATCGATCGCATTCCGCGCAGGGCCGCGACCACGCCGAGCAGGTGGGCGGCGCGGGACGGCTTCCCGCCGGCCAGTGTGATGGTCGCGTACACCTCGACCGAGGCGGACAGCACCGGCATGTCCTCGGATCGGGCGCCGAACTCGAGCGACCTGCGAATGAGCGTGCGGGCGAGGTCCAGGTCGCCCTCGTCCATCGCGACAGCGGCCCGCATCGCGTTGATGATCGACAACCCCTGCGGGGCGAAGAACTCCGAGACTCCGCTGAGCTTGTCCAGTGCGGTGTCGGTCAGCTCGCGGGCCGCGGCCAGGTTGCCGAGCCGGCGTTCGAGCGCACCGAGTGCGGCGAGCGAGAACACGTCGTTGCCGTGGTCGCCCTCGAGGGCGGACAGTTCGCGGGACAAGCGCAGATCGGCACGGGCGCCATCGGTGTCGCCGAGCTCCATCCGGTTCTGAGCGCGCTGGATCACCATCATCGACCAGCCCTCCCGGGTGCCGAGCTCGTCCAGCAGCCGCAGCGCCTCGGTGAACGCCTCGATCGCGGCCTCGTGGTCACCGGACTGGGTCGCGTGACCGGCCAGGCCGCGCTGCGCCATCGACATCCCCCACCGGTCACCGAGCGAGCGGAATCCGTCGAGCGCGATGCCCAGGTCGGAGCGCATCTGGGCGACGTCGCCCTCGTTCTCGGCCAGCATCGCGCGCATCATCCGGGCCGCGGAGCGGTTCCACAGGTCGGGGTCGTCCAGCGCGGTCTCGAGGTAGACCAGCCCGGCGGACCGGTCGTTGCGCACCATCGCCCAGATGGCGTCGGCGAGGAGGGTCTCGAACCAGACCCGCCCCGGGTTCCGCCGGCGCAGGTATCGGATCTCGGCCAGCGCGCGCAGCGCGCGTCGCTGCGCGATCTCGGTGCGCTCGATGCCCTCCGCGGCCAGGCTGCCCATCGCGTACATGAACAACGTGAACGAGCGCTGCCGGACCGGTGTCGGCCCGCTCAGTTCCAGCGAGGCCTGCAACCAGCTCATCGCCTCGGCCGGGCGGCCGCGCAGGTTCCAGAACTCGCCGAGCACCGCGACCAGCCGTACCGCGAGATCGGCGTCCTCGGTGTCGACCGCGAACCGGAGCGCGCCGAGCAGGTTGTCGTGGTCGGCGTCCAGCCGGGCGATCCAGATCACCTGGTCGCCGGTGCGCAGCTTGTGCGCCGCCTGTTCGACCAGGTCGCGGAAGTACTCCGCGTGCGCCCGCCGGACCGCATCGGTCTCGCCGGCCTCGGTCAGCCGCTCGGCGCTGAACGCCTTGACCGTCTCGAGCATCCGGTACCGCACCGCGCCGGACCTGTCGGTTGCCTCCAGCAAGGACTTGTCGACCAATGAGGCGAGTACCGCAAGCACATCCTCGGCAGGTACGCCCACGCCGCCGCAGACCCGTTCCGCGGCATCGAGCGTCGCACCTCCGGAGAACACGGACAGCCGGCGGGCGACCGTCCGTTCCGCGTCGTCGAGCAGCTCCCAGCTCCATTCGACCACCGCGCGCAGCGTCTGGTGTCTCGGCAGCGCGGTCCGGCTGCCGGTGGTGAGCAGCCGGAACCGGTCGGCCAGCCGGTCGACGATCTGCTCCGGGCTCATCGAACGCATCCGGGCCGCGGCGAGCTCGATGGCCAGCGGCATCCCGTCCAGCCGCCGGCAGATCTCGCTGACCGCGCCGTTGTTCGCCGCGGTGAGCGCGAAGGCCGGGTCCACCGCGGTGGTGCGGTCGACGAACAACTGCACCGACGGGTACGGCGCCATCCCGTTCGCGCCGTCGGCCGGTGGCATGCCCAACGAGCCGACCGGGTACAACTGCTCGCCCTCGATCCCGAGCGGTTCGCGACTCGTGGCCAGCACCCGAAGCAGCGGACTGCGGCCGAGCAGCGCCTCGGTGAGGTCGGCCACGCCTGCGACCAGGTGTTCGCAGTTGTCGAGCACGAGCGTCACGCGGCGGTCGGCGAGTACGTCGAGCAGCCGGTCGCGGGCGGTCCGTACGGTCACCACTCGGCCGCGGGACAGCTTGCCGCGGGCGTCCTCGACGTACTCGCTGACGCCGAGCGCGGACAGGATCGCGGGCGCGATATCGGCCGGGTCGCCGAGCGGGGCGAGTTCGACGAACCAGATCCCGTCCGGTGACTGGTGGCCTTTGCGGCGAAGCGCGGGGGGTCTGGGGGGTCGTCCCCCCAGCTCCCGGAGCAGGGTTAGAGCAGTCTCGGTGGCCAGCCGGGTCTTGCCGGCACCGCCCGGGCCCACGAGGGTGACCAGCCGGGACCCGGCGAGCAACTTGCCGATCGCGGCGACGTCCTCGTCCCGGCCGACGAAGCTGGTCAGCCTGGCTCGCAGGTTGTTCGGCGGCTGTGTCTCGCTCTCCTGGGGTTCGACTGCGGTGCTACGGCGTACGGGCGGATCGAGGGGTTGGCCGCGCAGCACCGCCGTGTGTACCTCGCGGAGCCGGGCCGACGGATCGACGCCGAGCTCGTCGGCGAGCCGGGTGCGGATCTCCTCGTACGCGGTCAGCGCGTCGATCTGCCGGCCACTGGCATGCAGGGCTCGGATCAGCAGTTCATGGGTACGTTCGCGTAGCGGGTGCGCGGCTGCGAGCGGCGCCAGGTCGGCGACTGCCTGACCGGCGCGGCCCAGGGCGATCAGGAACTGTGCGCGGTCCTCCGCTGCGGCCAGCCGCATATCGTCCAGCCGGGCTGCCGGCGCCTGCGCGAACGGTGCCTCCCGGACGTCGGCGAGCGCGTCGCCGCGCCACAGCGAAACGGCTTCGTCGAGCAGCCCGACCGCCGCCTCCGGCCGGCTCGAGCGAGCCGTGCGGACCAGCCGTTCGAACTCGGTGGCGTCCACCTCGGTCGCAGTCAGCGTGTACCCGGACGGGCCGGACAGGATCGAGTCCGGCGAGCCGAGCGTGGTCCGCAGCCGCGACACCAGCGACTGCAACGCATTGCCGACCGCTGCCGGCGGATCGTCGCCCCACAGTGCGTCGACGAGGGTGTTCACGCCGACCGGACGCCCGGCGTCCAGCGCAAGGCGGGCCACCAGGGCTCGCAACCGGCCGCCGCGGACGTCGACCACGGAGCCGTCGGCGGCCCGTACCTCCAGGGGCCCGAGCACCGCGATCCGCACAGCGCCCACTCTGACACAGCCGACGGCTAACCTCGGCCTATGACCGAGCTGACCGCCCAGACCAGGGCATCGCTGGACCGGATCATCGCCGACCGCCAGTCCAAGCACCGGGTCCCGGGGATCGCCGCGGCGGTGGCGCGGTCCGGCCGTGTGGTTTGGTCCGGCAGCGCCGGCTCGGCCGATATCGGCACCGGTGAGCCGCCCGGTCCGGACACCCAGTTCCAGGTGGCGTCGATCAGCAAGACCTTCACCGCCGTGCTGATCATGGCCCTGAGGGACGCCGGCAAGTTGTCGCTCGACGACCCGCTGGAGACGTACGTACCGGAGAGCAAGCACGGCGGCATCACCCTGCGGCAGATGCTCAGCCACGTCAGCGGGATGCAGCGCGAGCCGGTCGGCGACGTCTGGGAGCAGCTGAAGTTCCCCAGCGTCGACGAACTCCTGGTGGGCTGGAATGAAGCCGAGCGGATCGGCCGGCCGCACGACCTGTGGCACTACTCGAACCTTGCGTACTCGATGCTCGGCGAGGTCGTCGCCCGCGTCGACGGCCGGCCCTGGACCGAGGCACTGCAGGCCCGGATCCTCGATCCGCTCGGGATGCGGCGGACCACGCTCGGCCTCACCGGTACCGCGGCCACCGGGTACTACGTGCCGCCGTTCAGCGACGTACCGGCGGCCGAGCCGGTGCTCGACATCGGGGCGATGGCCGCGTGCGGCGGGCTGGCCAGCACAACTACCGACCTTGCCGCGTGGACCATATTCCTTGCTGAGGGCAACGACGAACTGCTGGCCAAGGACACCCTGGACGAGATGTGCCAGGTGCAGACGATCGCGGACCCGGACCGCTGGACGCTCGGCTGGGGGCTCGGGCTGATGCTGATCCGGATCGGCGACCGGGTGTACGCCGGCCACACCGGCGGGATGCCCGGCCACATCACCGGCATGTTCGTGCACCGCAAGTCCGGCACCGCCGGAATCGCACTGATGAACACCACCTCAGCGCCGGACCCGGCCCTGCTGGCGACCGACCTGATCGCCGAGGTGCTCGACAACGACCCGGAGCCGACCGAGCCGTGGACCGCCGGCACAGCGGTGCCGGACGAATTCGCCGCGCTGCTCGGCACGTGGTTCTCCGAGGGCCAGGCGTTCGTGTTCAGCGTTCGCAACGGCGTGCTCGAGGCGCGTCAGGACAAGGCGCCGGAGTACAAGGAGCCGTCGGTGTTCGAGCGGATCGACGACGACGTGTACCGCACCAAGGGCGGCCGCGAGCCCGGCGAGATCCTGCGCATCACCCGTGACGAGCGCGGCGTACCCGTCAAGCTCAACTGGGCGACGTACCTGTTCACCCGCGAGCCCTACGCCTTCGGCGAATGGCTCCAGAAGTAGTCAGAAGTAGTCAGAAGTAGTCAGAAGTTGCCGGAAGTAGTCAGAGGTTGCGGTCGTCCTGGATGCGCTTGGCCTTGCCGAGCGAGCGCTCCAGGGCGTGCGGGTCGACGACCTCGACGGCGCAGGTGACGCCGATCCGGTCCTTGACCCTACCGGCCAGCCGTGCCGCCAACACGGACCGGTCGCCGTCGAAGTCCGGCGCGACCTCGACCCGGACGGTCAGCTCGTCCAGACGGTCCGGCCGGGTCAGCACGCAGACGTAGTGCGGCGCCAGGCCCTCGGTGGCCAGGATGTGCTCCTCGATCTGGGTCGGGAACACGTTCACGCCACGGACGATCATCAGATCGTCGCTGCGCCCGGTGATCTTCTCCATTCGGCGCATCGCCGGACGTGCGGTGCCTGGCAACAGCCTGGTCAGGTCGCGAGTGCGGTACCGCAATACTGGCAAGGCCTGCTTGGTCAGCGTTGTGAAGACCAGTTCGCCAAGTTCGCCGTCCGGCAGTACGTCGCCGGTCACCGGGTCGATGATCTCCGGGTAGAAGTGGTCCTCCCAGATATGCAGCCCGTCCTTGGTCTCGACGCACTCCTGCGCGACGCCCGGGCCCATCACCTCCGACAGCCCGTAGATGTCGACGGCGTGCATCGCGGTACGGGCCTCGACCTCGGCGCGCATCTGCTCGGTCCACGGCTCGGCGCCGAAGATCCCGATCCGCAGCGCGGTGTCCTTCGGATCGACGCCGCGTTGCTCCATCACGTCCAGGATCGCCAGGAAGTAGGACGGGGTGACCATCACGATCCGCGGACCGAAGTCGACGATCAGCTGGACCTGCCGGTCGGTCATCCCGCCGGACACCGGTACGACCGTGCAGCCGAGCCGCTCGGCTCCGTAGTGCGCGCCGAGCCCACCGGTGAACAGGCCGTACCCGTACGCGACGTGGCAGATGTCGCCGGCCCGGCCTCCGGCAGCGCGGATCGAACGGGCCATCAGGTCCGACCAGGTGTCGAGGTCGTCGCGGGTGTAGCCGACCACCGTGGCGCGTCCGGTCGTACCTGAGGAGGCGTGTAAGCGAACCACCTCGGTCCGCGGTACGGCGAACATGCCGAACGGGTAGTTCCGCCGCAGGTCCTCCTTGGTGGTGAACGGCAGCCGGGACATGTCGGACAGGTCCTTGAGGTCGTCCGGAGCGAATCCGGCCGAGTCGAGTGCGGACTTGTAGTGCGGCACCTTCTCGTAGCAGCGGCGCACGGTGTCTTGCAGCCGCGCGAGTTGGACGTCGCGGAGCTGGTCGGCCGGCAGCCGCTCTCCGTCGTCCAGCAGATCCGGCGGCGGAGCCTCGCCGAGCCGGCCGGTCATGGCCGTGCGAGCAGCGTCGCGATGCCCTGGCCGACGCCGATGCACATCGTCGCCAGGCCGTACCGGGCGTCGCGGTGCCGCATCTCCAGCGCGGTCGTCAGCGCCAGCCGGGCGCCGCTCATACCGAGCGGATGGCCGAGCGCGATCGCGCCGCCGTTCGGGTTCACGTGCTCGGCGTCGTCGGGCAGCCCGAGCTCGCGGAGCACCGCCAGCGCCTGCGCGGCGAACGCCTCGTTGAGCTCGACCACGCCGATCTCGCCGATCGTCACCGAGGTCCGGTCGAGCAGCTTGCGGGTCGCCGGCGCCGGGCCGATGCCCATGATCCGCGGTGGTACGCCGGCCGCGGCGGTCGACACCACCCGGGCCAGCGGTGTAACGCCGTACCGCTCGACGGCATGCTCGCTCATCAGCAGCAGGGCGGCGGCGCCGTCGTTGACGCCGGACGAGTTGCCGGCGGTCACAGTTCCGCCGTCGCGGAACGCCGGGCGGAGTCCACCGAGCGCCTCAAGGGAGGTCTCCCGCGGGTGCTCGTCGGTGTCGACCGGCACCGGGTCGGCCTTGCGCCGCGGCACCAGGACCGTGATGATCTCCTCGGCCAGCCGGCCGTTCGCGGTCGCCTTGGCCGCGCGCTGCTGGCTGCGCAACGCGAACGCGTCCTGGTCCTCGCGGCTGACATTGAACTCGGCGGCGACGTTCTCGGCGGTCTCACCCATCGAGTCGATCCCGTACTGCCGCTTCATCAGCGCGTTCACCAGCCGCCAGCCGATCGTGGTGTCGTAGATCTCCGCGCTGCGCCCGTACGCCGTCTCGGCCTTCGGCAGTACGAACGGGGCCCGGCTCATCGACTCCACGCCACCGGCTACCACGATGTCGTTGTCACCGGCAACGATCGACCGGGCCGCCGAGCCGACCGCGTCCAGACCCGATCCGCACAGCCGGTTGATCGTCGACCCGGGCACCGAGTCCGGCAGGCCGGACAGCAGCGCCGCCATCCGGGCGACATTGCGGTTATCCTCGCCGGCCTGGTTCGCGCAGCCGAGCACCACGTCGTCGATCGCGGCCGGGTCGATGTCGCGGTGGCGTTCCATCAGCGTCTTGATCACGTGCGCGGCGAGGTCGTCCGGGCGGACACCGGCGAGCGCCCCGCCGTACCGGCCGATCGGGGTACGGACTCCGTCGACGAGGAAGGCGGTGGGGCTCATTTCTCCTCCAGGAAGCTGCCGTTGATCTGCCGGCTGCGGCCGCGGAACTCGGCGATCAGCTCATTGTCGCCGCGCCGGACGGTGACGTCGTAGATGCCGTTGCGTCCGTACGACGCCCGCTCGACGGCGTCGGCCACGAGTATGTCGCCGAGCCTGGCCGGCGTGACGAACACGATGTCGCAGGCCTGGGCGACGGTGCGCTGGTTGCGCGAGTTGCAGGCGAACGCGAACGCCGAGTCGGCCAGCGTGAACACGAACCCGCCGTGCGCGATGCCGTGCCCGTTCACCATGTCCGCGCGGACCGGCATCTCGAGCACCGCCCGGCCGGCCGTGACCGAGACCAGCCGCATCCCGAGACCGGAACTGGCGGCGTCGTCGGCCCACATCGCGGCGGCCACGGCCCGGGCCAGCTCGTCACTCATGTACTCACCCTATCCATCCAGGTGTGACACCTTCACCGATCTACCGGCTGTATGTGTAACACGCACGCTCCGTGCTGGCCTTAGGATGCTGGGTGACGAACCGGCGTTCGGGGCGCCGGCGTATCGCTCACCATTCCAGCGAGGAGTGTGCCGACCCATGACCTCCGCACCAGCGGCCACCGCCGCGACAGATTGGTTCGCCGCCCACCGTCAGCGGCTCGACGCGGCCCTGCAGGCCATCCGCAGCCGTGGGTACCACTCGGCGTTCCCCGAGTCGCCGAGCCCGCGGGTGTACGGCCAGACCGCCGCCGGCGAGGGCAAGGCGGCCTTCGAGGCCCATCGCGGCAGCACTTTCCCGCTGCAGACGCCCGGCGCGAAGGGCACGGTCAGCACCGAGCGGTCGCCGTTCGGGTTCGACCTCGACGTCCAGTATCCGCACGTCACCGAGGCCGGGCTGGACGAGTTGACGGCCGCGGCCCAGCACGGTCTGCCCGACTGGCGGCGGGCCGGGATCGAGGGCCGGGTCGGGGTCGGGCTGGAGATCCTCGCCCGCCTGCACGCCCGGGTGTTCGAACTGGCGAATGCGGTCCAGCACACCAGCGGGCAGGCGTTCGTGATGGCGTTCCAGGCCGGCGGGACGCACGCGCTGGACCGGGCGCTGGAGTCGATCGCGTACTGCTACGAGGAGATGAACCGCTACCCGGCGACCGCGCAGTGGGAGAAGCCGGCCAAGGGTGACCCGATCACGATGGACAAGTCGTTCACCGTCGTGGGCCGCGGGGTCGCACTGGTCATCGGCTGCAACACCTTCCCGACCTGGAACTCGTGGCCCGGGCTGTTCGCCTCGCTGGTCACCGGCAATGCGGTCGTGGTCAAGCCGCACCCGCTCGCGGTGCTACCGCTGGCGATCACCGTCTCGGTCTGCCAGCAGGTGCTGCGCGACGCCGGTCTCGACCCGAACCTGGTGACTCTGGCCGCCGAGCACCCCGGCGACGGCCTGGCCAAGCCGCTGGCCACCCGGCCCGAGGTCAAGCTGATCGACTTCACCGGCAGCAGCGAGTTCGGCACCGGGCTGGAGCAGAACGCCACCCAGGCACAGGTGTTCACCGAGAAGGCCGCCGTCAACGCGGTCGTCATCGACTCGACCGACGCGTTCAGGGCGATGTGCGGGAACCTGGCCTTCACGCTGGCGTTGTACTCGGGCCAGATGTGCACCACGACGCAGAACATCTTCGTCCCGGCCGACGGGATCGAGACCGACGACGGCCACAAGTCGTACGAGGAGGTGGCCGGCGGCATCGGCACGGCGATCGAGCGGCTGCTCGGCGATGACGCGAAGGCCGTCGAACTGCTCGGCGGCATCGTCAACGAGAGCGTGACGAACCGGCTCGACCTGGCGCCGGAGTACGGACAGGTGCTGCTGGCGTCCCGTGCGATCCAGCACCCGTCGTACCCGGACGCCACCGTCCGTACGCCTACCCTGATCGCACTGAGCGCGGACGACGAGGAGGTGTACGGCCGGGAGTGCTTCGGCCCGGTGTCGTTCCTGGTCCGCACGTCCGGCACCGACGAGTCGATCGAGCTGTTCCGGCGTACCGTCCGCGACGGCGGAGCGATGACCGCGGGCGTCTACAGCACGTCGCCGGACGTGATCGACACGATGAGAGACACCGCGCTCGACGTCGGGGTGGCGCTCTCGGAGAATCTGACCGGCCCGGTCTTCGTCAACCAGTCGGCCGCGTTCTCCGACTTCCACGGCACCGGGGCGAACCCGGCGGCCAATGCGACATATACCGACGGCGCCTATGTCGCCGGCCGGTTCCGCGTCATCCAGTCCCGCCGCCACGTCTGAGACCAGCAATGGCCGGGGCGGTCGACCTGCGGGTCGTACATGACGTCGTTGCGTACTACGGATCGCTGCTGGACTTCAGCCGGCGGTACCTGCGGATTCCCGGTGTCCAGGCGGCGGTGTACGCCGGTGGCGAAGTCGTGTGGAGCAGTGCGTACGGAATGGCCGACGCCGAGGCCGGGGTGGCGCTGACCGACCAACACCTGTTCCGGATCGCGTCGCACTCGAAGACGGTGACGGCGACCGCGGTGCTCCAACTGGCCGAGCGCGGGTTGCTGCGGCTGGACGACCGCGCGGCCGCGCACGTCCTCGACCTGGCGGGTCTGCCGCTCGGAGAGGTGACCGTACGCGAGTTGCTCGGCCACACCGCCGGGGTGGTACGGGACGGCGCCGACGGCGACTTCTGGGTACTGGCGCACTCGTTCCCGGACCGCGACGCACTGCTCAAGGTGCTCCGCGACGAGGGGTCGGCGGTACTGCAGCCGAACGAGCGGTTCAAATACTCCAACATCGGCTTCGGCCTGCTGGGCATGATCGTCGAGGCCGCCGCCGGGATGTCGTACGCCGAGTACGTACGCAAGCACATCGCCGGGTCGCTCGGATTGTCCGAATTCGGCCCGGAGTTCGAACCGGACCGGGCCGACGGTTACGCGACCGGGTACAGCAGCCTGGCGTACGCCGACGCGCGGGTCCCGATCGAGCACATCGACACCGGCGCGCTCGCGCCGGCGACGGGCTGCTATGCCAACGCAAGCGACCTGGTGCGGTACTTCGCGGCTCATCTGCCCGGTGACGACCGGCTGCTCAGTGAAGCGTCCAAGCGGACGATGCGTCATGCGGCGTGGGAGACCAAGGACGATGACGCCGACCAGCGCTACGGGCTCGGGTTCTCGGTCCAGCGGATCGGCGAGCGGGACTGGTTCGGTCACGGTGGCGGGTTCCCGGGCTTCATCACCCGCACCCTCGTCGACGCCGAACGCGGGCTGGTGGTGTCGGCGCTGACGAATGCGATCGACGGCCCGGCGGTCCAGCTCGCGTCGGCGTTCGCGAAGCTGCTCGATCTCGCTCTGGAGTCGTCCGGATCCTTCGATGGTCGGCAGTTCACCGGGCGATACGCCAACGTGTGGGGCGTGGCGGACCTGGTCCAACTCAACGGCAGGCTGTTCCTGCTCGACCCCTCGCTGGCCGACCCGGCGGGGGAGGCGATCGAACTCGAGCCGGTCGACGATCATACGCTGCGCTGGCTCGGCGCCAACGGCTACGGCTCGTACGGGGAGCCGTTCACGTTCGAGTTCGATGCCCACGGCAACGTCGCGTCGATGCACGGGCCGAGCAGCAACACCCGGGTCCCGCTGACCTCGTTCTCACTCCGCGACCGCGTCACGGTCCGCCGCACCTAGATCGCCGTATCTTGGCGGCATGACGATCCACGGGGACCACCCGTTCCTGCCGCCGGAGGAGGAGCGGAGCCCGGTACGCCGGTTCCGTGGCCGGCTGCCGTCCCCGGTCACTCTATGGACGAGCGTCCATGACGGAGAACGCGCCGGCCTCACCGTGTCGAGCATGCTGGTGGCCAACGGCGAGCCCGGCTACGTCATCGGCGTACTCGACCCCGAGTCCGACCTGTGGGACGCGTTACGTGGCTCGGGTCGCGCCGTCGTCGCCATCCTGGAGGACCGGCATCGCGGATTGGCCGACGCGTTCGGGTACGTCGCACCGGCACCGGGTGGACCGTTCCGTCTCGGTACCTGGGACGAGACGGAGTGGGGACCTGCTTTGCCCGATACGACCTGGGCGGGCTGTGTCGTCTCGGACCCCGACCCGCCGTCGCTCGGCTGGGGGTTGCAGGTCCGGCTCGAGATCGCGTACGTGTCACTCGGGCCGGACTCGTCGGCCTTGGTCCACCGCCGGGGCAGGTACCAGGCTTTGTAGGGTCGTCCTCATGCGTGCGACCTTGATCCACGGAGCGTTTGACGTCCGGCTGACCGACGTACCCGACCCGAAGCTGAAGGCACCGACCGACGCGATCATCCGGGTCACCGCCAGCTGCGTGTGCGGCTCGGACCTGTGGTCGTACCGCGGCGAGAACCCGGTACGGCGGCCGCGGCGGATCGGCCACGAACTGGTCGGCATCGTCGAGGAGGCCGGCGCGGAGGTCCGCACGATCGAGCCCGGCGACTTCGTCGTGGTGCCGTTCATGATCAGCGACGGCACCTGCGCGCACTGCCTTGCCGGCGTGCAGTCTGCCTGCGTCAACGGCGGTGCGGTCGGCAGCGGGGACGTCGATGGCGGCCAGGGTGAGTACGTGCGGCTGCCGTATGCCGACGGAACCGCCGTCGCGACACCCGGCGTACCGGACGAGTCGCTGGTCGCGTCACTGCTGACGCTGTCCGACGTGATGGGCACCGGGTGGCACGCCGCCGTCGCCGCCGGGGTTCGGCCCGGCCACACGGTCGTGGTGGTCGGTGACGGAGCGGTCGGCCTGTGTGGCGTGCTCGCCGCATGGCGGATGGGCGCTGAACGGGTCGTCGCGATGTCCCGGCACGCGCCGCGGCAGCAGATCGCCCGCGAGTTCGGCGCCACGGACATCGTCGCCGAGCGTGGTGACAGGGCCCGGCGGGCGATCGAGGATCTGACAGACGGAGTGGGTGCGGACGCCGTGCTGGAATGCGTCGGCACCGGTCAGGCGATGGAGACCGCGTTCGCCGTCGCTCGTCCGGGCGCCACGGTTGGCTTCGTCGGCGTACCGCACGGCGTCGCCGTCCCGATCGGCGAGATGTTCAGCCGCAACGTCGGCCTGGCGGGCGGCGTGGCGCCGACCCGCGCCTACCTGCCCGACCTGATGACCGACGTACTGGACGGCACCATCAACCCGGGCCTCGTCTTCGACCTCGAACTGCCGCTCGCACAGGTTGCCGAAGGCTACAAAGCCATGCACGACCGCCGAGCCATCAAAACCCTCCTCCGCCCCTGACTTCGCTGTGACCAAAGCCCTCGGCGCCGGTGACCAAAGTCCGTTCTGACCAACCAGTTACCCTCTGTACTCTTCCTCGGGGCTCATCCGAAGGACGCGCAAGTGGGATTGCCTGTGGCCCGGATGCCAGAGGAAAAATGGGGGATTCCATGCGTTTTACGTCGTTGCTGGTTGCCGCAGGTCTGCTCATCACCGGGTTGGCCGCGGCGTCGCCTGCATCCGCAGCCGGCACCTGCAGCGTGTATGTGCCGTCCCGAGTTTCGGTCGGTCAGTACTTCCGGTCCTACACCATTCACGAGGGGCCGAACTGCGCTGCTGCCGGGGCGGTCTATGCGAGCTGGGATGGCTATCACCCAACCCAAGGCTGGCAGGCCATCCTCATCTTCGACGGCACCACAACCGACTATTGGGACCTGTACGACTACGCCGCGCCGCTGGGCCGCTGGACATGGCGGCCGAGCCTGGCGCACGACTCGGATTACAACGACATCTACCAGTACACGGCGTACACCGATGTGCGGTTGGCTTCGTACGGGCGGGTTGCGGTGACGCGGAGCGGGAGCCGGGTGACCGTGAAGTCGACGGCGATGCGGTACTGGCCGGGCGGAAGCAAGTTCATCGGCTGGTCCGGCGCGCGCGGCCAGATCCAGTGGCGTACGCCCGGATCAACCACCTGGCACGGTCTCAAGGATGTCTACTCGAACTCGTCCGGAGCCTACAGCTACACGTATTCGACCAGCGCCGTACGGGACTACCGTGTCGTTCTCAAGGCCGTCCCGACCATCTGGGAGTCGACCAGCCCCGCGGTCCGGCGCTAGCGGAGGTAATGAACGGGGCGCCTGCCCTTCGTGTAGGGCGTTTGCGACACGCGCCACGCCGGAGATCACGCCGATCTTACGGAAATGATCGCGCTCTCATATCATGCGCGCTTACTGGTGTCACGGCTGGGCAACGCGCTTGCGCTGAGCGTTGACACCTGCCCCGTGGACCAACAGAGTGGGCGGGGGCCATCGTTGTCAGCCACTCTCGGCGACCTGATCGGAAGGTGCAAGATGCGCGGTGTGATGGGGAAGGTGATCGCTGCGGCCGGTGTTGCCGGGCTGCTGGTGATCAGTGCATGCGGTAACAGTAACGACAACAGCAGTAACGGCGGGGGGACCAGCGACAAGAAGGTCCAGGTCTTCACCTGGTGGGCCGACGGTGGTGAGAAGGCCGGCCTCGACGGCCTGGTGTCACAGTTCCAGAAGGACTGCTCTCAGTACGAATTCGACAACGCCGCCGTCGCCGGTGGTGCGGGGGCGAACGCCAAGCAGGTGCTGGCGAACAACCTGCGCGCCGGAAACCCGCCTAGCACGTTCCAGGCGCACGCCGGCAAGGAGATCAAGGACTACATCGACGCCGGCCAGGTGGACGACATCTCCCAGCTGTACAAGGACTGGGGCCTCGACACGGCGTTCCCGAAGACGCTGGTGGACACGCTCACCGTCGACGGCAAGATCTACTCGGTCCCGGCGAACATCCACCGGGCGAACGTGGTGTGGGTCAACCCGACGGTGCTGAAGAAGGCGAACATCGACGCGACCGCGGGCCCGGCCACCATCGACGCCTGGATCGCCGACCTCAACAAGCTCAAGGCCGCCGGCGTCAAGGCACCGCTGGCCACCTCGAAGGGCTTCGCCCAGGAGATGCTGATGGAGGCGACGCTCCTCGCCGAGCTCGGCGTCGACAAGTTCAACGGCCTGTTCGACGGCAAGACCGACGTGGCGGGCGCGGATGTCACCGCGGCGCTGAACAAATACAAGACGCTGCTGACGTTCAGCAACACCGACCGCGAGGCGATCGACTGGTCGGACGCGCTGGGCTACGTGAACAAGGGCCAGGCCGGCTACACGCTGATGGGTGACTGGGTCGCCGCGCAGCAGCTGACCGACGGCGTGGCGGAGTCCGCGTACAACTACTGGCCGGCCCCGGGCACCAAGGGCGTCTTCCAGTGGCTGGCTGACTCGTTCACCCTGCCGACCAACGGCAAGAACCCCGAGGGCGCGAAGTGCTGGCTGAAGACGGTCGGCAGCGCCGAGGGCCAGAAGGCCTTCAACACCAAGAAGGGTTCGATCCCGGCCCGCTCGGACGCCAGCCCGTCGGACTACCCGAAGTACCAGCAGTCCGCGATGGCCGACTGGAAGTCGAACAAGCTGGCGGTCTCCTGCGCCCACGGCTCGGGCTGCACGCTCGGCCAGAACGAGTCGATCCAGTCCGCGATCAGCCAGTTCAGCGCAAGTAAGGACGTCGCGTCCTTCCAGAAGGCCCTCGCCGACGCGCTGAAGTCGTAGCCTTCGTTCATGCACGGAAGGATTCGCACCTGGGGCCCCGGTCTGCTCGTACTGACGCCGACGATCGCACTCATCGGCTATTTCGTGTACGGGCTGATCGGGGCTACCTTCAACACCTCGCTGACGGCGCAGTACACCGCCCGTAAGCAGGACTACCCGTACGTCGGGCTGGACAACTACACGAACCTGTTCCACGAGGAACGGTTCATCAACTCCCTGAAGAACCTCGGCGTACTGACGATCATGTTCATCGTCGGCACCATGTTCTTCGGCGTCCTGTGGGCCCTGCTGCTCGAGAAGGGTGTCAGGGGCGAGGGGATCTTCCGGTCGGTCTATCTGTTCCCGATGGCGATCTCGATGATCGCGTCAGGTGTCGTCTGGGGCTGGTTGATGAACCCGTCCCAGGGCGAGGACGCGCGCGGCATCAACCGATTGTTCGAGATACTCCAGTTGCATTTCCTGGAGAACTCATGGTGGACCGGCAGCAACCGCTGGGCCACCATGAGCGCCATCGCGTTACCTGCGGTCTGGCAGCTGTCCGGGTACATCATGGCCCTGTTCCTGGCCGGCTTCCGTGGCATACCGCCGGAGCTGCGTGAGGCCGCACGAGTGGACGGCGCGAGTGAGTTCAAGCTCTACCGGCACGTGCTGTTCCCGCAGCTCACGCCGATCGCGCTGTCCGCGCTGATCATTCTCGGCCACATGTCGCTGAAGCTGTTCGACCTGATCTACGCCATCGCCGGGCCGAGTCAGTTCCGTACCGAGGTGCCGTCGATCTACATGTGGAACACGCTGCTGCGCAACAACCTGGCGAAGGCGTCGGCCATCGCGATCGTGCTGCTGGTGGCGGTCGCCGTACTCGTCATTCCGTACGTGGTCTCCACCATCAGGGGGGAGCGTGAGAACCGATGACCGCGGTAGCCGAGACCACGGCCTCTGAGGCGGTCCGCCAAGCGCCGAAGAGCAGTCACTCCAAGCTCAGCGACGGCACCACCCGGGTCAGCCGGACGATCAAGTTCGCGCTGTTGCTGCTGATCCTGCTGTTCGTGCTGATGCCGGTGTACGTCGTGGTGGTGACCAGCTTCAAGACGTCGGCCGACACCACGGCGGCAGCGCAGTGGAACCTGCCGAAGACCTGGACGCTCGACCCGTGGCGCAAGGCCTGGGACGTGCTGCAGCCGTACATGGTGCGCTCGCTGGCCCTGGCGATCCCGGGCGCGATCATCTCCTCGATGATCGGCTCGATCAACGGGTTCGTGCTGGCCCGCTGGCGGTTCCCGTACGCGAACCTGGTCTTCGCTTTCATCCTGTTCGGGATGTTCATCCCATACCAGGCGATCATGCTCCCGCTTGACAACACGTTCCAGGCGCTGAACGTCCCCCCGGGCGTACCGACGCTGTTGCTGGCGCACTGCATCTATGGCATCCCGATCTGCACGCTGATCTTCCGGAATTACTATGCGACGATCGTGCCGGAGGAGATCATCGAGTCGGCCCGGGTGGACGGGGCCGGCATCGTCGCGACGTACGTCCGGATCATCCTGCCGGTCTCGATCGCCGGCTTCGTGGTGACGCTGATCTGGCAGTTCACCTCGATCTGGAACGACTTCCTGTTCGCGCTGTTCCTGACCCAGCAACGCAACGGCCCGGTCACCCTGGGCCTGGCGGCGCTGGCCGGAGGGCAGAAGGTCGACTACGCGGCGAGCATGGCGGGTGCGCTGATCACGTCACTGCCGACGCTGATCGTCTACATCGTGCTCGGCCGCTGGTTCATCGGCGGCCTGATGGCCGGCGCCTTGAAGGGCTGACCTCACGCTCAAGGGCCTCCTGGTTACGGCGGGTTGTCTCGTGGCTACGGTGGGTCGTTCGATCTGACCTTGCCCGGCCGCGGAGAATGGCGGGGTGCGTCTGCGTGCTCCTGAACTGAGTGGTCGCGGCTGGCTGAACACCGGCCCGGACGGGTTGCGCCTGGCCGATCTGCGGGGCCGGTTCGTGCTGCTGGACTTCTGGACGTTCTGCTGCATCAACTGCCTGCACGTGCTGGACGAAATGCGTCCACTCGAGGAGAAGTACGGCGACGCGCTGGTCGTGATCGGCGTTCACTCGCCCAAGTTCGAGCACGAAGCGGACCCCGTCGCTTTGAGGGCGGCCGTCGAGCGGTACGAAGTGGCGCACCCCGTACTCGACGACCCGGCCCTCGTGACGTGGCAGGCGTACACGGCCCGCGCCTGGCCGACCGTCGTCCTGGTCGACCCGGACGGCTACATCGTCGCGCAGTATTCGGGCGAGGGTCATGCGCATGCGCTCGACGCAGTCCTGTCCGAGCTGATCCCGCAACACGAGGCGGCCGGCACGCTGACCCGCGGCAGGTCGCCGTACGTCGCACCACCCACCGAGCCGACCGAGCTCCGGTTTCCGGCGAAGCTCATCCGCCTTCCGGACAACGGGTTCTTGGTAGCCGACGCGGGCCATCACCAGCTGGTCGAGTTCGCCGCGGACGCCACCACCGTCGTCCGGCGGATCGGCACCGGCAACCGAGGCCTGACGGACGGACCCGACCCGAGCTTCTCCGAACCCAACGGCCTGGCCCTCCTGCCTAGGGACATCGCTCAGCGGGTCGGCTATGACGTCGTCGTCGCAGACACGGTCAACCACGCGCTGCGCGGGCTGACCCTTGCCACCGGCAACGTTCGTACGCTCGCCGGCACTGGCCGCCAATGGATGGACGGCGACGGCGTCGACAACCTGAGCTCACCCTGGGATGTGACCTGGTGGCGGGACCGGGCCTGGATGGCGATGGCCGGGCTCCATCAGCTGTGGACGTTCGACCCGCTCACCGCCATGGTCGAGATCGCCGCCGGGACCACGAACGAAGGCCTGGTCGACGGCCCGTTGCGGCAGGCCTGGTTCGCCCAGACCTCCGGACTGGCGGCGCAAGACGACCGGCTCTGGCTGGCCGATTCCGAGACCTCGGCGCTTCGCTGGATCGACGAAGCCGAGGTGCGCACCGCCATCGGCACCGGCCTGTTCGACTTCGGCCTGCGCGACGGCAAGTCCGGCGAGGCACTGCTGCAGCACCCACTGAGCGTCACCGTCCTGCCGGACGGTTCGATCGCTGTCGCGGACACGTACAACGGCGCGATCCGCCGCTACGACCCGGACGGCGACACGGTCTCGACAATGACGACCGGTCTCGCCGAGCCCAGCGGTGCCGTTGTCGACGGCAACGACCTGCTGGTGGTCGAGTCGGCGGCCCACCGGCTGACCCGGATCCCGCTGGGCTCGTCGGCGGTGCCGCGCGAGTTCAGCAAGGCCAGCCAGCGGCCGCCGACCGATCTCGCCGCCGGCGAGGTGACCGTATCGGTGGTTTTCGAGCCGCCCCCGGGTCAGAAGCTGGACGACCGGTTCGGCCCGTCCACCAGGCTGCGTATCTCGTCGACTCCGGCCGGCCTGATCCGAGCGGGCGAAGGAGACTCGACGGATCTGGTTCGCCGGCTGGACCTGGACTGGTCAGTGGGCGGAGGCGTGCTGCACATCGCCGTACAAGCCGCGTCGTGTGACGACACCGAGTTCCCGGCCTGTCACCTGCACCGGCAGGACTGGGGAGTGCCGGTCCGGATCACCCCCGACGGTCCGGACCGGCTGGACTTGGTGCTGTC
>JBKPSJ010000418.1:0-6389 GCA_046765875.1 Actinomycetota bacterium
CTCCCGAGTCGCCAGCGCCACGGCCTCGACGCCGGTCAGGGCCTCAGCTCCGGCCGGTCGTTCCACGCCCCCAGGCTAGACGACCCGTCCACCCCTGCGGTCAGAATCCGCCCTGCGGCCGGGGTTCGCCCCTATCGGGACCCCGGCGGGCGGGAATTGTGACCGCACGACAGGACGCGGCCGGCACGGGACACTGTTCTCGTGGCGCAGACGCAGCTGACGACAGAGGTCGACGGCCAGACCATGAAGCTGACCAACCTCGGCAAGGTGCTGTACCCGGAGACCGGGTTCACCAAGGCCGAGGTGATCGACTACTACCTCAACGCCGCCGACGTGTTGCTGCCACACCTGTCCGACCGGCCGCTCACCCGAAAACGCTGGCCCGACGGCACCGGCGCCGCGTACTTCTTCGAGAAGAACGCACCCCGCGGTACGCCGTCCTGGGTTCGTACCGTGACGCTGCCCACACCCGGGAGCTCCACCGGCCGCGACGAGGCCGACTTCGTCGTCGCCGACGACCGGCAGACCATCGTGTGGCTGGCGAATCTGGCCGCGCTCGAACTGCACGTACCGCAATGGCGGATCAAGACCTCGCGCGACGGCACCGAGCCGAGGGCGGACCTGATCGTGTTCGACCTCGACCCCGGCGCGCCGGCCAGCGTTGTCGAGTGCTGCGACGTCGCGCTGGCGCTGCGCGAACTGCTCAAGCACCACGGGCTGACCGCTTGGCCGAAGACATCGGGCAACAAGGGCATGCACTTGTACGTACCGGTCAAGCCGGCCTCGACCCGAAAGACCAGCGAGTTCGCCAAGAACCTGGCCGAGCAGCTCGCCGCGGCGCTACCCGACCAGGTGACAGCGACGATGACCAAGTCGATCCGGCCCGGCAAGGTGTTCATCGACTGGAGCCAGAACAACAGTGCCAAGACGACGCTCGCGCCCTATTCGCTGCGCGGCATCGCCGAACCGCGGGTGTCCACCCCGGTCGACTGGGAGGAGGTCGCCTCGGTGACCAAACCGGCCGACCTGGTGTTCTACCCGGCCGACGTACTGGCCAGGATCGAGGAGTACGGTGATCCGCTCGACGGCATGTACGACGATCCGCGCCCGCTACCGAGATAGCGATTCCGACCGAAGGGACCAACGGCGATGAGCAGGAATTCAGAGCCGCCTCGCGAGGAGGCGTACGAGGACGTCCTGGAAGACGAGCTCGAGGCCGACGACGAGCAGGAGACCTACTCGGTCCCCCTCGAAGTGGACCCGGCCGATTCCGCCGAGCAGCGGCAGCTTGTCGGTGGCGACGACGAGGATGACTACCGATAGGTAGGATTCGGCACGAAAGCACCTGTCGGGCACCCGGCGCCGAACACCGAAGGAGGGGCCTCGTGTCGACATCATCGGAAGCTGTACCGAGGCGGGGCAGCCGGTTACCACGGCTCGCGCGCCGCGCCCAGCTCCTCGAGGCCGCACAAGAGGTCTTCGTGGCGAACGGCTATCACGCCGCGGCGATGGACGACATCGCCGACCGCGCGGGCGTGTCCAAACCGGTGCTGTACCAGCACTTCCCCGGCAAGCTGGACCTTTACCTCGCGCTGCTCGACACCTCGTGCGAGGCGATCGTGCGCGCCACCGAGTCCGCGCTGCGGTCCACCGAGGACAACAAGCAGCGGGTCGCCGCGACCATGCACGCCTTCTACGAGTACGTGGCGAACGCCCAGGGCGCATTCCGGCTGGTCTTCGAGTCCGACCTGACCAACGAGCCGGCCGTCCGCGAGCGGGTCGAGCGGGTCACCCAGGAGTGCGCCGAGCTGATCTCGGAGGTGATCAGCACCGACGCCGGCCTGAGCCGCGAGCAGTCGATGGTGCTCGCGGTCAGCCTGGTCGGCATGGCCCAGGTCAGCGCCCGCTACTGGCTGGCCAAGGACAACCCGGCTCTCAGCCAGTCCCAGGCCGCCGATCTGGTCGCCGGGCTGGCCTGGCGCGGCATCCGCGGCTTCCCCCGCACGGAGCACTGAGACCCACGGAGCACTGAGACCCACGGAGCACTGAGACCCTAGTCGAGCTCGAAGCCCAGACAGCGGCCCCGGGCCGCGACGACGCGGCTGATCTCGGCCAGGGCCTCGGCGCCGGGTAGTGACAGGCGGCGGCCGTCGCGGAGGCGAAGCGCCAGCGAGCCGTCGTGCACCTCGTTGTCGCCGACCACCGCGATGTACGGCGCCCGCCGGTCATGTACCCGGTGGATCCGCGCACCGAGACTGTTGTCGCCGGCATCGATCTCCACGCGCAACCCGGGTGCCGAGGCGACGATTTCGTGAGCCGCCTCCGCATGCTCCGGCCGCACCGGTACGACGACCAGCTGGGCCGGCGCCAACCAGGGCGGGAAAGCACCGTCGTACAACTCGATCAGATGCGCGACAAGTCGTTCCATCGAGGACATCAGGCCGCGGTGGATCATCACCGGCCGCTGCGCCGATCCGTCGGCCGCGATGTACTCGAGGCCGAGCCGCTCCGGCTGGTTGAAGTCGACTTGAATGGTCGACAGCGACTCCTCCCGGCCGGCCGGGTCGACGACCTGGACGTCGATCTTCGGGCCGTAGAACGCCGCCTCGCCGGGCGCCTCGACGTACTCGGCAGCCACCCCGCGCAAGGCGTCGCGCAGCATCTCCTCCGCGCGGTCCCACAGCGCCGGGCCGCCGAGATACCCGTCGCCCGGGCCGCGCATCGACAGCCGGCAGTAGGCGATCTCGATGCCGAACACGGCGCAGATGCGCGACACCTGCTCCAGCGCCGCGACCGCCTCGGACCCGATCTGGTCGTCGCGGCAGAAGACGTGCTCGTCGTGGAGGCTGATCTGCCGTACGCGTGACAACCCCCCGAGTACGCCGGACAGCTCGCTGCGGAACATCGGGGCGAGCTCGGCCAGCCGTACCGGCAGATCGCGGTAGCTGCGCTGCTCGGCGGCGTAGATCAGCGCGTGATGCGGGCAATTGGCCGGTCGCAGGACCAGTTCGTCGCCGCCGACCTTCATCGGCGGGAATATGTCGTCGGCGAACTTGGCCCAGTGGCCGGATCTCTCGTACAGCGAGCGTTTCGCCAGCACCGGGCTGTAGACGCGCTTGCAGCCGGCGCGCAGCGACTCCTCGGCGGCGTAACGCTCGAGCTCGGCGCGAATGACAGCGCCGTCGGGCAGCCACAGCGGCAGCCCGGCGCCTACATCGGGATGGGTTGCGAACAGGTGCAACGCGCGGCCTAGCTCACGGTGGTCGGACATCGGAATCTCCTCGTCTGGAAAGGGTTCCGGGCCGGCCCGGTGGCTGAGCTGTGACGAACAAGCCCCCGGGACCGATCCCGGGGGCTTGGTGTCTTCGTCTGGTCAGGTCAGGCCGAAGGGCGCCGGGTCGGTGTTCCCGGCGTCGTCGTCACGTCTCGGCTGACCATGTCTCCACCATAGCTTCGGCGCGCACGTAGCCGCATGCCAATTCACCGCGGGAGGGCGGCCCGACCTGGCGCGGCGGGCCGCTGGGGTGCCCGGCTAGGCTCGGAGCTGCTTCGGCGAGAGTCGCCGGGCGCAACTGCCCTGGAGGGTTTCGTGGAGGTCAAGATCGGTATCCAGCACGCGCCTCGTGAGCTGGTACTGGAGAGCGAGCAGAGTCCGGCCGAGGTGGAGGCCGCCGTCTCCGAGGCCCTGAACGGCAAGAGCGGGCTGCTGCAGCTGGTCGACGAGAAGGGCCGCCGGGTGCTGGTCCCGGCCGACAAGCTCGCATACATCGAGATCGGCGAGGAGTCGAGCCGCCGGGTCGGCTTCGGCGCGGTCTGACCGCTCGGACATCAGAGTCCGGTTACGGTGCGCGTGTTCGTGTTGCGGATCACACCTCACGGGGCACGATGGGATCAGACACTGCGTAGCTGGGCCGTGACGCAGGCGCTTCCATCTCGAGGAGGAACACCGTGTACTGGGTCTGGATGATCATCGTCAGCCTGATCGCAGGCATCATCTTCGGGCCGCTCGGGCGTCTCATTGCCCCCGGCAAGCAGAACATCGGTATTTTCTGGACCATTGTGGGCGGCGGCATCGGCGCCTTCATCGGTGGCCTGATCGCCAAGTGGATCGGCGTCAAGGACACCAAGGGGCCGGACTGGACCCAGTACTTGCTGCAGGCCATCGCGGCGGCCGTCGTCGTGGTGATCATCGCAGGGTTCCAGCGCAGGTCGAAGGCCGCCTGAGCGCAGGAACCAAACCACCGGCCGGCACCCCGACGAGGTGACCGGCCGGTTTCATTGCCAAAGGCAATTGATCAGGCCTGCAGACCGAGTGCGTTCATCCGCTGGGTGTGTGCCTCGGTCAGCCGGGTGAACATCCGGCCGATGGCGGCCAGATCCAGACCCGGCCGATCCACGCCGCCGGCCAGCAACGCCGCGAGCGCGTCGCGGTCGGCGGCGATCCGCTGCGCCTGGCTGAGCGCCTCGCCGACAAGCCGCCGGCCCCACAGCGCCAGCCGGCCGGCCACCTTCGGGTCCTCCTCGATCGCGGCCCGTACCCGCTCGACCACGAACTCGGCCTGGCCCGCGTCGGCGAACACCTCCATCACCAGCGCCCGGGTATCGGCGTCGACGTAGGCCGCGATCTCCCGGTAGAAGTCGTTGGCCAGCCCGTCCCCGACGTACGCCTTGACCAGGCCCTCCAGCCAGTCCGACGGCCGGGTCTTGTCATGGAAGGCGTCCAACGGCTCCTGGAACGGACTCATCGCGTCCATCGGGTCGATGCCGAGCGAGCGCAGCCGGTCGTTCAGCAGCTGGAAGTGCCCGAACTCCGTGGTCGCCATCGAGGCGAGCTGGGCCTTGTCGTCGATGGTTGGCGCCAGCTTCGCATCCTCGGCCAGCCGTTCGAAGGCACTGAGCTCGCCATAGGCCAGCACGCCCATCAGGTCAACCGCGGCCGCTCGGTAGGCGGGATCGTCGAACGCCGTCTGCTCGGTCATGTCCGCACACTATCGGCCCGGCAACCGGCGATCCCGGTACACTCTGAGCTGTTTCGCCGGTGACGCGCCCCTGTGGCCACCTGCCGCGGGCGCCCGGCCCATGATCCGCAAGGCCGCGGATCCGTACCGTACGGATTCGCGCCGACACGAAGAAGAAGAAGAGGCGATCAGCCTGACCACGTTCCGAGAGCTCGGGGTGCTGCCCGAGATCTGCGACGCGCTGGACCGCGTCGGCATCACCGAGCCGTTCCCGATCCAGGAGATGGCGCTGCCGATCGCGCTGATGGGCACCGACCTGATCGGTCAGGCCCGGACCGGCACCGGCAAGACCCTCGGCTTCGGCATCCCGCTGCTGCAGCGCATCGTCGCGCCCGGCGACCCTGATTTCGGCGAGCTGGCCGCGCCAGGCAAGCCGCAGGCGCTCGTGGTGACGCCGACCCGCGAGCTCACGCTGCAGGTTGCAGGCGATCTGCAGACCGCCGCGACGGTACGGACCGTACGGGTGCTGACGATCTACGGCGGGGTGGCCTACGAGCCACAGCTGGACGGCCTGAAGACTGGTGTCGACGTAGTCGTCGGTACGCCGGGCCGGCTGCTCGACTTGGCCGACCGCGGCGCGCTCGACCTTGGCCACGTCAAGGTGCTGGTGCTCGACGAGGCCGACGAGATGCTCGACCTCGGCTTCCTGCCCGACGTGGAGCGGATCCTGCGCAAGACCCCCGAGCTGCGCCAGACGATGCTGTTCTCCGCGACGATGCCGTCGGCGGTCATTGCCCTGGCCCGTACGCACATGCGGCACCCGTTGAACATCCGGGCCGAGTCGCACGCGGACACCCAACTGGTGCCGACCACGGCACAGTTCGTCTACCGCGCGCACGACATGGACAAGCCGGAGGTCATCGCCCGGGTGCTGCAGGCCGACGACCGCGGCCGGGTGATGATCTTCTGCAAGACCAAGCGGGAGGCGTCGCGGCTGGCCGAGGACCTGGTCGACCGCGGCTTCATGGCGGCCGCGATCCATGGCGACCTGAACCAGCAGGCCCGCGAGCGGGCGCTGTCCCGGTTCCGGGGCGACCGGGTCGACGTCCTGGTGGCGACCGACGTCGCCGCCCGCGGTATCGACGTCGAGGGCGTCACGCACGTCATCAACTACACCTGTCCCGAGGACGAGAAGACCTACCTGCACCGGATCGGCCGGACCGGACGGGCCGGTGCCTCGGGCATCGCGGTCACGTTCGTGGACTGGCCGGACGTGACCCGCTGGAAGGTGATCAACAAGCTGCTCGACCTTCCGTACGACGACCCCCAGGAGATCTACTCGACCTCGCCCGAGCTGTACCACGACCTCGGCATCCCGGCCGCCGCGAAGGGCCGGATCAAGCCGGCCAAGCCGCGCGAGGAGCACCCCGA
>JBKPSJ010000419.1:0-9674 GCA_046765875.1 Actinomycetota bacterium
TCTTCACCTCGTCGCGGAGCCGGGCGACATCGGACCGCGGCGATGGCGGCGGCGGTGCGGGCCGGGCGGGATCGCCCGGTGCGGCCGCCGTGCCGGCGCTCGCGGCAGCGGTCCGGGCGGCGCTCAGCGCGAGCGCCGCCATCACCACCGCGGCGACCGCGACGAGGAGTGCCACGATGCTTAGCGCGTCCATCAGATCCGTCCCTCCCGCAGCCTTTCCAGCCAGCGATGCGCGTCGGTGAAGTCCGCGTCCGTGGTACCCGGGCGTACCGAGGCCTCGGTCCGGTCTGCCCGCGGGTACGAGCCGAGGAAGCGGATGTCGGCGCAGACCCGGCGCAGCCCCATCAGCGCCTCACCGACCCGGGCGTCGGCAAGGTGCCCCTCGGCGTCGATGGAGAAGCAGTACCGTCCGATCGCCTGACCGGTCGGCCGCGATTCCAGCCGGGTCAGGTTGACGCCGCGGACCGCGAACTCGTCCAGGACCTCCATCAGCGCACCCGGGTGATCGTCACGGATGAACGCGACCAGGCTCGTCTTGTCCGCACCCGTCGGCGGGTTCGGCGCCGCCGGGCGGGACATCAGTACGAATCGGGTCACCGCGTCCGGGTTGTCGCCGATGTCGGCGGCGATCGTGCTCAGCCGGTATCGCTCACCCGCGACCGGTGCGGCGATCGCGGCGTCGTAGTGCGAGCCGCGGTCCGAGACCAGCACCGCCGCAGATGCGGTCGAGTCCGCACGCGACACCACGACGTCCGGGAGGTGCCGGCGCAGCCAGCCGCGGCATTGCGCCTGCGCGTGTGGGTGGGTGACGATCCGCTTGACCTGCTCCAGCGTCGTACCGGGCCTGCCGAGCAAGGCGAACCGGACCGGGAGCAGGATCTCGCGGGTGATCAGCAGCGGGTCGCCGAGCGCGAGTTCGTCGAGCGTGACCGGCACCGAGCCCTCGACCGAGTTCTCGATCGGCACCAGCGCACCGTCGGCGTCGCCGGACCGGACCGCGTCCAGCGCGCCGCCCACCGTCGGGTACGGCTGCAGCTCGGCCTTGGTGGCCGCGGGCAGGGTCCGCAACGCGGCCTCGGTGAAGGTCCCCTCCGGACCGAGGTACGCGTAACGGGCAGGTGGTACGCCAGGCACGAGGGCCAGCCTAGAACGCCGTCCTGATGAGACATTCCGGTGCCCTTGGTGCTCACCGCAGGTACGCCGTTTCTGAGCCGGGCGTACCGGTTGGTTAATGTCAGGTCGTGACTGGTGACGGCATCCACGACCTGGGCTACGCGCGGCTGGACATCGACCGCGCCCGGCGGACCGGTGACGCCGAGGTCGTGTACGGCGCGGGCAAGACCCCGGCGCAGGTGCTCGAACTGCTCAGCACGCTGCGGGCGAACCACCCCGACCGGCCGGCGCTCGCGACCCGGCTGTCGGCCGAGGCCCAGGAGATGGTGGCCGAGTTGGCGGAGTGCACCATCGACCCGGTCGGCCGGACCGCCGTCCTCGGGCAACTACCGACCCCAGCGGGCACCGTCGCGATCGTCTCCGCCGGGACGTCGGACGGACCGGTGGCGATGGAGGCGGCGACGACCGCGCGGGTGTTCGGCGCCGGTGTGGACGTGATCAACGATGTCGGCGTCGCGGGTCTGCATCGGGTGATGGGCGTACGCGACCGGCTCGCGGCGGCGGATTGCCTGATCGTCGTGGCCGGGATGGAAGGTGCCCTGCCCAGCGTCGTCGGAGGACTGGTCGGCGTGCCGCTGGTGGCGGTCCCGACCTCGGTCGGGTACGGCGCCTCGTTCGGCGGCATCGCGGCCCTGCTGGCGATGCTGAACTCCTGCGCGCCGGGTGTCACCGTGGTGAACATCGACAACGGGTTCGGCGCGGGCGTGTTCGCGGCGCGGGTGGCGCGGCGCGTCGGCGGTGCCGCGTGATCGTCTGGCTCGACTGCAGCGCCGGCGCCTCGGGGGACATGCTGCTCGGAGCCTTCCTCGACGCGGGCGCCGATCTCGGGGCGGTCAACGCCGCGGTCGCGGCCGTCGACGACTCGCTGTCGGTAGCTGTCGAGCCGGCGGTACGGCACCAGATCGCCGCGGTGAAGGCCTCGGTGTACGTGCACGGCTCACCACATCCGGAAGGTCCGGCGCAGCACGTGTCCGCGATCCCGCCGGTGTCGCACATGCACGGCCGGAGCTGGCGCGACGTACGTGCGCTGATCACCGCGGCACCCCTGGCCGAGCCGGTACGGGACCGGGCGCTGGACGTATTCGGCCGGCTGGCGCGGGCCGAGGCGCGAGCACACGGGACCGATCCGGACGACGTGCACTTCCACGAGGTCGGCGCGCTCGACGCGATCGCCGACATCGTCGGGGTATGCGCCGCCGTGCACTCGCTCGGGCCGGACCGGATCGTGGTCTCGCCGGTCGTGGTCGGCTGGGGTACGCAGGTGCGCGGCTCACACGGAGCCATCCCGGTGCCCGGCCCGGCGGTCATCGCCGTACTGGCCGAGGTGGAGGCGCCGGTGATGGGCGGCCCGGCGCCGTACGAGATGACCACACCGACGGGCGCCGCGCTGGTTGCGTCGCTGGCCGACGAGTTCGGCCCACTGCCGCCGATGCGGATCGGACGGACAGGTGTCGGCGCCGGCGGACGAGACACGGAGGAGGTCCCGAATCTCCTCCGGGCGGTGGTGGGCACGGAGGAGACCGCGAGCAACCAGGCCGAGGTGGTCTACGAGACCAACGTCGACGACCTGGACCCGCGGATCTGGCCGCAGGTGCTCGCCCGGTTGCTCGAGGCCGGCGCCGCCGACGCGTGGCTGACGCCGATCCTGATGAAGAAGGGCCGGCCGGCGTACACGCTCTCGGTGCTGGCGAGCCCGGCCGTGGCGGCGGCGGTACGTCAGGTCATGTTCGCCGAAACCTCGGCGATCGGGGTACGCGAGACGCCGGTGACCAAGCACGCGCTGGACCGGACGTTCGGCACCGTCGAGGTGGACGGCCAGCAGATCGCGGTGAAGATCGCCAGCCACGACGGCACGGTGGTCAACGTACAGCCGGAGTACGACGACGTGGTGACCGCGGCAAACAAGCTCGGCCTCCCGGTGAAGGCGGTGCTAGCCGCGGCCGTTGCCGCCAGCAACGACCTGTGGCGGCCGGGCGGGTGACACCGGCCGCGGTCGTCGCGGCCAGTCGTACGGCCACCACTTGGCGCCGCCACGTCGGCACCACACGATCAGCGCGATCAGCAGGATCGTCTCGACCAGCGGCGACACACTGTCCCTGATCCGGGTACTGATGAAGTCCAGCGACGGGGACATGTCGATGGCTCTTCGGTCCCGGCCGGGTACATAGGCGATCGACAGCATGGCCGTTCTGAGCACCATCAGCTTGTCCACCTGCGACGCAGCGACCATCGCCAGCGCCATCCAGGCGGTCAGGTCGTACCAGGCCAGCGTGTACATCGACGTCAGCAGCCAGGCGATCGCGTAGATCGCCGTGTACCGGACCGCGTCGGGTGTCACGTCGTCCTCGGACGCCTTCGGCACCAACGCCGGCGGGAACACTTGCGACAGCAGTATCGCCACCATGATGAGCAGCACCCACGCCGCGATCGCCACGAACGTACGGGCGACAGCGTTCGGCAGGAACAGGTCGAGCAGCATGTACACGACCTTGTGCGGCGTACCGGTGGAGATGAACGACGTCTGCGATCTGGCCTGCTGGAACGCACGAAGCCCGACGAATGCGTACAGCCCCACCATGGTGATACCGGCGCCGAGGCAGACCTGCAGTATCTTGCGCGGGTTGCCCCTCAACGCCCAGAGCATGGCGATACCGACCAGCCCGATCGACAGCTTGGAAGAGCCGGCCATGCCCAGGAGTACGCCGGCCAGGAACACGTTGCGGCGCATCGCGAGCAACGCGAGAACGGCGAACATCACCGCGATCGACTCGTTGTGCGCGCCGGCGATGACGGCCCAGATCAGCAGTGGGTTCGCCAGCGTCAGCAGGATCAGCCGGCGCCGCCGCTCGAGGTCCGGCCCCACGAGTCTCAGCGCCGCCAGTGCCGCGATCGCGAACGCCAGCGCCACCGAGAGTTGCAGCAGCCAGACCGTGAGGTGCACCGAGTCGCCGGCGATCTTGGAGGCCAGCCACTGCACGCCGGTGACGATCGGGCCGTAGATGCTGTACGCGTTCTGCCACGGCCGCTCGATCGCGACGATCACCGGGTCGTAGCCGAGCCTGATGATGTCGGCCGGAGTGGTCTCGTACGGATTCCCGCCGGTCGCCGCGATCCGCCCGTACGCGGCGTGGATCAGCACGTCGCCGGATGCCATCGGCGGCACCAGGATCACCGCGACGATGCTGCCCAGGCCGAGCGCGATGAGCCGTTGCAGACGTGGTGCCCAGCCTCCCTTGAGCGCGTCGAGGATCTGGAACATCCCGTACGCGCCGATCAGGATCGCCGCCATGATCGGCAGCGTCGCGACCCAGCCCGTGGGGTGGGCGTCGAACCAGTACGGCGGAAACGGTTTCTTGCGGTCGCGCAGGGTGAGGACAACCACCGACGGACCGAGCAGCCCGGTGAACACGATCAGCGCGGTCGAGGCCAGATAGCAGGCGACGCCACGGCGGCCCTTGCGCCGGGCCTCGCTCATCACGGGTGTCTCGCTGGTTACACGGGTCATCGCACGGCTCGCTTGCGCAGGGCGCCGGTCAGGGCGCCGCGGGAGGCCAGCGCGCGGCCGACATGCAGGAACTGGCGGCCGCGGTGCAACTGGCCCCGCAGATCGGTACCGGACGCGCGATGCCGCAACTCGATCGGCACCTCGACGATCCGGAAGCCCTTGCGACCCAGGTCGATGATCATCGAGGTCTCGACTCCGAAGCCCTTCGCCAGCGGCAGCGCCGCCTCGAACGCGGCCCGGGTCAGACAGCGCTGGCCGGATAGCGGCTGCTGCGGTTGCCAGCCGGTCGCGGCCTCGATCCCGGCCTGGGCGAGCCTGATCACGAACCCGTGCCCGCCGGGCCTCGAGCCGTCCGGCCGGGTCTGCCGCGGCAGAATCCCGATCGCCAGGTCGGCGGCGCCGTCGAGCACCCGCTCGACCAGAGGTTCGGCGTTGACGGCGGTATCGGTCAGGTCTGCGTCCAGGAACAGCAGGTGCCGTGCAGTGCCGGTGTCGCGCTCCTTCACCGCCGCGGCGCCGGTCTCCATCGCGGCGGCCTTGCCACGATTACGGTCGTGCCGTACGACGAGGGCGCCGGCCTGTTCCGCCACCCGGGCGGTGCCGTCGGCTGAGCCGTCGTCGACGACCACGACCAGGTCGACGCCGCGGATCTTCTGTACCGCGCTCACGGTCGCCGCGATCCGCTCCGCTTCGTCCTTGGCGGGGATCACGCAGGCGACTCCGGTTCCCTCCGGACGCGACCAGCTCGCCCGATCACTACCCGACACAGCACGCCAGCCTAGTTCCTCCCCGGCCCGTCGCCACCCGCACCTGCGTACCCGGGCCCGTACGAACCGCAGTGTCGGACAATCCGACAACAGGCGCCGGGTGCTGTGAGGTCGTAGCTTGGGTCGCAGCGCCGGGGCGAGAGGACAGCCGAGTGGACAGCCAACGCGGGCATGGGGTGGACAGCGAGGTCGGACGGCTACGAACGGTCATGCTGCACCGGCCGGGCAACGAGTTGCGCCGGCTCACGCCGCGCAACAACGACAAGCTGCTGTTCGATGGAATCCCGTGGGTCGGCCGGGCCCAGGACGAGCACGACCGGTTCGCCCAGGCGCTGCGTGACCGCGGTGTCGAGGTGCTCTACCTCGGCGTACTGCTGGCCGAGGCGCTGACGGGCGAGGAGGCCCGTACGAAGGCGATCGCCGACGCCACCTCCGACCTGCGGCTGGGCGACACCCTGCGCGCGTACCTTGCCGCCCACCTCGAGTCGCAGGCGCCGGCGGACCTGGCCGACGCGCTCATGGCCGGTATCCGCAACGACGAGGTCCGCGCCGGCGGGCTGGTGACGTCGCTGCTGGAGCACGAGGAATTCGTGATCGACCCGCTGCCGAACCTGCTGTTCACCCGCGACTCGAGCGTGTGGATCGGTGACACCGTCGCGGTCACCTCGCTCGCGATGCCGGCCCGCCGGCGGGAGAGCCAGCTGACTGAACTGATCTACACCCATCACCCGCGCTTCCAGGGCACCGAGCGGATCTATGACCACCGGCTCGAACACGTCGAGGGTGGCGACGTTCTCGCGCTCGCCCGTGGCGTCCTCGCCGTCGGGGTCGGCGAGCGGACCACTCCGGCAGGAGTCGAACGACTGGCTCGCCGGGTGTTCGACAAGGACCTCGCCCACACCGTGCTCGCTGTACCGATCGCGCAACAGCGAGCGACCATGCACCTGGACACGGTCTGCACGATGGTCGACGTCGACGCGGTGCTGATGTACCCGAACATGGCCGAAGACCTCAAGGCTGTCGCGGTGACCGCCGAGGACGGCGGTGCGCACCTGCACGTCGCCGAGCCCGAGCCGTTCCTTGTCGCCGCGGCGAAGGCGCTGGGCATCGACACGCTGCGCCGGATCGACACCGGCCTGGACCCGGTGACGGCAGAACGCGAGCAGTGGGACGACGGGAACAACACCCTGGCGCTGGCACCCCGGATGTGCATCGCGTACGAGCGCACGGTGGAGACCAACGCCCGGCTGGAGGAGGCCGGTATCGAGGTGATCCGGATCGCCGGTTCCGAACTCGGCTCGGGCCGCGGCGGGCCGCGTTGCATGTCCTGTCCGGTGTCCCGCGACCCGCTCTGAGGGCCGTTATAGATCCCTTATCGGAGGACTTGTTGCCGATGGGCGCGATGAGTATTGTTCACCCAGGCCCAGGCCCTGTTGCTCCCCCGTCAGCAGGACTTGGGCCGTTCACATTTCTCCGGAATCCCAGTTTCTTGGGAGAGTTCTCAACGGATCGTGAGCTGACGGTTCGCCAGTCCGGCCCGGGCCGCCCGCTCCTCCGCCGTCGGCGGAGTGTCCTTCGCCATCGCCTCGACCACCGCCGTACCGAACTCCGCGGCCGGCTTCTCGACCGCCTCGGCCTCGCGGTCCGCGGGCAGTTCCCACACCGGCACGAGCACCCCGAGCGCCCGGAACGAGCCGATCAGCCGCGTGCCGTCGCCGAGCGAGGACCGTCCCGCGGCGTGCAGCCGGGCCAGCCCGTCGAGCAGGGCGTCCTCGGCGTGCGGCATCACCCAGCGCAGGTACCGGCGGCCGCCGATCCGGGTCCAGTACGCCGATTCGACCGAGCTCAGCCGTACGGTCGGGTCCGCTGACGCGTTGGCACGCTCCAACCCGGCGGCGATCTCACCGGTCGGGTCGTCGGTGTCGTCGGCGATCCAGAAGTCGAAGCCCTCGTGCAGCACGGGCTCGAGCGGTGCCGCGGTGTCGACCAGGTCCTGCAACCGCGGGCCGTCGCTGAGCAGGTCGCCGATCCGCACCGGGTTGCCCGGATCGGTCTCGAATGCCGCGGTGAGCGCATGCCCGAGGTCGCGGCTGGGGTCGCCGGTCGAGTGGTGTACCTGCAGACCGAGCAGGATCGAGCCGTCCTCGCGAACCAGAGCCGGCATCGCCATCGGGAGCACCGTGCACAGGGTCAGTTCGCGGTCCTTGTGCTCACCGGTCAGGGTAAGCGCCGCGGTCGCGGCCGGGACGATCTCGCGGAACGCGATCAGGTCGCACTCGCCGGGCAGTCCCTCGAACGGCCGGGCGACGAACACGTCCTGGCCGCGGTCCTTGCCGTGACACTGCTTGAACCGCTTACCCGACCCGCACGGGCAGGGTTCGCGCGGCCCGACATCGGCCAGGTCGGCGGGATCCAGGACGGCACCGGAGGTCTTCGCGGCACGACGTGACTTCTTACTCATGCCGGGCAGTCTTGCAAAGCAGGCCGGCGCGAACCTAACGGGGGAGGACGGCGTACACGGTGCGGTCGCTGCCGTCCATCCGCACGCCCCACGACGAGGTCAGGACGGTGACGATTGCCAGTCCGCGACCGCCGATCGACTCCGGATGTAAATCGTTCACCTGCTGTGGTTCGGTCTTGCCGCGACCGTCGGTGACCTCGAGGTAGAGGTTCTGAGCATCCAGGCCCCAGCGAACGATCAGGTCACCGGACGCGAGCGGCGGCGCGTGCCGGATCGAGTTGGAGATCAGCTCGGTGAGCACCAGCCGCGCGTCATGCCGGCGATCCGGCTCGATGCCGTACGCCTGCAGGTACCGGTCGAGCGCGGTCCGTGCCGAACCCACCGCCGACACTTCATGCGGCAGGGAGAGCCCGGCGGATCGCACACGTCCCGGCAGGGTGGCGGGTGACACGCGGGAAGACGCCTCCAACTATGTCTATTCAGCACCACTCCTGCCCAGAATGTGCGCCCCGAAAACGCACCGAGCGCGTTCTGTGACGAATACGACGATTCCCCGGCACGGCACTTGACCAGGCACGCGACATCATCACCGTGGGCAATCGCGTGATTACTATCAATCAGCGCTGGGCTTCACCGAGTGTGCGCAGCATCGCCAAGGTGGATTCCGGCCGGTCGGTGATGATCGCATCGACGCCGATCCGTGCGCAGTGCCGTATGTCTGCCTCGTCGTTCACGGTCCACACGTGCACCGGATGGCCGTGCCCGTGGCAGCGGGTGACGTACTCCGGATGCGCGGTGACGATCTCAAGGCTCGGCCCGGCGATCGACACTCCTGTGGGCAGCGAGCCGTCCCGGAACCGCAGCGGCACCCGGTCCATCAGCAGCACCGTGCGCAGTCCGGGTGCGTGTTCGCGCAGCCGCCGCAGTGACAGCCAGGAGAAGCTCATCACCCGGGCCGGCGACTCGGTACCGAGCCGCGGGTACGCCCAGCCGAACCGGTCCAGCATCTCGATCAGGCGGCGTTCCACCAGCCCGGCGTACCGGGTCGGGTGCTTGGTCTCGATCGCCACCTCGACCGGGCGGCCGCAGTCGCGCACCATCGCCAGCAGCGTCTCCAGCGTGAGCACCGTGCGCAGGTCCGGGTCCGGCAGATCGGCGTCCTCGTCGAGGTCGGCCCACGGGTTCTTCCACGAGCCCCAGTCCAGGCCGTTCAGCTCCTCCAGGTTCATCGTGGACAACACGCCGCGGCCGTCCGAGGTGCGCTCGATCCGCCGGTCGTGTACGCAGACGAGATGACCGTCGGCGGTCAGCCGTACGTCGCACTCCAGCCCGTCAGCGCCGGCCTCGATCGCCTTGCGGTACGCCGTCAGCGTGTGCTCGGGACTGGTGTCACTCGCGCCGCGGTGCGCAACCACACTCGGGCGCTTCGCCATGGCACCAGCGTGGCAGACGTCCAATCCGTGCAGTCCTGCGGTCAGAATTCGCTGATCACGGGCCGTACGGGCCGCGCCACCACAGCAGCGGCCGGTTCCTGGCCGATTCTGACCGCAGGACTGTACGACCCGAACTCACATCTCGCGACCGGCGTGCGTTGTACTGGCGTGGTGGTTGCGAGGAAGGGACAGGTGGACCTGCCGCCGTTCCAGGCGCTCGTCGACGAGCACTGGCGCGACGTCAGCCGGCTTGCCCATGCGCTGGCCGGACCGGTCGACGGGCTGTCTCTTATACACATCTCCGAGCCCACGAGACGGCACTAAGGATCGCGTAT
>JBKPSJ010000420.1:0-23099 GCA_046765875.1 Actinomycetota bacterium
CTGCAGGTGGAAGCCGAGCCAGAACGCGGCCCGGACCGCCTCGGCGATCCGGCCCTGCGCCAGGTACGCCTCGTGCGCCCGCTCCCGGTACGCGCTGACCTCCGGGTCGTGGCCGAGCACGAACGCGGCCATCGACATCCGTTCAAGTTCCTCCGGGGTCAACGGGCGTTCTGCCTCGGTAGTGGTCAGCGCGGCGTACTCGGCCGGCCAGTCGTGGCCCGCCCCCAGTGCCGCCTCGTGCGTCGTGTCTGCCATCCCCGCCCCCGCGTCGTGCTCAGGCCGGCAGTGCCAGGTCGAGAACCGTTGCCGTCGCCAACTTGGTCAGCTGGTTGCCGTCGAGAACCAGTTTTGAGCCGCGGATGCCGCTGCCGATCACCACAAGCCCGGCAGCGGCCACCGCCGCGTCGACGAGTACCGGCCAGTCCGCCGGCAGGCCGAGCGGGGTGATCCCGCCGTACTCCATGCCGGTCCTGTCGACGGCATCGTGCTGCGCGGCGGAGGAGATCTTGCGTACGCCGAGGTGGCGGCGTACCACCCCGTTGATGTCGGCGCGATCGGTGGCCAGGACCATCACCGCAGCGTACGTCGACTCGCCGGCCCGCCTGCCGAGCACGACCACGCAGTTCGCGGACGCCGCCATCGGCACGTCGTACTCGGCGCAGAACGCGGCGGTGTCGGCGAGGGACGGGTCGATCGGCGCGACCTCCGCTCCATAGTCGCCGGCAATGGCGCGCACCGGCTCGGCCAGCAACTCGGGGTGTTCGGTCGCGGGGCGCCACTCGAGCCTGCCCAGGTCAGCCACTGTGGCTCTTCTCCAGAAGTTCGGCCCACTCCGGGTGCTCTTCGAAGTAGGACTGGTAATACGGGCAGTCCGGCTTGACCCGCAGCCCGGCATCTTTGGCGGCCCGCAACGACGCCTCGGCGACTGTGCTGGCGACACCGCGTCCGCGGTACGCCGGCAACGTCTCTGCGTGAGTGAAGCGGATCGTTCCGCCCAGCAGCAGATAGTCGGCGAACCCCATCAGGTTGCCGTCCTCATCGAGTGCTTCGAATCTGCTGCGTTCGCGGGCGTCGACCACCCGGATTCCGCTCCCTGTCGTCATGCCGCCACTCTAGGCCGCGCGGCTCTCGTACGCGCATCGGACCGTGGTGACCGTACGGGAGCGGGGCGCGGCTCGGCCCGTCAAGTCAGGTGCCGTACTCGGCCCGGGGGTCCATCAGGGCGCGGATCTCGACCAGGTTGAGCTCGGCCTCGGGGATCCTGGCGGCGATCTCGGTGGCGCGGTCGAGGCTGTCGCAGTCGACCAGGTAGTAACCGGCCAGCACCTCCTTGGCCTCCGCGTACGGGCCGTCGGTGACCTCGGTCTCGCCGTCGCGGACCCGGACGATACGGGCGGCGGCCGTCGTCAGGCCGCCGCTGCCGGCGAACTCGCCCGATGCGGCCAGTTCCCCGCCGAGCGCCACGTGCCGCTTCATCAGGTCGCCGTACCCGCGCCGCTCGAGCAGGTCCCAGGTCTCCTGGTTGCCGTAGATCAGCAGCATGTACTTCATGGGGTCAACATACGATCCCCTGGTGACAGCCAGGCCGCTGATGATCGCCGGTACGACCTCCGACGCGGGCAAGACCACGCTGGTCACCGGTCTGTGCCGGTGGCTTGCGCGCCGCGGCGTGCGGGTGGCGCCGTACAAGGCGCAGAACATGTCGAACAACTCGATGGTCTGCGCCGACGGTGCCGAGATCGGCCGGGCACAGTGGATCCAGGCGATCGCCGCTGGGGTCGAGCCGCAGGCCGCGATGAACCCGGTGCTGCTCAAGCCGGGCAGCGACCGCCGCAGCCATGTGGTGCTGATGGGCCGGCCGTGGGGCGACCTGGACGCGCGCGACTTCACCACCCGGCGTACGGAACTGGCGAAGGCGGCGTTCGCGGCGTACGAGGACCTGGCCGGCCGGTACGACGTGGTGGTCTGCGAGGGCGCGGGCAGTCCGGCCGAGATCAACCTGCGCCAGTCCGACTACGTCAACCTCGGACTGGCGCGGTACATCGACGCACCCGTGCTTGTGGTCGGCGACATCGATCGCGGCGGCGTGTTCGCGTCGATGTTCGGCACGCTCGCGCTGCTCGACGCCGACGATCAGCGCTTGATCAGCGGGTACGTGGTGAACAAGTTCCGCGGTGAGTTGTCGCTGCTCTCGCCGGGGCTGGAGATGCTGCGCGACGTGACCGGCCGTCCGGTGCTCGGCGTGCTGCCGTGGCTGCGGGATCTGTGGCTGGACTCCGAGGACGCTCTCGACATCCCGGGGCGGCGGGCCTCGTCGTCGGGCGGCCTGTCGATCGCGGTGGTGCGGTTCCCGCGGATCTCCAACTTCACCGATCTGGATGCGCTCGCGGCCGAGCCGTCGACCACGGTGTTCTTCACCGCCGACCCGGCCGACGTACGCGATGCCGACCTGGTCGTGCTGCCGGGGTCTCGCGCGACAATGGCCGACTTGGCTTGGCTGCGTTCCACCGGTCTGGCGACCGCGGTGACGGACCGGGTCGCGCGTGGTGGGGCCGTGCTCGGCATCTGTGGCGGCTACCAGATGCTGGGCGGGGCGATCGATGATCCGGACGGCGTCGAGGGCGGTGGCTCGGTCCGCGGGTTGGGCGTGTTGCCGGTGGCAACCAGATTCGCCGTGGAGAAGACGCTCGGCCGGCCGGCGCCGACGGCGTACGAGATCCATCACGGGATCGTGACGCCGACCGCCGCGGTGCAGGACTTTGACGGCGGCTGCCGGGCCGGCTCGATATGGGGAACGATCTGGCACGGGCTGCTCGACGACGATACGGCCCGCCACGAATTCCTGACCGAGATCACTGCCGCTGTCGGCAAGCCGGGACCTGACGGCGGTACGTCGTTCCGCGCCCTCCGTGAGGCCCGGCTGGACCGCCTGGCCGACGCCGTCGACGCCCACCTCGATACCGAGGCCCTGCTGGCGTTGATCGAAACCGGTCCGCCCGCCGGGCTGCCCTTCGTGCAGCCAGGGGCACCATGAACAGGCTGTTGTGGCGTTCGAACACGGTATGCCCTGTTCAAAGCCACAACAGCCTGGTCAACGGTGCCGCTTGACCATTGTGACAGTAGTACTGTCACAATGGTCGCGTGGCGCAGGGACCGCTGGCCGGTGTGAAGGTGGTCGAGCTCGCGGGGATCGGGCCGGCACCGTTCGGTGCGATGCTGCTCGCCGAGCTGGGCGCCGACGTGCTCCGGGTCGACCGGCCGGGCGGCGGGCTGATGCTCGGCCCGCCCGAGTTCGAGTTGCTGACCCGCGGCCGCCGGTCGGTCGCGCTGGACCTGAAGAACCCGGCCGGACTCGGCGCCGTACGCCGGCTGATCGCGACAGCGGACGTCCTGGTCGAGGGCTTCCGGCCGGGTGTCGCCGAGCGGCTCGGGCTCGGCCCGGACGAGTGCTTGGCGCTCAACCCCCGGTTGGTGTACGCGCGGATAACCGGATGGGGCCAGGAGGGGCCGCTGGCGTCGTCGGCCGGGCACGACATCACCTACCTGGCGCTGGCCGGTGCGCTGCACGCGACCGGTCGCGCGGGTGGTCCGCCGCAGGTACCAGTAAACCTGCTCGGTGACTTCGGCGGCGGCGCTCTCTATCTGGTGGTCGGCGTACTGGCAGCCCTTGTCGAGGCGCGGGGCAGCGGGCGTGGTCAGGTCGTCGACGCCGCGATCGTGGACGGCGCCGCCCATCTGACCACGATGCTGCTGGGTGGGCTGGCGGCCGACACATGGCGGAACCAGCGCGGCGTGAACCTGCTCGACACCGGCGCCCCGTTCTACGACGTGTACGAAACGGCCGACGGCGAGTGGATGGCCGTCGGCGCGCTGGAGCCGCAGTTCTACGCCGAACTGATCCGGCTGCTCGGGATCGACCCACCGGACCGCAACGACCCGGCGAACTGGCCGGAGCTGCGCAAGGTGCTCGCCGAGACCTTCGCGACGAAGACCCAGACGGAGTGGACGGCGATCTTCGACGGATCCGAGGCTTGTGTCGCTCCGGTTCTGCCGCTTGGTGCGTCGCATCCGCATTTGGATGCGCGTGGCGTGTTCGTCGAGCACGACGGTGTTCGGCAGCCCGCGCCGTCGCCGCGGTTCTCGCGGACTCCGACTTGTCTGGGTACGCCGCCCGCCAGGCCCGGTGCGCATACGCGCGAGGCATTGATCGCCTGGGGAATCGATGACGTCGACGCGCTGATCGCATCCGGCGCCGCTGTCCAGTCCGAGGAAGGTTGACCCAGGTGGAACGACAACTCTTCGACGCCGACCACGACGCGTTCCGCAACACCGTGCGGGCCTTCTGCGACAAATGGGTCGTCCCGCATCACGAGGAGTGGGAGGCGGCCGGGATCGTCCCGCGCGAGCTGTGGACGGCGGCCGGTGAGCAGGGGCTGCTCGGATTCATGATGCCGGAAGAGTACGGCGGCGGAGGCGTGCGCGACTTCCGGTTCAACGCCGTGCTGCTCGAGGAGATCACCCGGGCGCGGGGTAGCGGGGTCGGGTTCACTATCCACACCGACATCGTCTCGGCGTACCTGCTGGACTACGCGACCGACGAGCAGAAGGCGCGCTGGCTGCCGCGCTTCTGCGACGGATCGCTGATCACGGCGATCGCGATGACCGAGCCCGGCGCGGGAAGCGACCTGCAGGGCATCCAGACGACCGCGGTGCGCGATGGCGACCACTACATCCTCAACGGGCAGAAGACGTTCATCTCGAACGGGATCCTGGCCGACCTGGTGATCGTGGTCGCCAAGACCGACCAGGCCGCGGGGTACCAGGGCATCTCGCTGCTGGCCGTCGAGCGCGGCATGCCGGGGTTCGAACGCGGCCGCAACCTGAACAAGATCGGGCTGAAGGCGCAGGACACCGCCGAACTGTTCTTCGACGACGTACGAGTGCCGGCTGCGAACCTGCTCGGCCAGGAGGGCAAGGGCTTCGTCTATCTGATGGAGAAGCTCCCGCAGGAACGGCTGAGCATCGCGGTCGTGGCCGCGATCGCCTGCGAGCTCGTACTCGCGACGACGCTGGACTACGTCAAGGACCGCACGGCGTTCGGCCGGCCGATCGGGTCGTTCCAGAACAGCCGGTTCGTGCTCGCCGAGACCGCCACCGAGACGCAGATCGCGCGGGTGTTCGTCGACCGCTGCGTACAGGAACTGAACGCCGGGACGCTGTCGGTCTCCGAGGCGGCGATGGCGAAGTGGTGGACCACCGAACTGCAGAAGAAGGTGGTCGACCGGTGCCTGCAACTGCACGGCGGCTACGGCTATATGACCGAGTACCCGATCGCAAAGGCGTACGTGGACAGCCGGATCCAGACCATCTACGGCGGCACGACCGAAATCATGAAGGAAATCATCGGCCGTTCCCTCGGCATCTGAGGGCTACTCTTCTGCTCGTGGGGATCATTTCGCACGGGTTCGGTGGGAAGCGGCGCTCTGGGCCCGACCTGCCGCCGGGGCAATACCTTGTCGAGGACTTCCCGGTGCTGTCGGCGGGGCCGACGCCACGGATCCTGCCCGAACACTGGGAGTTCAGCATCACCACCGAAACAGGGACGGTGCATCGCTGGGACTGGCAGGCGTTCCTCGCCCTGCCGCATGAGCAGCCGACCGTCGACCTGCATTGCGTGACACGCTGGTCGAAGCTGGGGACGCACTGGGAGGGTGTCTCCCTCGACGTGCTGCTCGAGGACGTCGAGACGGCGGCCGACTTCGCGTTTGTCTCGAGCTACGGTGGCTATACGACCAACCTGCCGCTGGAGGACCTGCTCGACGGCCAGGCCTGGATCGCGCACCGGTACGACGGCGACGACCTGCATCCCGAGCACGGCGGTCCGGCCCGGCTGCTGGTTCCGCACCTGTACCTGTGGAAGAGCGCCAAATGGGTGCGTGGCATCACGCTCTCCGACACCGACGAGCTCGGATTCTGGGAGACGGCGGGCTACCACGAGTACGGCGACCCATGGCGCGAGCAGCGGTACGCCGGCGACTGAGCTGGCAGGTCGGTACCGTCACCGCCGTTCGGGACGAGACCGCGACCTGCCGGACCGTCGTCGTCGACATACCGGACTGGCCGGGGCATCTGGCGGGCCAGCATGTCGATATCCGGCTGACCGCTCCGGACGGGTACCGGGCCAGCCGGTCGTACTCGATCGCCTCGGCGAGCCCCATGCTGGAGATCACCGTGGAGAGGCTGGACGACGGTGAGGTGTCTCCGTATCTGACCCAGGTGCTGGCCGCGGGCGATCCGCTGGAGATCCGCGGCCCGGTCGGCGGCTGGTTCGTCTGGCGGCCCGGCCAGCCGGGTCCGGTGCAACTCGTCGGTGGCGGGTCGGGCGTCGTACCTCTGATGGCGATGATCCGTTCCGGTGCGCCTGCTCGCCTGCTCTATTCGGTACGCCGGCCGGAAGCCGTGATCTATGCCGCGGAACTGGACAAGCTGGCGGCTCGCGGTGATGTGGACCTGACCTACGCGTACACCCGGTCTGCGCCGGCGGGTGTCTCCCGGGTCGGGCGGATCGATGCCTCGCTGATCGACGAGGTGACCTGGCCGCCTTCGGCGTCGCCGACGACGTACGTGTGCGGGCCGACCCCGTTCGTCGAGGCCGCGGCCGACCTGCTGGTGGATGCCGGCCACGATCCGGCGACGATCAGAACCGAGCGTTTCGGAGGCATCGGATGAGTTACCTGGACGGCAACGCGGCAGCCGGGACGCTGCGCGAGATCTTCGCTGTCGACGTGACCACGGCGACCGGCCGGTGCAACGGCTGCGGCCGCACCGAGGTCTTCGCCAAGGCACACGTGTACGTCGACGCGCCCGGCCTGGTCGCCCGCTGCTCCAGCTGCAAACAAGTCCTCCTCCGGGTGGTGAGCACCCCGACCGGCACCGTCCTGGACCTCCGCGGCCTCACCTACCTCCGCTTACCTCTCGAGGATTAGCGATCATCGGACCCGAATGGTCATGCGCCGGCATCCGACCGGCGCCGGAACACTGGCGCGCGTGACCATCCGCGTCCGATGATCACCAACGTCCAGGTGGACGGCCTGCTCGGACGCCGCCGACCGGCATGACCGCCTCCGCCGGTGCGGCCAGCATCGGAACCCGGCCGGGCGATCATCGGACCCGAATGGTCAGACGCCGATCGCTGGCTGGCGATGGCCGGCGGTCGGAGTACCCGGCTGGCGATCGTTGGATGTAGATGGTCAGGGGTCAGTCGCGAGCCTGCCTGCACTCGGCCGCGGAGGGCGGCGTGACCAGTTGGGGCCGATGATCGGCAAGGGTGCGATTAGCGGCGGTGGGCTCGGCGGACTGATTCGCGCTGGGTTTCGTTGGCCGCGCGTTCGTAGGCGAGGACCAGGCCCTGGATGGTGACTGGCTTGAAGCGTTCGACCAGCTCTTGGATGCGTTCTGGGGGCTCGCCTGTCTCGCGGTAGTGGGGGAGGACCGCCTTGCGGAATACGTCGGTCAGTTCCTCGGCGATCGCCCGGCCGTGGTTGGTGAAGATGCGGCCGACCTGGCGGACCGCGTCCACCGGTACGTCGAGCTCGAGCAACTCCAGACCTAGGGACAGATGCGCCGTCGCGACTTGGAAGACGTCGTCGTCCGGGGTCGGCTCGACCACACCCAGCGCGACCATGAGTTCGAGGTCGTCGTCGGACAGGTCGCGCCCGGACTTGCGTACCAGCTGTTCGCGGGTCATCGTCTCCGGCAGGTCACGCATCCACGGCGTCAGCAGGGTCCGGTGCAGGGCGATGTCGGCCGGCGTCGCCTCGACCGGCAGGCGGTCCAGGTAGCCCTCGATCGCCGACAGGGTGAAGCCGTGCGCCTGCAGTTCGCGGACCAGTTCGAGTCGCGCGATGTGGTCCGCGCCGTAGTACCCGACCCGGCCCTTGCGTATCGGCGGCGGCATCAGCCCGCGGCTGGCGTAGAAGCGCAGGGTCCGTACGGTCATTCCGACCCGGGCCGACAGCTCATCGACCGTCAGCAACTCCGGGTCGGGCAGCGAGGGCATGGCGGAGATCATAGTGGCGCGGCCTTGACCATCGTGACAGTCAAACTGTCACAATTTGGAGCATGGCCACCGATGCGTTCATCTACGACGCGATCCGTACGCCGCGGGGCAAGGGCAAGCCGACGGGTGCGTTGCACGAGGTCAAGCCGATCACCCTGATCACCGGCCTGCTGGACGAGGTACGCCGCCGGCACCCGGACCTCGACCCGACCGCGATCGACGACGTCGTGCTGGGCGTTGTCTCGCCGATCGGCGAACAGGGTATGGACATCGCCCGGACCGCGGTGATCGCGGCCGGGTACCCAGACACCACGGGCGGCGTCCAGCTCAACCGGTTCTGCGCGTCCGGTCTCGAGGCGGTGAATCAGGCGGCGCAGCGGATCCGGTCTGGCTGGGAGGACTTCATCCTGGCCGGCGGTGTCGAGTCGATGTCACGGGTCGCGATGGGCTCCGACGGCGGTGCCTGGGCGATGGACCCGGAGACCGCGCTGCGGACGAACTTCGTCCCGCAGGGTGTCAGCGCCGACCTGCTGGCCACGTTGAACGGCTACTCGCGCACCGAGGTCGACGCGTACGCGGCCGAGTCGCACGCGCGCGCCGCGAAGGCCTGGGCCAACGGATACTTCACCCGCTCGGTGATCCCCGTGCACGATCGGAACGGGCTGCCGATCCTCGACCACGACCAGTTGGTCCGACCCGGTACGACGGTCGAGACGCTGGCCGCGCTGCCGGTGTCGTTCGCCGCCATCGGCGAGCACGGCGGGTTCGACTCGGTGGCGCTGGAGAAGTACGTCACCGTCGAGCGGATCGAGCACGTCCACCACGCCGGCAACTCCTCCGGCATCGTCGACGGCGCGGCGCTGATCGCCGTTGGCAACGAACGTGCCGCTGAGGCGCTCCAGGCCGTACCCCGGGCACGGATCGTCGCGGCCGCCGTCAGCGGAGCTGACCCGCTCATCATGCTCACCGGCCCGGCGCCGTCGGCCCGCAAGGCGCTGGCCAAGGCGGGACTCGAGCCAGGCGACATCGACCTGTACGAGATGAACGAGGCCTTCGCCGCACCGGTGCTGCACTTCATGACCGAGCTCGGCGTACCGCACGAGAAGGTGAATGTGAACGGTGGCGCGATCGCGATGGGGCACCCGCTCGGCGCGACCGGCGCCATGCAGATCGGCACCCTGCTCGACGAACTCGAACGTCGCGAGTTGCGGTACGGACTGGCGACCGCGTGCGTCGGCGGCGGCATGGGTGTCGCGACCATCATCGAAAGGCTGGCGGCATGATCGGCTGGAAGCACCAGGACGGCATCGTCACGCTGACGATCGACGACCCTAACCAGCGTGCCAACACGATGAACGCCCGGTTCCAGCAGGCCTGGGGTGAGACCGTCGACCGGCTGGTCGCCGAAAAGGGCAGCATCAGCGGTGTTGTCATCACCAGTGGCAAGGACACCTTCTTCGCCGGCGGCGACCTCAACATGCTGCGTGCGGTGAACGAGGGCGGTGCGGCCGAGCTGTTCGAGGCGCTGGAGGAGATGAAGCGCCGGCTGCGCACACTGGAGACCCTCGGAGTCCCGGTCGTTGCCGCGATCAACGGTGCCGCGCTCGGCGGGGGGTTGGAGATCGCGCTGGCGTGTCACCGCCGGATCGCTGCCGAGGGCAACTACGAGATCGGCCAGCCGGAGGTCAGTCTCGGCCTGCTGCCCGGCGCGGGCGGTGTCACCCGGGTGACCCGGATGCTCGGCATCCAGGACGCGCTGATGAACGTACTTGTCCAGGGCCAGCGGATGAAGCCCGCACACGCGCAATCGGTCGGCATCGTCGACGACGTCGTACCGGCCGACCAGGTGCTCGCCAAGGCGTACGACTGGATCCGCGAGTACGACGGCGACGCGAAACAACCGTGGGACCGCGAGGGCTACAGGATGCCGGGCGGTACGCCGTCCAACCCGAAGCTGGCCGCGTTCCTGCCGGCGTTCCCGGCGAACCTGCGCAAGCAGTTGAAGGGAGCGCCCTACCCGGCACCGCGGGCGATCCTGTCCGCGGCCGTCGAAGGTGCTGAGGTGGACTTCGAGACCGCGACCCGGATCGAGTCGCGGTATCTGGTGTCGCTGGCAACCGGGCAGATCGCCAAGAACATGATCCAGGCGTTCTTCTTCGACCTGCAGGCCGTCAACGGTGGTGCCTCGCGGCCGGACGGGGTACCCGCGTACCGGGCCCGGAAGGTCGGGGTGCTCGGCGCGGGCATGATGGGCGCCGGCATCGCGTATGTCTGCGCCAAGGCCGGTATCGAGGTCGTCCTCAAGGACGTCAGCACGGTGGCGGCGGAGAAGGGCAAGGCGTACTCGGCGAAGCAACTCGGAAAGGGTCGTACCAGCCAGGAGAAGGTGGACGAGCTGCTCGGCCGGATCACGCCGACCGACCGTGCCGAGGACCTGACCGGCTGCGACCTGGTGATCGAGGCGGTCTTCGAGGACCCGGCGCTGAAGAACAAGGTGTTCGCAGAGATCGCCTCGGTGGTCGAGCCTGACGCGCTGCTGTGCTCGAACACCTCGACCCTGCCGATCACGCGTCTGGCCGAGGGCGTGGACCGGCCGCAGGACTTCATCGGCATGCATTTCTTCTCGCCGGTGGACAGGATGCCGCTGGTCGAGCTGATCGTCGGCGGGCAGACCTCGGACGTCGCGCTTGCCAAGGCGTACGACGTGGTGCGGCAGATCAAGAAGACGCCGATCGTCGTCAACGACAGCCGCGGCTTCTTCACCTCCCGGGTGTTCGGGACCCTCGTGATGGACGCCGCGGCGATGGTTGCCGAGGGCATCAACCCGGTCACGATCGAACGGGCGGCGACGCTGTTCGGGTTCCCGGCCCCGCCGCTGGCGATGCTCGACGAGGTGACGCTCACGCTGCCGCAGAAGATCCGTCATGCCGCGCAGGAGGCCGGCGAGAGCGCGGGTGCGTTCGCCGACCACCCGGGGACCGTGGTGCTGGACCGGCTGGTCGAACTGGGCCGCACCGGCAAGGCCGGCGGCGCCGGGTTCTACGAGTACCCGGCCGACGGGCCGAAGCATCTGTGGCCGGGGCTGTGGGACGAGTTCGCGCGTGCGAACGACGTACCGTTCGAGGATCTCGGCGAGCGGATGGCGTTCGCGATGTCGCTGGAGACGATCCGCTGCCTCGAGGAGGGCGTGCTGCGCTCGGTGCCGGACGCGAACATCGGCTCGATCTTCGGTATCGGTTTCCCGCCGCTGCACGGTGGGGCGTTGCAGTACGTAAACGCGTACGCCGGTGGCCCGGCCGGATTCGCCGACCGGGCCCGCGAACTAGCCAGCAGGTATGGCGCCCGCTTCGACCCACCGAAGCTCCTGGTCGACAAGGTCGCCGCCGCAGAGGTGTTCTGAGGCCGTCACGGCTCCTGGTACGTCGGTGTGATGATCGCGCGCGCCAGCGTGTGGAAGGCGAGGTTGAAGTTCACGACCGCGGCGCTGGCGTCGGAGTCGACTGGTAGCGAGTCGACGTCGATAGCGTGCACCGCGAAGAAGTACCTGTGCGCGACGTCGCCGGACGGCGGTGCGGCCCCGCCGAAAGCCTTGGCGCCGAAGTCGTTGCGGGTCTGGAAGGCACCGGTCGGCAACTGCGCGCCCTCACTACCGGCCCCTGCGGGCAGCGATGTGGTGGACGCCGGCAGGTTCACCAGCAGCCAGTGCCAGAAGCCGGACGGCGTCGGTGCGTCCGGGTCGAAGCAGGTGACGACGAATCCCTTCGTGCCCTCCGGGAAACCCTCCCAGCTCAGCTGCGGCGAGGTGTTGCCGGCGGCGAACACCTGGGCGGCACCCATCGGCTGGCCGTCGGTGACGTCGGTGCTGGTCACCGTGAACGAGCCCACCTTCGGCAGGTAGTCGTACGGGTTCGGCGCGGTCGGACGTTCGAGCGACATGCTGGTCATCCTCCAACGAGTCTCGTAACCGGTCCTACACGATTGAGACTTCCACATCCCGCAGGCGCACGTCAGCCGGGTCGTCGGTACCGGGCCGCATCCGCAGATCCGAGTGCGGTGTCTGTCACTTGGAACATCGGGGCGTGCGGCCGGGCCCGGCCGGAACGAATGCGAAGATGCCGGGGTGAGGATCGACGACTACCTGGCCCGGATCCGCCCTGCCGACGCCGCAGCCATGGCGGCCGCCGAGCAGCGGCAGCTCGCGCTCACCAAGCCGGCCGGCTCGCTCGGCGTCCTGGAGGAGCTGTCGATACGGGTCGCCGGGATGGCCGGCGTCTGCCCACCGCCGGTGCCCGAGCGGGCCGTGGTGGCGGTGTTCGCCGGCGATCACGGGGTGCACGCCCAGGGTGTGACGCCTTGGCCGCAGGAGGTGACCGCCGCGATGCTGGCGAACTTCGCCGCGGGCGGCGCCGCGGTGAACGTGTTTGCCGCGAGCAACCACGCGGACGTACGCGTCGTGGACGTCGGTGTCGCCGCGGATGTGGCCGGTCTCGACATCCTGCACCGCAAGGTGCGCGCGGGCACCCGGGACATGCGTACCGAGCGGGCACTGACGGATGACGAGGTCCGGAAAGCCGTGCTGGCCGGCACGGACTTGGCCGACGAGTTGGTCAGCCAGGGGTACGACTGCCTGCTGACCGGTGACATGGGCATCGCCAACACCACCCCGTCCGCGGCATTGGTCGCGACATTCACCGGCAGTACGGCCGCCCAGGTGACCGGGCGCGGCACAGGAGTTAGCGACGTCACGCTCGCACACAAGACCGAGGTGGTCCGCGCCTCGCTCGCGCTGCACGACGTACCCGCGTCCGAGCCGCTCGAGGCCCTGGAAGCGTACGGCGGACTCGAGCACGCGGCGCTGGCCGGATTCATCCTGGGCGGCGCGGCCAATCGCGTACCGGTGATCCTGGACGGCATGATCGCGGGCGCGGCCGCACTCGTCGCGCAGGCGCTGAAGCCAACGGCGATCGACTACTGCGTGGCCGGTCACCAGTCGGTCGAGCCCGGGCACGCGATCGCGCTCAAGACGCTCGGGCTGCGACCGCTGGTCGATCTCGACCTGCGGCTGGGTGAGGGGACCGGTGCGGTGCTGGCGTACCCGATCCTGCGCGCCGCGGTCCGCGCGCTGCGGGACATGGCGACGTTCGAGTCGGCCGGGATCGAGGAGGCGTGACCTCGCCCTACCTAGCCGGGCTGGTGCTCGACGGCCGCCGGGTGGTCGTCGTCGGCGGCGGGGGAGTGGCGCAGCGGCGGCTGCCGAAGCTGCTCGCCACCGGCGCCCGCGTGGACCTGATCTCGCCGAGCATCACGCCGACGATCGAGGGCCTACTCGGCGATGACGCGCTCAGCTGGATCCGGCGGCGGTACGAGCCGGGCGATCTGGATGGCGCCTGGTACGTGATCGCGGCGACCGACGACCCGGCCGCGAACGAGGCGATCTCGGCCGAGGCCGCCGAGCGGCGGATCTTCTGCGTCCGCTCGGACGACCGCACCCGCGGTACGGCGTGGACGCCCGCATCCGGTGACCACGGCCCGGTCAGCGTCGGCATCCTCGGCGGCGGTGACCACCGGCGCTCGGCGGCGGTACGGGACGCCGTCCTCGAGGGGCTGCGTACCGGGTCGATCGGCGCCCGCGCGTCGGCCGACAAGCAGCCGGGCGTGTACCTGGTGGGAGGCGGACCTGGCGACCCCGAGCTGATCACCGTCCGCGGCCGCCGGCTGCTGGCCGAGGCGGACGTGGTCGTCGCCGACCGACTGGCTCCCCAACAGTTGCTCGACGAGTTGCACCCCGACGTCGAGCTGATCGACGCCGCGAAGCTGCCGCGCGGCCGCGCCGCCACGCAGGAGGAGATCAACGGGGTCCTGGTCGATCGTGCCAAGCAGGGCAAGCTCGTGGTCCGGCTCAAGGGCGGCGACCCGTACGTGTTCGGCCGCGGCTTCGAGGAGGCACTGGCCTGTGCCGCGGCCGGCGTGCCGTGGACCTGCGTGCCCGGCATCACCAGCGCGATCTCGGTCCCGGCGAACGCCGGCATCCCGGTCACGCACCGGGGCGTCACGCACGAGTTCACCGTTGTGTCCGGGCATATCCCGCCCGGTCATCCCGACTCGCTGGTGGACTGGGCCGCGCTGGCGCGCCTCAAGGGCACGCTGGTGCTGATGATGGCCGTGCAGAACCTGCCCGCCATCGCCGCCGAGCTGGTCGCACACGGACGTCCGGCCGGCACGCCGGCGGCCGCGATCGCGGACGGCACGCTGCCCGCCCAGCGTTCGGTGATCGCAGACCTCGGCGGCATCGCGACGGCGATGACGGACGCGGGTCTCGGTGCGCCGGCCATCATCGTGATCGGCGACGTGGTCGGGCTGGCCGGGGCGTGAGCCCGCGGATCGCGATCGAGGACCCGGCCGACCCGCGGCTGGCCGAGTACGTCGACCTGCGCGACGTCAACCTGCGCAAGCTGCTCGAGGCCGAGCACGGCATCTTCATCGCCGAGGGCGAGAAGGTGATCCGGCGCGCGGCCGAGACCGGGTACGAGCCGCGCTCGTTCCTCCTCACTCCACGCTGGCTCGATTCGCTGGCCGATGTGCTGGAGCGCTGGCCGGACGTACCTGTGTACGTCGTCACGCCGGAACTTGCCGAGCAGGTCACCGGCTTCCACGTACATCGCGGGGCGCTGGCGTCGTACCATCGCCGCCCCGTCCGCACCCTGACCTCGGTCCTCGACGGTGCGGCCCGAATCCTCATCCTCGAAGACCTCGTCGACCACACCAACGTCGGAGCGATATTCCGGTGCGCGGCGGCGCTGGGGATCGACGGGCTGGTGTTGTCGCCTCGCTGCGCGGACCCGCTGTACCGGCGGGCGGTCAAGGTCAGCATGGGTGCGGTGTTCGCCATCCCGTACACCCGGATGGCCGACTGGCACGACGGGCTCACCGCGGTACGGGAGGCGGGGTTCCGGTTGCTGGCGCTGACACCCGCCGACGATGCCGTATCGCTGGACGACGTGGACACCGACGGGCGGATCGCACTGATGCTCGGGTCGGAGGGCCACGGGCTGTCGTCGCGGTGGCTGCACGAGGCCGATCAGGCGGTCCGGATCGCGATGAGCCCGAAGGCGATGGAGCTCGGCGTCGACTCGCTCAACGTGGTCGCCGCGGCCGCGATCGCGTGTCACACCCTGGCCCGACCCTGACCCCGCTCACTGCCGGGTCCGGGGCACCCTTCGGTGGACGTTGCGGGTCCGATCAGGGCTCGTCCACCATGTGCTGCGAACGCCCGAAGAGAAGCATCTGAGTCATGGCATTAGGTCACTCGATGAGGTGAGCGGTCATGACGGTAGCCGAGCTGGTACGCGAGACAACACAAGGCCGTTTGGTGGGCGGCCGGTACCGGCTCAGCTGTCAGCTCGGCCGTGGTGGCATGGGCCGGGTCTGGCGGGCTACCGACGAACTGCTCGGCCGCGAGGTGGCCCTCAAGCAGGTGATCGTGACCGAGACCGCGCTGGTCGAGGCCCGCGCACTGGCCCGGCTGGACCACCCCGGGATCGTCGGTGTGCATGACCTGATCGAGGACGGCGGCGAGCCGTGGATCGTACTCGAACTGCTGACCGGGCGGACGCTGGCCGCGGCTCTGGCCGACGGCCCGCTGCCGGTCGCCGACGTGGCACGGATCGCCCTGCGGGTGCTGGACGCGCTGCAGGCCGTGCACCGCGCCGGGCTGGTGCACCGCGACGTGAAGCCGGCCAACATCCAGCTGTGCGACGACGGCCGAGTGGTGCTCACCGACTTCGGTATCGCGTCCGTCCCGGACGACCAGACGACGATGCCTGCCGGCGGGATCGCCGGCAGCCCGGCGTACCTTTCCCCGGAGCGCGCCCGCGGTGACGCCGACGGCCCGGAGTCGGACCTGTTCTCGCTCGGCGCGACGCTGTACGCCGCGGTCGAGGGCCGGCCGCCGTTCGGCACCGGGGACCCGTTCAGCACGCTGGTCGCGGTGGTCCAGGACCCGCCGGAGCCGTTCCGGTACGCCGGTCCGCTCGCCCCGCTCCTGCAGGGCCTGCTGCTCAAGCGACCGGCCGATCGTCTGACTGCGAAACAGGCCGCGCGGCTTGCCACGGATCAGGCCGGCCTGGCGTGAGCGTGGTCGATCAGGCCGTCGCGTAGCGCCGTCATCAGCGCCTGGGCGCGGTTCGAGGCGCCGAGCTTCTCGTAGACCCGGGCGACGTAGGTCTTGGCCGTCGACCGGCTGATGAACATCGCGCGTGCGATCTCCGGTACCGACAACCCGTCGCGGAGCAGAGTCAGCACCTCGTGCTCGCGTGGGCTGAGCGCTACGGCGTCGGGCGTACCGGTGCCGCGGCGTTCGAGCGCCCTGGCCAGACCGGTCGCAGTGAACGAGGTGGCCGCGACCGCGGCATGCCGGATCGCCGCCAGGACCTCGCTGGCCGGCGCGGTCTTGGTGACGAACGCAGACACGCCGGTCTCGAGCGCGCGGAACAGTACGTCGTCCTGGCCGTCGGAGGTGAGCATCACGATCCCGAGAGCCGGGTACCGGTCGCGCAGGTGCCGGGCGAGTCTCATACCGTCGCCGTCGGGCAGGGCGACGTCGAGCGTGACCACATCCGGGCAGGTGGCCGCGACCATCCGCGGCGCCTCCGCGCTGCTGCCGGCCTCGCCGACGAGGGTGAGGTCGGCATGTTCGGCGATCAGCCCGGCGAGTCCGTAGCGGATCAACGTGTGGCCGTCGACGACGGCGACCCTGATCGTCCCGGTCATGGTCCGCCCCCCAGCAGATACAGCGTTCAACAAAAGTCTGTATCGGCGCGACGGGGTCCGCCAGGTTGTCCGCCCGTTCTTCACCTGGGTGAAATCCGGGTCACCACCACCAACTCCAGGACTGCTGGTCCGGCGCCGGCACGTCGGTGGTCAGCACGATCTGCTCGTTGACCAGTCGCCGGACCGCGAGGCTGAACATGTGCTCGGGCTCGGTCATGGTCAGCGGTACGCCCCGGTTGATCGAGGCCGGTACGTCTCGGCGCGACGGCAGGTGTCCAGCGATCGGGTGCCGGACCAGGTCCTCCACCTCGGTCCGGCTCAGCCCGACCCGCGAGTCGGACCGGTTAACGACGATCGCCCGGACCTCGCGGGGGTACCCAAGCAAGTCGCACATGTCGAGCGTGAGCCGCAGATTCTTGAGCGACGGCCGTTCCGGGGTGGTCAGCAACACCTGGTGGTGCGCGGCGTCCAGTGCGGTCAGCACATGGCTGGACAGCTGGGCCGGCGTGTCGACCACGATGTAGTCGTACTCGGTGGGCAACGCTGCCAGTAGTTCGGCGACCAGCACGGCCGGTACCCGGTTGCCGTCGCCGGGGCCGGCCGGGGCGAGGATGCAGTCCAGCCTTGGCCGGAACACGGTGACCAGCGACGACAGCCGGGCGCTGTCCAGCCCGCCGCCCCACGCCAGTGCGTCGACCAGGCTTCGGGCCGGCTCCAGCGCCAGCGTGCTGGCGACGTCGCCGAAGGTCAGGTCCAGGTCGAGCAGGCAGACCTTGCGGTTGCCGCCGTCGTGCAGGACCGCCGCCAGGTTGGTCGCCAGCGTCGTCTTGCCGGCCCCGCCCTTCGCGGAGAACACGGTCACGATATGGCCCGGCGGACGTCCGGACGAGGGTGCGTCGGCGGTCCGTCGTACCGCCTCCTCGATCGCCTGAACGTTGCCCTGAGCAACGACCACCTCGCGGACACCGACCGCGAGCGCCCGGTCCACGGCGCGATCGGTCGAGTCCTCGCGGACCAGCACCACCCGGACACCGGGGTTGCTGAGGGGCAAGGCCGCGACGAACACCAAGACGGGCTCCAGCTCGTGCCCGGGTCCGATCACGAGGACGGACGTGTCGCCGGACTCCGGCAGGGCGTGCGCCGCGGCCTGCAGGGCGGCGACGACGCGAACCTCACCACCCACACCGGACGCGATGCGTTCGGCGTACGGACGGTCGGGCTCGCAGACGATCGTCACCACCTGGACTCCTCCCCGCTGACCAGGATGCGCCACCGGCCGCCTCCGCGGCAGCGGGCGAACGGCTGACACGTACCGGCCGATCGGCCGACACCGGGCGGGGGTGAGAATGGCGGTCGTGCCCATCCCGGACCCCATCGAGCACGCTGTCTACGTGCCGCCCCTGGCCGCACCGCGGCGTACGATCGGCGGCCGCTCCTTCGACTTCAGCCGCCAGGTCGCGGTGATGGCGATCGTGAACCGTACCCCGGACTCGTTCCACGACCGCGGCCGGACGTACGCGCTGGACCGGGCGGTCGCGGCGGTCGAGACTGCGGCCGGCGACGGAGCGGACTGGGTGGACGTCGGCGGAGTGCCGTTCGGGCTGCATGCGGGTCAGATCAGCGAGTCCGACGAGATCGACCGTGTGGTGCCGCTGGTCGCCGCCGCCCGGGCCGCGTCGGACGTGGTGATCTCGGTCGACACCTACCGCACCGAGGTGGCCCGGCAGGCGCTCGCCGCCGGAGCCGACGTCGTCAACGACACCTCCGGCTTGCACGACCCCGGTCTGGCCGAGGTGGTCGCCGAGACCGGCGCCACGCTGGTGATCACGCACAGCCTGGCCCGGCCGCCGCGTACGCCGGTGATCCGGCCCTCGTACGGCGACGTCACGGCAGAGGTGACCGCGTTCCTGTCCGACGGGGTCGAGCTGGCCCGGTCACGCGGGATACGGCCGGAGCAGATCGTCGTCGACCCCGGCCACGACCTGAACAAGAACACACTGCACTCGCTGGAGCTGTGCCGGAATCTGACCCGGATCGCCGACCTCGGCTACCCGACCCTGGTCGCGCTGTCGAACAAGGACTTCATCGGCGAGACGCTCGACGTCGACCAGGACGAGCGGCTGGCCGGCACCATCGCGGCCAACGCGATCTGCATCATGCGAGGCGCCCGGCTGCTGAGGGTCCACGATGTGCGTGCCGCGGTGCAGACGGTACGGATGACCGAGGCGATCCTCGGCTGGCGCGAGCCCGCGTACCTGAAGCACAACACCTAGGTTCTGGGCATGCGGTAGCGCAGGAAGAGCTCGCCGTCGTCGGCTCGGAGCACATGACCGAGCTCGGCGTTGGTGAGGTGGGACTGTGGTCCGGCCACGATCCGGCCGGCGCCCGCACCGGCCAGCCGCGGCGCCACGGTCAGGCACAGCTCGTCGAGGACGCCGGCGGCCAGTTCCGTGCCGAACAGGTGTGGTCCGCCCTCGCAGACGACCTGCCGGATCCCGGCCTCGGCCAGCCTGGCCAGCCCGTACTCGAGGTCGACCACCGACCGACCGCACATGACCACCTCGGCCACCTCGGCGAGCGCCGCGCGCCGGTCCTGCGGTGCGTCCTCGCGAGTCAGCACCCAGGGTCGTACGGGTGCCTGCGTGAACATCGGGTGCGCCGGGTCCAGGTCGAGCATGCCGGACACCGCGACCAGCGCCGGTTGCGGCGTTCGCCGCCGCGCACGACGCAACTCCCGATGGCGTTCGTCGACGACCATCGGCCCGTACCCCTCGATCCGCAGGGTTCCGGCGCCGACCATCACCGCGTCACACGGCACCCGCAGCAGGTCGAATACCCGCTTGTCCGCCGGGCCGCCGAGCTTGCCCGCCCGGCCGTCGACGGTGACCGCGCCGTCCGCACTCGTGACGAAGTTCACGCGCATGAACGGCCGGTCCGGCACGGCGTATGCCGCGAGCACGGCCTCGTCGTCGAGCGGCGACGGATCGGGCTGCGGCCAGAGCCTGGCGATGTTCGGCATGCCAGAAGTCTGCCCGACCAGCCGTCGGCGAGAATGCCGCAATGACCAGAACAGTGGTGATCGGTGGCGGCGCCGGAGCACTCGGTTCCGCGGTGACGGCGGAGTTCGCCGCGGCGGGCTGGCGGGTCGTCGTACCGGTGCGGCCCGGCGAATCCGTCGAAGCGGCAGTGACGGTCGGCGCCGATCTGACCGAGCGGGAATCCGCGGCGGAGGTGATGGAGCTCGCGACCGCCGAGGCTGGGTCGCCGCTGCGGGCGGTGGTCAACCTGGTCGGCGGGTACGCCTCGGCAGGGCGTGTGCACGAGACGGACATCGCCGACTTCGAGCAGCAGTTGCGGCTCAACCTGCGGCCGGCGTACCTGCTCACCGCGGCCGCGCTGCCGCACCTGATCGCCGGTGGCGGGGGAGCGGTCGTGTGTACGGCGAGCCGCGCGGCGCTCCGGCCGTTCTCCGGCGCGGCCGGGTACATCACCTCGAAGGCCGGCGTACTCGCCTTCGTCGACGCGCTGGCCGTCGAGTACGCGCACGACAACGTCCGGGTGAACGCGATCGTCCCGAATGTCATCGACACGCCGGCCAACCGCGCGTCCCAGCCCGGCTCGGACCGCAGAGGCTGGACCGCTCCGGCCGACATCGCGAAGGTCGTCCGCTACCTGTGCGAGGACGAGTCCGCGACGGTGACCGGAGCGCACATCCCGGTGTGAGCCCGAACGGTGCGCCTACGCCGGTGAGGCCTCCACGCCGGCAGGGGGCGGGGCGTGGTGGAGTTCGCGGCGAACCATGAAGCCCAGGATCAGGAAGACGACCCCCCAGATCAGCGCCATGATGCCCAGCAGGACTGCGATCGTGACGGCTCCGTGTCCCGGGTTGGCGACGAACAGGACGCCGAGCACGATGGACAGCGCCGCGCTGAGCAGCAGCAGCCACCGCGGCATCGGCAGCGAACTGCTGAACGCCGCCACAATCTCGAAGATGCCGCGGATGATCAGCCAGATCCCGAGGATCCAGGTGAGCGCCTTGGCGGCCATCCCCGGGCTGGTGATGGCGAAGAACGCGGCGAGCAGCGAGATGATGCCCATCACCCACAGCCACAGCCGATTTCCCTTCGACTCGGGCTGGAACGCCTGGATGATGTCGCCGACCCCGTCGAACAGCGCCCAGAATCCCCACAGCAGAACGAATGCGATCGCGGACTCGATCGGCCAGACGATCACCAGGATTCCGATGATGATCGCGATGACACCGCGAACGATCAGCATCTTCCAGCCGACGCTGAGCAAGTCCTTCACCATTGGCAGACCCCTCTCGGTTGCCTCCATGCTTCTCCTCCGCACCTGTCGGCGGCAAGAGGTGTCTTGATTCAGGAAGCCGCGTTCTCAGGCAGTTTCGTCCACACGCATCGGGGTGACCGGCCAGTCGCCGGGGTACTGCTCGGCCATTTCCTCGGCCTCGCCGAACAACCGGCGGCGGTACTTGCGCGACAGCCGGTCGCCGAACACGATGCCCTGGGTGTGATCGGCCTCGTGCTGCAGGCAGCGCGCGAGCAGCCCGGTGCCCTGGTATGAGACCGGCTTGCCGTGTTCGTCGACGCCGGTCACCCGGGCCCAATCGGGCCGAACGCACTTGGTGAATGCGCCGGGCAGCGACAGGCAGCCCTCCTCGCCCTCGTCCAGCCGCCGGTCCTTGCCCTCGGCAACCTCCACCACCGGGTTGCATACCACGCCCTGGACACTGTTGCCGTCGGCATCGGGGCAGTCGAAGACGAACATCTGCAGATCCACGCCGACCTGGTTCGCGGCCAATCCGACGCCCTCGGCGGCCCGCATGGTCGCGGTCATGTCGGCGATCAGCTTGGCCAGCGCGGCGTCGAACTCGGTCACCGGCTTGCAGACCTGGTGCATCACCGGCTCACCCCAGCGGGTGATCGGCAGGACCTGTCCGTCGGCGGGCAGCTTGGGCATGCCGGAATCCTACGTGTCACCCCGCCGCCGGAAGCGTCGCAGGCAGGCTGACCTCCGCGGGTGGCATCGTGGAGCGATGGAGCCGGACGAGGTGGAGGAGTTCGCGCGGCTGTTCCGCGGCTTCCTGGAGAAGATGCAGCAGCCGGAGCAGGCCCGCGAGTCGCTCATGGAACGGTTGCGCCGGCACCTGGGCGCGGATCCGACACAGCTGCCGGTCGTCGGTGAGTCGTACCCGGCTTACGACCTGGCCAACGTGCACCGGGCGCTGACGGCGCGCTTCACCGGGCCGGGCCGCACGCTCGAACTGCTGGGCGTCAGCGGTGCCCACCGGGCACAACACGCGCTTTCGGAGCTGTTGACGATGTCCGCGGAGCAAAATGCCTTCGGACCCGGCGCGGTCGACCTCCACCATGTGCCCATCTCGGTCGACGAGGAGCAGGAGTGTGTCGGCTTCGGCTTCTTCCTCGGCAGCGACGGAACCGACCGGTACGCCACCCTGCTGCGCGGAGCGAATCCGAAATACGGCGCGGAACTCGTCGAACTCGAGGTGCTGGCCACCTCGAGGGATGCGGCGAAGCGGCTGCTCGGCGACCTGCCTGCGCTGATCTCGGAGCTCAACGTGTACCGCGGCCAGGTGGTGTCGCTGGAGGGTCACCACGCCTTCGGGCCGGGCGTCGGGCCGTTCCGGTTCCACCAGCGGCCGGGCCTGACCCAGGACGACATCGTGATGCCGGACGACGTCCTGGAACGGATCGAACGCCAGGTCGTCGGTATCGCCCGGCACCGCCTGACACTGCGCGAGCAGGGCCAGCACCTACGGCGTGGCCTGCTGCTGTACGGACCGCCGGGCACCGGCAAGACGCACACCGTCCGGTACCTGATGTCGAGGCTGCCGGAGTTCACCGTCGTCCTGCTCGCCGGAACCACGATCCATTTCATCGCACAGGCGTGCGCGCTGGCCAGGATGCTCCAGCCCGCGCTGGTCGTACTGGAGGACTGCGACCTGGTCGCCGAGGCTCGCGACTTCCACCACGGCATGGAGCCGCTGCTGTTCCAGGTGCTGAACGAGATGGACGGCCTGGCCGACGACGCCGACGTCGCGTTCCTGCTCACCACGAACCGGGCGGACCTGCTCGAGCCGGCGCTCAGCCAGCGGCCGGGCCGTGTCGATCTGGCGGTCGAGATCCCGCTGCCCGATTCCGCCGGCCGGCGGCGTCTGATCGAGCTGTACGGGCCCGCGCTCCAGGTCACCGATGCCGAGCTCGCGGAGGTTGCCGAGCGCATCGAAGGC
>JBKPSJ010000421.1:0-9444 GCA_046765875.1 Actinomycetota bacterium
CTGTCCGCGGTAGTCGCGGCGATGGGCTTCTACGCACCGTTCTCGTACCTGTTCCCCGATGGCGGCTCGGTGGCCAACGTGATCCTGCTGATCGGGATGGCGGTCGGCGTCGACTACTCGCTGTTCTATCTCAAGCGCGAGCGCGAGGAACGGGCCCGCGGCCGGGGCACCGTGGACGCGGTCGAGATCGCCGCGGCCACCAGCGGGCACTCGGTCGTGGTGTCCGGCGTAGCGGTGATCGTCTCGATGGCCGGTCTGTACGTCGCACAGGACGTGATCTTCTCCTCGCTGGCGACCGGCGCGATCCTGGTGGTCGCGGTGGCGGTGATCGGCTCGTTGACCGTATTGCCGGCACTGCTGGCCAAGCTCGGTCACCGCGTGGACCGGCCGCGGATCCCGCTGCTGTGGCGGGTGAACCGGCGGATCGGACCCGGTGGGATCAGCCGCCGGATCCTGGCGCCGGTGCTGAACCATCCGAAGGGTGCGCTGGCCTTCGCCGTGGTCGTACTGCTCGCGCTCGGGGTGCCGGCGCTGACGATGAAAATCGACAACTCCGGTCCGGACACGCTGCCGCGGACCATTCCCATAGTGCAGACCTACGACCGTCTGCAGGCCGCGTTCCCGTCCGAGGGCAGCCAGTACGTCGTGGTTGCCCACGCGCGGCACGACTCGTTGCCGCAGGCAAAGAACGCGCTGGCCGAGTTGCAGCGGCGGGCCGTTGCCGAGGGCAAGCTGGTACCGGTGCCAGGCGAGGAGATCCGCACGTCCGGCGACACCGCCGTCCTCAAGCTGGCCACCCCGCACCCGGACGGCAGCGCCGAGAGCAAGGCCGGACTGAAACAACTGCGTACCGACCTGGTGCCGCGTACGGTCGGCAAGATCGCCGGTACGACCTGGGCGGTCGGCGGCGACGAGGCCGAGTCGGCGGACTACGCGCAGCATCAGCGTGACAAGTTGCCGTGGGTGATCGGCTTCGTGCTCGCGCTGACCATGCTGATGATGGGCCTGACCTTCCGCAGTGTCGTGGTGGCCCTGGTCACGACCGTGCTGAACCTGGCTTCGGTGGCCGCCTGCTTCGGCGTACTGGCGCTGGTCTTCCAGCACGACTGGTTCTACTCCAACGCGCCCGGGTTCGTGGTGGCCTGGATCCCGCTGTTCCTGTTCGTGGTGCTGGTCGGGCTGTCGATGGACTACCACGTCTTCGTGCTCAGCCGGGTCCGCGAAGGCGTCAGCCGCGGCCTGTCACCGCGCGAGGCCGTCCGGGCCGGCGTGGCGAGTACGGCGGGTGTGGTGACCAGCGCGGCCGCGGTGATGGTCTCGGTGTTCGCGATCTTCGCCACGCTATCGATGGTCGAGATGAAGCAGATGGGTGTCGGCCTGGCGGTGGCGGTGCTGATCGATGCGACGCTGATCAGGATCGTCATGCTGCCGTCGATCCTGGTGCTGCTCGGCAACCGGGCATGGTGGCCGTCGAAGCCGACCCCGGTCGAGCCCCCCGCCCGGTCGCCGGAGCGCGAGCTGGTCGAGGTCGCCTGACCCGCTGGATGCCCTGCGCAGCCTGTGGCCGGTACCGCGCGGGCTGCGCAGCGACATCTGCTGGATGGTGTCGCCTGGTGCGATGAACAAGACTGACGGTCATGACCACACGATTTGGAATCTTTGTTCCGCAGGGCTGGCGGATGGACCTGACCGAGATCGCCGATCCCGTCGAGCAGTGGGAGGCGATGACGGCAGTCGCGAAGGCGGCCGACGGGGGATCGTGGGACTCGATCTGGCTGTTCGACCACTTCCACACGGTGCCCGACCCGACGCAGAACACCGTGTTCGAGGCATGGACCACGACCGCCGCGCTCGCGCGTGACACGAAGCGGGTCAACATCGGGCAGATGGTCAGCTGTAACGGATATCGCAGCCCGGCGCTGTTCGCCAAGATGGCCTCCACCGTGGATGTGGCCAGCAACGGCCGCCTCTACGCCGGGCTGGGCGCCGGCTGGTACGAGCACGAGTGGAAGGCCTACGGCTACGAGTGGACCGAGACCGGGCCGCGGATGGGCGCGTTCCGCGAGGCGGTCGAGATCGTCAGCCGGATGTGGACCGAGGACGACGTCGTCTTCAACGGCAAGTACTACTCGGTGGACAAGCCGATCAACGAACCCAAGGGCCTGCGCAAACCCCACCCCTCGTTCTGGATCGGTGGCGGTGGCCCGAAGGTCACGCTGAAGCTGGTGGCGCAGTACGCAGACGCGTGCAACGTCGCTGGTGGCGACCCGGACGGGTTGCGCGCGAAGCTCGCGATCCTGAAACAGCACTGCGACACCCTCGGCCGCGACTATGCCTCGCTCATCAAGTCGACCGACATGTTCGTGTTCCCGCTCGAGGACGGCGAGGACCCAAAGTCGGCTACCCGGAAGGCGCGTGGGCCGCTGGAGTGGGAGAGGTTCGAGCGGATGTACAAGATCGAGACGCTGGACAGTCTGGCCGGCCGCGTAGAGGCCGCGATCGAGGCGGGTGCCGACTACGTCAACTTTTACGTGCCGGGCGTGGCCTACGACCTCGACCTGGTCGCCAAGATGGAGTCGGTCGCCAAGCGCTTCTCCTGACCGCGTGCCGTCGTTGTCGCAGTCAACGCCTAGCGCAGGCCTCCCGGCAGGCCGAGCTGGTTGAGCAGGTTCCGGATCACGTTGTCGGCGGCGCCGGCGCCACCGGTCAGGTACGCCTGCGAACAGCTCTGCAAGCGGGCCTGGGTGACCGGGATGTGGTTGTCGAGCATCTTCAGCTGGCAGTAGCCGACCGCGTGCTGCAACTCGGCGGTCGTCGAGTCGGCGATGCCGGTGATCGTCCCGACGGCGGTCTGCACCGTGGGCACCGGCTTCGGCGCGGACGGCGGGAGGACCGCCGGCTCGGGCGACGCCGTCGGGATCGGCGGCTTCGATGTCGCCGTGGTCGACGGTCTGGTCGTACCCGGCTGCGTCGACGGTCTACTGGTCCCGGAGTCGGTGCCGCCGGACCTGGTTCCTGGCTGCTGCGCAGGCTTTCGTGACGGGCCGGCCGGCGCGACGCCGGTCTGGCCCGCGTTGCTCTGACTGGCGACGATGCCCTGGTTGGCGGCCTCGGGCCTGCCGTTGTCGACCGTGGTCCAGTCGCCGCGTGCGTATGCCTGGGCGATCCGGATGACCATGTCGACGTACGCCTGCGAGTGGTTGTAGCGCAGGATCGCTGCGTTCAGGTCGCTCGGATCGGCCAGGTTGGTGTGACCCGCGCACAGATACACCGCGCTCGACATGGCGGCGTCGTCGATGTCCTGCGGATTCCTCGTCCCGTCACCGTCACCGTCGACGCCCACCGCCCGCCAGGTGCCGGGGATGAACTGCATCGGGCCGACCGCGCGGTCGAAGGTCGGGTCGCCGTCGAGGCTGCCGCCGTCGGTGTCGCTGATCCTGGCGGCGCCCGCGCCGTTCAGCACCGGTCCGAAGATGCCGGGCACCGCGACACCGTCGGCCCTGAGCACGTTGCCTCCGTGCCGGCCGTGGTTCGACTCCACCCGGCCGATCGCGGCCACCAGCGTCCATGGCAGATTGCAGCCACGGTCGACTTCGGCCATCACCTGCTGCGCCCGCGCGTACGCGATCAGCGCGGCCTGCGGGATGCCGTTGCGGGCCAACCCCGAGACCACCTGGGTGGGCTGCACGTCATTGGGTAGGCCGTTGCCGACCTCGCCTGGGATCGGGACATGCGCCGGCGTGCCGATCGGCGTACTCGGCACCACCACGCCGTTGCCGGGTCGGGCCGGGTCGCCGGGTCCGTCGTTGGCGGCGGCCGGATCGTCGGCTGTGGCCTGGGTACTGAACGCGGTCGCGAACACGGCTACTGGTATGAGCGGTACGAACTGGCGCCAGCCGCCGCCGGTCCATGAACGGCGCGAGCCCTTCGCCATGGAATTGTCCTCCCTGGACTGCGGACGGTCCCGACGTGTGGACCCCGCCCTCCGCGAGATCAAGGGCCCGTTTCCTTCCTCTAACGTGACCGAGTGCTGTTGGTTACGTCTTCGGCATCGGCGTTACTCAGCGCTGTCAGACGGTAGCGGATGATCACCGAGTGCCGTACCGGCAGGTAACATCACTCAAGGGAAGGCGGGGCGCATCGAATCCGGTTCCCCCGCTCCTCGCCCGCCTCGGCGCATCGGCCAGAATGGGCGCCGTGTCAACCGAGACGACAGCTTCCGCCGATCTGTTCGCTCGCGCCACCGTGGTCACACCCGGCGGCGTGAACTCGCCGGTGCGCGCGTTCCGGGCCGTGGGCGGCATCCCCCGATTCATGACCGTGGGTGACGGATGTCACCTGACCGACGTCGACGGCAACTGGTACGTCGACCTGGTCAGCTCCTGGGGGCCGCTGCTGCTCGGGCACGCCCATCCGGAGGTGATGGACGCCGTGCACCGGGCGGTGTCGCGCGGTACGTCGTTCGGCACCCCCACCCGACCCGAGGTCGAACTGGCCGAGGAGATCGTCTCCCGCACCCCGGTCGACCAGGTCCGGCTGGTCTCGTCCGGCACCGAGGCGACCATGTCCGCGCTCCGGCTGGCCCGGGGCGTCACCGGGCGGGACAAGATCATCAAGTTCGCCGGCTGCTACCACGGTCACGTCGACGCGCTGCTGGCCCAGGCCGGCTCCGGCGTGGTCACCCTCGGCATCCCCGGTACGCCCGGTGTCACCGAGGCGACCACCGCCGACACGATCGTGCTGCCGTACAACAACAAGGAGGCCGTCGCCGAGGCGTTCGCCCAGTACGGCGACCAGATCGCGGCGGTGATCACCGAGGCGGCGCCGGGGAACATGGGCGTGGTCCCCCCGCTCGACGACTTCAACGCGTTCCTGGCCGACATCTGCCACGTCGGTGGCGCGCTGTTCATCTCCGACGAGGTGATGACCGGATTCCGGATCACCCGCTCGGGCTGGTACGGCGTGGACGGCGTGGAACCGGATCTGATGACGTTCGGCAAGGTGATGGGCGGCGGCTTCCCGGCGGCGGCATTCGGCGGCCGGGCCGACCTGATGGCGCACCTGGCACCGGACGGCTCGGTGTACCAGGCCGGCACTCTGTCGGGGAACCCGGTGGCCACCACCGCCGGCCTCGCCACCCTTCGGCTGGCGACCAGCAGCGTCTACCGCAAGCTCGACCGGACCTCGGCGGCGATCCAGGACATGGTCAGCATGGCACTGGACAAGGAGGGCGTGCCGCATCTCATCCAGTCCGCCGGGAACCTCTTCAGCGTGTTCTTCGTGGAATCCTCGGACGACACGGAGATCCGTGACTTCGCCGGGGCGAGTGCCCAGGTGCTGCCCCGGTTCGCCGCGTTCTTCCATGCGATGCTGGACGCTGGTGTCTACCTGCCGCCGAGCGCCTTCGAGGCCTGGTTCGTCAGTTCGGCGATCACCGACGACGCGCTTGCCGAGATCGAGGCGGCGTTGCCGGGGGCGGCGCGGGCAGCAGCCGCTGCAGAAGTCGTCTAGAACATCGCGGAATTGAACGGTCGGATCAGGAGGAGCGGTGACGGAGACCACGGTCGTCCACCTCATGCGGCACGGCGAGGTGGACAACCCGACGGGCGTGCTGTATGGCCGGATCCCCGACTTCCACCTGTCCGACCTGGGCCGCAAGATGGCCGACCGGGTCGCGGAGTACCTGACCGGGCGCGACATCGTCGAACTGGTCACCTCCCCGCTGGAGCGCGCCCAGGAGACGATGGAGCCGATCGCGGCCGTCTTCGGGATCACGCCGCGGATCGACGAGCGGGTGATCGAGGCGGCCAACCTGTTCGAGGGCAAGCGGTTCGGCGTCGGCGACGGCGCGCTGCGCAAGCCGTCGTCCTGGTGGCTGCTGCGCAACCCGTTCAAGCCGTCCTGGGGTGAGCCGTACCAGCAGATCGCGCGGCGGATGGGGGACGCGATGGAGACCGCGCGCGAGCGGGCCGCCGGCCACGAGGCGCTGATCGTGTCGCACCAGTTGCCGATCTGGACCGTCCGTTCCGCGGTCGAGGAGCGCCGGCTGTGGCACGACCCGCGCAAGCGGCAGTGCAGCCTGGCCAGCCTGACCTCGTTCACGTTCCACGGCGACTCGGTCGTCTCGATCGGGTACGCCGAGCCGGCCAAGGACCTGCTCCCGGTCAAGCCGCGCAAGAAGTTCACCGCGGGGGCCTGAGCGTGCGTCTCGTCGTCGCCGTGGTGGTGCTCCTCACGCTGGCCGGCTGTTCCTCGACGGGCCAGCAGCAGGCCGACCGCAAGGGGCAGACCGGGTTCGTCGCCGGCGGCGGGACCTTGACCGTGTTCGCGGCCGGTGACCGCAAGCCGGCCCCGAAGGTGAGCGGCGAGACGCTGGACGGCAAGACCTGGTCGCTGGCCGACCAGGCCGGCAAGGTCGTGGTGCTGAACGTGTGGGGATCATGGTGCTCGCCCTGTCGTAAGGAGGCGCCGGACCTGGTCGCGGCGTCCGAGCGGCTCGGCGCCCGTACGGTCTTCGCCGGGCTGAACACGCGCGATCTGGACCCGGCGCCGGCGCGCCAGTTCGTCCGCGAGTTCGAGGTTCCGTACCCGAGCATCTTCGACCCCAGCGGCAAGCAGTTGCTCGGGTTCCGCGGCCAGATCTCGCCGCAGTCGATCCCGAGCACGCTGGTGATCGATGCCCAGGGCAAGGTCGCCGCCCGGATCCTCGGCGCGGTGACGGCCGCGACGCTCGTCGATGTGGTGCACGACGTCGATGGGTGAGTGGTTCCGCGACACCGTTCTGGACGGATCGATGCTGCTGGCTCTGCCGGTGGCGGCGGCCGCCGGCCTGGTGTCGTTCTTCTCGCCATGTGTGGTGCCGCTGCTGCCGGGCTATCTGTCGTACGTGACCGGGCTGTCGGCCGCGGACCTCGGCTCGCACAAGCGCGGGCGGATGCTGGCCGGGACGCTGTTGTTCGTGCTCGGGTTCAGCGCCGTGTTCGTGCTCACCGGAGTGACCTTCGGCGTCGTCGGCGAGGCGCTGCTCGAGCACCAGTCGGTGATCACCAAGGTGCTCGGCGCGGTGACGGTAGTGCTCGGGCTGGCGTTCCTGGGCTGGTTCGGGTTCCTGCAGCGCGACGTCCGGGTGCACAAGGTGCCCGCGGTCGGGATCGCGGCCGCGCCGCTGCTCGGTGTGTTGTTCGGTCTCGGCTGGACGCCGTGCATCGGCCCGACCCTCGGTGCGGTGCTGACGCTGGCGCTCAACGAGGGCGGTGTCGGCCGCGGCGCGGTGCTCGCGATCGTGTACAGCCTGGGTCTCGGCATCCCGTTCGTGCTCGCCGCGCTGGCGTTCAGGCGCATGCTCGGCGCGGTCGGCTGGATCCGCAGGCACCAGATCTGGGTGATGCGGCTCGGTGGCGCGATGCTGGTCGCCGTCGGCGTACTGCTGCTCACCGGCGCGTGGGGTAGCCTGACCGCCGACCTGCGCAACTGGGTCTCCGACTTCGTGCCGGTGGTGTGAGATGGCCGTCGAAGCTCCACCCCGCAAGAGCGCACCCGCGCCGGACATCGGCACCGGCGGGATGCTGCGCTGGGCCTGGCGCCAGCTCACCTCGATGCGGACCGCGCTGATCCTGCTGTTCCTGCTGGCGCTCGGCGCGGTGCCCGGCTCGCTGATCCCGCAGCAGCCGAACGACCCGCTGAAGGTCTCCGACTTCACCGCAGCGCACCCGGAGCTGTCGAGGTGGTACGACCGGCTCGGGCTGTTCGACGTCTACCGGTCGCCGTGGTTCTCGGCCATCTACCTGCTGCTGTTCGTGTCGCTGGTCGGCTGCGTGATACCGCGAATGGCGACGTACCTCAAGGCGATCGGGGCCCGGCCGCCCAAGCCGCCGCGCAACCTGGACCGGCTGGCCGGCCATACCCGGTACGAGACCGATGCCACCGGCAACGACGTGCTCGGCACCGCAAGAGAGGTACTGCGCAAGCGCAGGTACCGGATCGCAGAGTACGACGGCGCCATCGCCGGCGAGCGTGGATACCTGCGCGAGGCCGGCAACCTGGTCTTCCACTTCGCGCTACTGCTGGTGCTGGTCGGGGTCGCGTGGGGCTCTCTGTTCGGTTACCGCGGTACGGTGCTCGTTGTCGTCGGCAACGGGTTCTCGAACTCGATAGCCCAGTACGACGACTTCAGCCCGGGCCGGATCTTCAACCCCGACGAGCTGCCGCCGTTCTCGCTGACGGTGCGGGACTTCACCGCCCGGTTCGAAACCTCCGGCCCGCAGCGCGGCGCGGCCCGCGAGTTCAACGCGCCGATCACGTACCAGGAGACGCCCGATGGCCCGGAGCGCTCGTACGACCTGCGGGTGAACCATCCGCTGGTGGTCGGCGGCACCCGGGTACACCTGCTCGGTCACGGGTACGCGCCGAGGATCACCGTCCGGGACGGCAACGGCGACGTGGCGTTCTCCGGGCCGGTGCCGTTCCTGCCGCAGGACGGCAACTTCTCCTCCTTCGGCGTGGTCAAGGCGCCCGACGCACGGCCACAGACGCTCGGCCTGGAGGGGTTCTTCCTGCCGACCGCTGTGATCGACGAACGCGGGCCCGGGTCGGTGTTCCCGGACGTGCTGCAGCCCATGCTGGTACTCACCGCGTACCACGGCAGGCCGGTTGCGGAGACCGGGCGGCCGCAGTCGGTCTACCAGCTCGACAAGTCGGTGCTCACCCAGTTCGGCAACGGCAAGGGCGACAAACTCCGGTTCGGGCTGCGGCCCGGCCAGACCCAGCAGTTGCCCGACGGTGCCGGCTCGGTGACGTTCGACTCGTACCAGCGCTGGGTCAAGCTGCAGGTCAGCGACACCCCCGGGCTCGATCTCGCGCTCGGCGGCATCCTGCTCGCGATCGCCGGGCTGATGGCGTCGCTGTTCATCCGGCCGCGGCGGACCTGGGTCCGGGTCCGGGAGACCGGCGGGCGTACCGTTGTCGAGGTCGCGGGCCTGGATCGCAGCGCCGACACCGGTGCCGGGCACGGGCTTGCCGACGAGATCGCGTCGATCGCGGCTGCCACGAACCACGAGCACGAACCACAAGCACGGACCGGAGCAGGCGGCCACGAACCAGAAGCAGGAGCCTGAATGAGCGCGGAGACCTGGGCGGGAATCTCCAATCTGACCATCCCGACGGCCACCGTCGTGTACGTGTTCGCCCTGGTCGCGCACACCGTCGAATGGGCCGGCAGCCGCACCGTCGCGACCGCGAGGCCCGCCGTGCTCACCTGTTCGGGAGGCCCGGCGGTGATCCCCGCGGAGGTCGCAACGGAGGTCGCCGAGGAGCCGGTCTCCTGGCGTGCCGAGGCGGCCGGGCGGGTCGGGCTGCTGCTGACCTGGTTGGCCTTCCTGCTGCACGCGACCGGGGTGGTCACCCGCGGACTGTCTGCCGGACGGGTGCCCTGGGGCAACATGTACG
>JBKPSJ010000422.1:0-4650 GCA_046765875.1 Actinomycetota bacterium
CGCCACCCGCCTGCCGCCGCCCGAGCCGAAGATCTCCAGCCGGTGTTCCGGCCCGCAGTGCGGGCACGGCAAGTAGGACATGTTCTCCACCACGCCCGCCACCCGCTGGTGGACCATCTGCGCCATCGTGCCGGCCCGTTCGGCGACCTCGGCGGCCGCCTCCTGCGGGGTGGTCACGACGATGACTTCGGCACCGGGCAGCCGCTGACCGACCGAGATAGCGATGTCGCCGGTCCCCGGCGGCAGGTCGAGAAGCAGGACGTCCAGGTCACCCCAGTACACGTCGGCCAGCATCTGCACCAGCGCCCGGTCCAGGATCGGGCCGCGCCAGGCAACGACCTGCTCGCGCTTGGGCTTGAGCATGCCGATCGAGATCACCTTCACGCCGTACGCGGGCACCGGCATGATCATGTCCTCGACCGAGGTCGGCCGCTTGTCGGCGATCCCGAGCATGGCCGGGACCGAGTGGCCGTAGATGTCCGCGTCGACGATGCCGACGTTGAGGCCCTGCCGGGCCATCGAGACCGCCAGGTTCACCGTGACCGAGGACTTGCCGACGCCGCCCTTGCCGGACGCCACGGCGTACACGCGGGTGAGCGAGTCGGGACGCGCGAACGGGATCTCCTTCTCGGCGACTCCACCGCGGAGCTGGGTCTGCAACGCGGCGCGCTGCTCCGGGGACATCACGCCGAGGTCGACCTCGACCGCGGCAACACCTTCCATACGAGATACGGCGGCGGTGACGTCGCGACGCAGCGTGTCCTTCATCGGGCAGCCGGCGACGGTCAGTAGCACCCGGACGGCGACGGTGCCATCAGGCCGGATATCGACCGCGTCGACCATACCCAGGTCGGTGATCGGCTTGCGGATCTCCGGATCCAGTACGGAGCCCAGCGCAGCGGTCACCTGTTCGACAGTGGGGGACATGCCACCCAGACTACGTGGTGTCGCGGACGCGATCCGGTCCGGCGTCCAGCTCCATCAGCAGCGCCTTGAGCTCCGATCGCAGGAAGTCACGGGTGGCGACCTCGCCGAGCGACATCCGCAGCGAGGCCACCTCGCGAGCCAGGTACTCCATGTCGGCCCGGGTTCGGTCGTCGACGTCGCGGTCTCGCTCGTACTGGACCCGGTCGCGGCTCTCCTGGCGGTTCTGCGCGAGCAGGATGAGCGGTGCCGCGTACGAGGCCTGCAGGCTGAGCGCGAGTGTCAGGAAGATGAACGGGTACTCGTCGAAGCGCAGCGACCGCGGGCCGAGCACGTTCCAGCCGATCCAGAACAGGATCGTCACGGTCATGTAGACAAGGAACCGCCCGGTGCCGATGAACCGCGCGATCCGCTCGGACAGCCGCCCGAACGCCTCCGCGTCGTACGTCGGTACGATCGGGCGCCGGAGCTCCCTCGGCACATCGAGCCGGTCACGTGCCATGGACGCTCACTCCTCGGTCGTCGCGCCAGTCCGACGGCAGCAGGTGGTCGAGTACGTCGTCCACGGTGACCGCCCCGATCAACCGGCCGTCGTCGTCGACCACCGGGGCTGCGACCAGGTTGTACGTCGCCAGGTACCGGCTCACCGCCTCCAGTCCGTCAGCGGCGTGCAGACCGTCCAGATCGGTGTCGAGGACGCCGGAGACCAGATCCGACGGCGGTTCGCGGAGGAGCCGCTGGATGTGCCCGACACCGAGCAGCCGGCCGGTCGGTGTCTCCAACGGCGGCCGGCATACGTACACCATCGCGGCCAGCGCCGGGGTCAACTCGGCCTGCCGGACTCGGGCGAGAGCATCGGCGACGGTGGCGTCCGGCGGCAGGATGACCGGCTCGGTCGTCATCATGCCGCCGGCGGTCCGTTCGGCGTACGAGAGCAACCGGCGTACGTCGTCGGCCTCCTCCGGCTCCATCAGCGTCAGAAGTACCTCGGCGAGTTCGTTCGGAAGGTCCGCGACCAGGTCGGTGGCGTCGTCCGGCGACATCTCGTTCAGAACGGCCGCGGCCCGCCGGTTGTCGAGCCCGGCGACGATCTCGACCTGGTCCTCCTCGGGCAGTTCCTCCAGTACGTCGGCCAGCCGGGCGTCGTCGAGCGCCGATGCGACCTCGATCCGGCGTTTGCGGTTCAACTCGTGTACGACCGACGCAAGGTCGGCCGGCTTCATCGCCCCGAACGCGGCCAGGATGTGTGTCGCGCCCTGGCGTTCCTCGATCTCGGTCAGCCCCTCGACGTCGGCCCAGTCGAGGATCTGCCGCTGTCCGCGGCGCCGGAACCGCCGGGCGCCCTCGATCACGGCGAGCTTGGTGACCGCCCAGTCGCGGGTCCGGACCTGCTCGATCGCCGCGTCGTACACGACCGCGGACTCGCCGGTCTCGCGGATCCGAACGGTCCGGTCGAGCAGTTCGCCGAGGATCCGGATCTCCGACGGTCGTTGCTCGAACCGGCGCATGTTGACCAGCCCGGTGGTGACCACATGACCGGCGTCGACCGAGGTGACCCGGGTCATCGGCAAGAAGATCCGACGCCGGCCGAACACCTCGACGACCAGGCCGAGGACCCGCGGCGGCTGGGTGCCGAGCCGCAGGGCGACCACGACGTCGCGGACCTTGCCGACCTGGTCCCCGTTGGGGTCGAACACAGGCAGCCCGGACAACCGCGCTACGAACACCCGCACGCCTGCAGGTTATTACCTGCTACGCCGTGGGGCGCGCACGCTCATACCGCGCGCGCCCCTTTTCAGGCCGTCCGGCTGGCCACCGTCGACGGGGCGATGTTGTGCGTCAGGCCCAGCACGTTGTCGGGGTCCCAGGCGCGCTTCAGGTCGCGCAGTACGGCGTGGTCGGAGGTCGTGTACGCCGTGTGGGTGAGGCCTGGGTCGTGGAGGAAGTTGAGGAACGACCCGCCGGTCGACCAAGGCGCGAACTGGTCCGCAGCTGTGGCAGGACCGTCGATCGTGAACGAGAACGGTACGCCGCGGTGCCCGACGGGTCCGGCATCCAGTCCGGGCCGGGCCATCGCGCCACCCCAGCTGCGGACCTCGATCGCGTTCGCGGTCCCGTCGGTGACGGCGGCGATGGCCTGCGCGACCAGCTCGTCCGAGATGTCATCGAACAGCTCGAACTGCCGTGGCGCGGTTCCGCCGATCGAGCCGGACTCCGTGTAGTCGGTGGCGTGCCACTGGTCGTCGGTCACTGGTCCCGCGGTCTCCCACAACGGCTGGAGAGCACGTACGGCATCGCCGGGCGATCCGGCGTACATGCCTCGAAGCGCGAGCCCGGAGGAGCGCAGTACGACGGAGACGGCGAGTTCGTCGGGCTGGCCGTCCTGCGACCAGTCGCGGAACCGGCGCAGCACGTCGGTCTCATGGTCGAGCGGGAAGTACGCCGTGCCGGCATAGACGCGGGAGACCGGGTGCAGCCGGAACTCCAGGGCGGTGGCGATGCCGAAGTTGCCGCCGCCGCCGCGAATCGCCCAGTACAGGTCCGGGTTGTGGTTCGGACTGGCGGTCACCTGCTCGCCGTCGGCGGTGACCAGATCGGCGCGGAGCAGGTTGTCCGCGGCGAATCCGTACCGGCGCGACAGCCAGCCGACCCCGCCGCCGAAGGTGAAGCCGGCGACGCCGACCGAGGTTGACGAACCGGAGATCGGCGCCAGCCCGAACGGTGCCGCGGCCGCGATCACGTCGGCCCAGGTGGCGCCGGGTCCGACCCGGGCCACCCGGCGGGAGGGGTTGACCAGTACCTCGGCCATCGCCGTGGTCTTGACCAGTAGGCCGCCGTCAGCGGGTACGAGGGTGCCGTGGCCGGTCGACTGGACCGCCAGCGGCAGCCGATACCGGTGGGCGACCCGTACCGCGGCCGCCACGTCGGCGGGGGTGACCGCCTCCGCGACGACCGCCGGCCGGGGGTCGAGTGTGGGGTCGAGGGTGACCCGGTTGGCGTCGTACCCGGGCGTCCCGGGGATGTGGACGGCCCCGCGCAGCTCACGACTCAATTCGGGGTCGAACATTGTGCTTGCTCCTGTCTGGTCAGCTGCGCGGGACCCGGTCACGCGGCCTCGGCGTACGCCCCGGGCTCGGTGCCCTCGGCCGCCGTGCCCTGCGCGGGCCGCAGCATGGCGAGCGCGATCACGATGGCCGCGCCGATCAGTGCCGTGCCGACCAGGTAGGCGGTGTGGAAGCCGGCGTTGAGTGCCTCGGCGGGGGTGTTGCCCGCGGCGAGATGGTTGCCGGTTTGCTGGGCGGCGATGGTGGCCAAGACCGCGAGGCCGATGGCGCCGCCGACCTGGGTGCTGGTGTTGACCACGCCGGAGGCCAGCCCGGCGTCCTGCGGGGTCGCACCCGACATCGCCAGCATCACCAGGGCGGGGAACCCGGCGCCGGCGCCGGCGCCGACCAGGATCCACGCGGGCATGATGTCGGTCAGGAAGTGCCCGTCGACCGGGGTCCGGGCGAACAGCATGGTGCCGGCACCGATGGCGAACAGGGCGGGGATGAGGACGGGCAGCGGGCCGAGCTTCATGGTCAGCGGGCCGGACAGCTTCAGCGACATCGCGCCCATCACGAGGGTGGAGGGCAGGAAGGCCAGGCCGACCTGCAGCGGGGTGTAGCCCAGGATCTGCTGCAGGTACAGCGCGCCGAGGAAGAACATCCCGAACATCCCCACCAC
>JBKPSJ010000423.1:0-3308 GCA_046765875.1 Actinomycetota bacterium
CATACAGGGTCTCCAACGGGCCGGGCCGCTTGGCTCCTGGTCTGGCGGAGTCGAGCCGGCCGAACACCAGACCCTCGTGCTCGGCCTCCAACTCGGCGATCCGGCGGGCGGCGGCGAACACCAGCACATCCCGCTCGAACAGCCCGGTGGCCTCCTCATCGCGGATCTGGCCGACCCGGTCGGCCTGGGCGCGCAACCGGCCGTCCGCCGCAACCCGGGACGCCGATGCCGCGGCCTGTTCGACCCGCTCGTAGACGCGGTCAACGTGCGCCTGTTCGGCGGCGATCTCCGCGGCGATCTCCGGAGTCTGGGCAGCGACCGGGGTTCGACCCACCGAAGTCCTCTCTGCAGCCGGTTGCCCGGCATGGACACGTGAATCAACGATTCTAATGCGCGTTCAAGCCCTGTGGTCAGGCCTTTCCGACTGCTGACGCGACGATCGCGGCGCCGAGTGTGGTGCTCGGCACATCGCCGCCCGGGTGCGCGCCCGCGCCGACGCAGAACAAGCCCTTGACCGGTGACACGTTGCCGGCCCGCAGCCGGGCGGTCCGATCGCCCTCCCAGGCCACGCCGGTCTGCCACGACGGAAAGGCGTACCGGCTCACCACCTGATCGCGGATATCCAGCCCCCGCGTCACCAGCAGGTCGAGCGCGTCCTCGGTCGGATACCCGTGCACCAGCACGGTCCAGGCCCTGTGCCCGGGCGGAGCCATGCCCGCGGCGCGTACGACAACCACCGGATCGCCGTGCAGGACGGTCTCGAACGGCAGGTCCGGCACCGTGTCCCGCAGGCCGAGATGGAGCACGTAAGTCGACTGCGCGTCGTGCGTGTGCCGCAGGTTCTTGCGAACGGGCCGGGCGACCGGGTCGTCGACCATGTCCTCGTACAACACGCGCGGATCGATGCCGCTGACCAGGACGTCGGCGTTGAGGAGTTTGCCGTCGGCGAGCCGGACGCCGCGGACAGTGCCCTGCTCGGTGTCGACTCCGACCACCTCGCAGCCCAGTCGTACCTCGACCCCCCGCTCGTCCAGCCGCTTGTCGAGCGCGTCGAGCAGGACCGCGAACCCGCCCGCGAACGTCCAGTAGCCGAACGTCCGCTCAACGTATGCGGCCACCCCGACGTACCCCGGTGTTTTCGCCGGATCGGAGCGCTGCACAACCGCATGGTACGTCAGCGCGGCCCGGGCGTGCTCGTCGTCAAGCCGGCGCCGGGCCAGTTCGTCCAGCGACTGTCTGGGGTGGAGCAGTTTGCGGGCGTCGCGCGGCAGTTTGTCCGGCGGCGCCTTCTCCAGCGTGTTCGTACGGAGGACCTCCCACACGTCGGCGTACGAGTCGATGAGCTCGGTCCATTGCCGCCCGACTCGTTCGCCGGCCAGCGCCCGCCAGGCATACAGCTGCTCGGCACGGCCCAGCACCGGCAGGTCGAACTCGGTGCCGTCGGCGAAGACGTGCCGCCGCGGGCTCTCGATCGGCACCAGCTCCGCGACCTGTTCCAGCGGCCGGCCCGACTTGCGGAACAGGTCCCGCAGCGCTGCCGGGAGCGTCGTACTGGCGGCTCCCGCGTCCCAGCGGAAGCCGTCGGCCTCGACAGTGCCGATCGCCCCGCCGATCCGGTCGCCGCGTTCGCAGACGGTCACCTCATGGCCGAGCTTGGCCAGCCGTACCGCGGCCGCGATGCCGCCGAGGCCGGCGCCGATCACCACCACGTTCGCCATTCAGGCCGTACCCTCGCTTCCGGTCGCACGACTGGCCCGCCAGGCGCGGAACCGGGCCAGCCCACGGCGGATCGCGCGGATCGCGAAGTAGGCCAGGACCGCGCCGATCAGCAGCAGGAGCGCGGCGATGATCGCCGCGGCGACCGGATGGTACACGGCGAGCGTCACCACTCCTGCCACGGTGATGTCCTCGCCGGACGAGACCGCGATGTTGGACATCGGCTCGGGGGAGGTGTTGATCGCCAGTCGTAGCGATCCCTTGATCAGATGCGACACCAGCGCAGTCAGGCCACCGGTGGCCGCGATCACCGCCTGCTGCAGGGTGGTCGAGTCGTTGGCGATCAGCAGCCCGATGACCGCGCCGACGGTCGGCCGGATCGCCGTGGAGATGGCGTCCCAGGTGGAGTCGACGTACGGGATCTTGTCGGTGACGAACTCCAGTACGAACAGCACGGCGGCAGCGATGATGACGGGCGTACGGGTGAGGGCGTGCGGGACTTCCTCCACATCGGCGAACCGGCCGAGTAGGCCGAGCAGTAGCACGCATGCGTACGCGTTGACGCCGCTTGCCCAGCCCGTACTGAATGCCAGCGGCAACGCTTCCATCAAAACTCCGCAAATCGGATACAGGCCAGTCTGTTGCAGATCCTGCCGCATGTCACTGAGGTACGCCCATGCGCCGCGCAGGTGTCAGACGTTGACATGACCACGGTTTCCGACCGAAAGTGAACGACGAAACACCCGGAGTCAACCCACCGCCCTGCAGGTCCGCCTCATCCTGGGAGTGCTCATGCGTCGCCGCCATCAAGGCCTGGTGCTGCTCGCAGCAGCCGCACTGTTCCCAGCTCTCGCGCTGCCGACCGGCTCCGCGCTGGGCTCCGCACCACCGGCGCCGTCCGGTCCCTCAGATACCTCGCTGGCGTCCGCGTTCGCCTCCGCGTCGCAGCGGTACGGCGTACCGGAGCAGGTGCTGCTCGCGGTTTCGTACGCCTACAGCCGCTGGGACGACCATGGCGCCAGCCCGAGCACGTCGGGCGGGTACGGCCCGATGCAGCTCACCGATGTGAACATCAGCAGCGCGAGCGAGCGCGCAGACGGCGTGACCGCGCCGGCATCGAATTCGCCGGCGCTGCACACGCTCGACACCGCCGCAGCGCTGACTGGTCTCGACCCGGCGGCGCTCAAGCAGGACTCGGCGGCGAACATCGCCGGCGGCGCCGCGCTGCTGGCCACCAAGCAGAAGGCGATGGGCCTGCCGCCTGGTGCGGGGACGTCGCCGGCCCAGTGGTACGGCGCGGTCGCCGCCTACAGCGGTGCCTCCGATGCCAAGACCGCGGGTATCTTCGCCGACGACGTGTACTCGGTGCTTTCCGAGGGCGCCGCGCGGACCACCAACGCCGGTCAGCGAATGGTGCTCCCGGCAACGACCGCCGCGCCGGATCGTTCCCAGCTCGCCAGGACCGGGCTGCGCACCGCTGCCGCGTCCGGCGAGACCGATTGCCCGAGTGACCTGGCCTGCCAGTGGCTACCGGCACCGTACGAGTGGTACGGCTATCCGAATCCCTTTGCCTACGGCAACCATGACCTGGC
>JBKPSJ010000424.1:0-26713 GCA_046765875.1 Actinomycetota bacterium
CCGAACGCCACCGCCGGGTCACCGTCGGACACCAGCCCCGCCTCGAAGTATCCGGGCAGCGTGCCGATCGGACCGACCTGTGGCGCACACGACGGGTCGCTGTTGCCAGGTACGCCGACGCAGTTACGCGCGCTCCAGCCCGTGAACGTGGGCTGCATCCACGTGGTGCCGCTGTTGAACGAGAAGTAGACCCCCGATCCGCCGACTCCGTCTGTGAACGGACAGTCGTTGTCGGGACCTGCGTTACAGGCCTCCATGTCGATGTTGTCGTTCGCGCCCGCCGCCAGCACGCTCGTGTGATTCGCGTCGATCGCCACCGCAGGCTCGTTCTGCTTGTTCGCCGAGAACGGCGAACTCGGGCTGCCCACGGTGACCAACGTGTCAGGGTTCAGCGCGCTGGCGCTCCCCGCGAGCACCATCAGCACCGCCGACCCGACACCGATGAGCACGACCCGCAACCGACTTCGCATGGCTCCTCCTCTCGTCCCGAGCGAGGAGCCGATGTGACCCACGCCCACAGGCGAACCTCTCCGACCTGATCCCTCAGGCCCCCGAGCTATGGCTAACATTCGGCACGCAACGCCGATCCGTGCTGGTTGGCAAGACCTCGACACCACGAAAGTTCGGCTACCTCGATCCGGTATCACTGAACGTATCCGTCCGGCTTTGACCGGGCGACCATGCCAGACGGTAGCCACCGCAGGCTGAGTGGAGGCTGAGCAGTTGATGTCACACCGCGGCAAGCGATGACGCCTGCGAGGCTTCTCAGGATCACCCGGACCGTGAGTCGGTTGTGCCTCGCGATTCTTGTCGGAGTTGCCCTCACGGTGCTCGTCCTCGAACTCGCGCTGCGACGGCTCGATGGGCCCGCGTACGTCACCGTCCGCCATGCCGAGTACGACTATTTCACCTGGTTCATCGGGGCGCTCTTCGTACCGACAATGATCGCGCTGGTGATGCTGGTCATCGTGGCGTACAAGGCACGCAGCCCGGTGCTGCGGCCGGCGCTCATCGCGCTTGGCCTGGTCGTACTCGCCATCGCCGTAACGCTGATCGTCAACGGACCGATCAACGTCGAACAGCTGCGATGGAACGCACAGGCTCCGCCGGTGGACTGGCAGCGCGTCCGTGATCGCTGGCAGGTCGCCCATGCCGTACGGACGCTCGCACTCGTGGTCGCACTAGGATGCCTTACCCTGCCGCCTCGGCAGGCGTACGCGGCAGAGTCGGCCGGCACTGACTAAAAAATGTCGATCGTGGGTAGGTTCCGGGCGTGTCGCCCCGTGTGAGAACCGCCCCGAGGATCATCGACGCCGATGTCCCTGTGACGCCTGCCGTTTTCCCTGCGCGTTGAACACACAGTCACCAAACTGGGCGACGAGGTCCGCATCCGCATCCGTGGCGAACTCGACCTCGCGACACACGGTGATCTCAAGGCCGGGCTGTCCGACATCGAGCTCAACGGCGCGGCGGTGGTACGGCTTCAGCTTTCAAGACTCACCTTCTGCGATGCCCGCGGAGGCCGTCTCCTGCTGATGTTCCTCCGCCGAGCCAGTCACCGCGGCCTGCTCGTCAGCGTCGAGGACCCGATACCTGCCGTACGCCGAATACTCCTGCTCGTCGCTCCAGACCCCGCCCTGATCATCCGGCCCACCGCCGTAGGAGCGTTCTGCCCTGATCGTTGCTCTTGGCAATCATGCCCCGGTACGGATCTCAGGACCGGATGACTGTCAGGGTTTCGCGGGCTATCTGCCATTCTTCGTTGGTCGGGACGACGAGCACGGCGACTTCGCTGTCGTCGGGGGAGATGGCTCGGGCGGCGGCAGACGGTGAGGTGTTGCGGTCGGTGTCGACGGTGATGCCGAGGCGTTCGAGGCCGGCGAGCGATGCGGCGCGAACGTCGGGGGAGTTCTCGCCGACACCGGCGGTGAAGACGATGGCGTCCACTGAGCCGAGGATGGCGTAATACGCGCCGACGTACTTGCGGATTCGGTGGCAGTAGACGTCGAAGGCGAGAACGGCGCGCTCGTCGCCGTTGGCTCGGAGTCGTAAGACCTCACGGAAGTCGTTCTCGCCGGTCAGGCCCTTCACGCCCGAGGCGGAGTTGAGGGCGCGATCGATCTCATCGACCGACATCCCCAGCTCGCGGTTGAGGTACGCCGGAATGGCGGGGTCCAGGTCGCCCGAACGGGTCCCCATCACGAGGCCCTCGAGTGGAGTCAGGCCCATCGAGGTCTCGACCGAACGGCCGCCCCGGACGGCAGAGGCCGAGCATCCGTTGCCCAGGTGAAGGACGATGACGTTCACCTCCGCCGGATCGCGTCCGAGCAGTCGGGCGGCCGCGTGGGAGACGAACGCGTGCGACGTGCCGTGAAAGCCGTACCGGCGGATCCCGTGCTGGTCCAGCCAGGCCGACGGGACGGCGTATGTGTAGGCGTGCGGTGGGAGAGTCTGGTGGAACGCCGTGTCGAACACGGCGACCTGCGCCAGGTCGGGAAGGAGCCGGCGGGCGACGCGGATCCCTTCGAGGTTCGCCGGGTTGTGGAGCGGGGCGAGCGGCACGAGCTCCTCGACCTCGGCGACGAGTTCGTCGTCGATGATCGCGGGAGCGCCGAACCGGGAGCCGCCATGGACGACACGGTGACCGACGGCGGCGACCTTGACGTCGGCGAGTGAAGGTCCGTGCGACTCGAAGGCCTCGATGGCTAGGTGCAGCGCGTCCTCGTGTGACGGGATCTTCCGCGTGGTCTCGGTTTCGCCATCGGGGCCACGGTGGACGTGACGGCCCTGATCCTCGCCGATGCGCTCGGCCAGCCCGGAGGCGGCCGGCTCGCCGGTCCGGGCATCGATCAGGCTGTACTTGAGAGACGAGGATCCGGCGTTGATCACGAGAACGTGGTCGCTCATCGATGCGTGCTTTCGTTCGGTGTCTGCTGGGCCTGGACGGCGGTGATCGCGACGGTGTTGATGATGTCTCGTACCGTCGCTCCGCGCGACAGGTCGTTGACCGGCCTGCGGAGGCCCTGCAGGACCGGGCCGACCGCGACGGCGTTCGCCGAACGCTGGACCGCCTTGTACGTGTTGTTGCCCGTGTTGAGATCGGGGAAGACGAAGACAGTCGCTCGTCCGGCCACCGGGGAGTCGGGCAGTTTGGTCCTCGCGACGGCTACGTCGATGGCGGCGTCGTACTGGATCGGTCCGTCGACCGCCAGCTCCGGCGCCCGCTCCCGGATGATGGCCGTTGCCTTGGACACCTTCTCGACGTCGGTTCCCCAGCCGGACGTGCCGGTCGAGTACGACAACATCGCGACCCGGGGCTCGATGCCGAAGGCAACAGCAGTCCCGGCGGACGAGATCGCGATGTCAGCGAGTTGCTCGGCGGTGGGATCGGGATTGACAGCGCAGTCGCCGTACACCAGGACCTGGTCCGGCAGACACATGAAGAACACCGAGGAGACGACGGACACACCTGGCACCGTCCTGACGACCTCGAGTGCCGGCCGGATGGTGTGTGCTGTCGTGTGGACGGCGCCGGAGACCATCCCGTCGGCCAGGCCGAGCTGGACCATCATCGTGCCGAAGTACGAGACGTCCTTGATCAATTCGCGGGCCCGGTCCAGATCCACTCCACGATGCTGCCGGAGCCGATGGAGTTCCGTCGCGAGCCGCTCGCCGAGATCGTCGTCATCAGGGTCCACGATTCGGGCGCCGGAGACGTCGACGCCGAGCGCGGCTGCCTTCGCGCTGATCGTCACCGGGCTGCCCAGCAGGGTCAGGTCGGCCACTCCCCGGCGGAGCAGAACGTCCGCGGCTCGCAGGATCCGTTCCTCGGTACCTTCGGGCAGGACGATGTGTTTGCGCTGGGCAACCGCTTCGTCGACCAGCTGATGCTCGAACATCAATGGCGTCACCGCGCTGCTGCGGGACACCTCCAACTGGTCGAGCAGCGCCTCACCGTCCACGTGCCGGTCGAACAGTGCGAGTGCGGCGTCGACCTTGCGAGGCGACTCCCGGGTGAGCCGGCCGCGGACGGCGGTCAGGGCGGCCGACGTCGCCTGTGTGTCGAGTGTGGTCTCGAGGATGGGCAAGGTCGCTCCGACGCCGTCGATCAGTCGCTTGACCTGGGGCGGGAGGGTGAATCCACCGTTGAGCACGATCGCGGAGATCTGCGGAAAGCCGAGTGAGGCGTGTGCCATCAGCACGCCGAGGACCACCTCAGGCCGGTCCGCGGCAGTCACCACCGCCGCTCCGTCGAACAACCGGTCGAGCACGTTCGGCATCGTCATTCCCGCGACGACGAGACCGGTCACCTCCCGTGACAGCAGTGCGGGGTCGCCGCTGAGAAGCCGGCCGTTCACCGGGGCCATCAGGTCGGCGACGGTCGGCTGACTCAGGAGCGGATCTTCCGGGAGGGCGAAGGCCGGCCGGCCGGCATCGGCGAGTGCCGCGACGATGCCGTCGAGTTCGTCCCGGGCGACGCGGTTGGCGATCAGCGCGGCGAGTGAGCCGTGGTTCGCCCGTAGCTCGCCGATGGCCATGTCGGCGATCGCGCGGAGATCCCGCGGGCTGCGCTCGAATCCGTTCAGCACCAGCAGCACCGCCGTACCCAGATTGGCGGCGATCTTCGCGTTGTACGAGAACTCGGTCGGCGTCCCGACATCGGTGTAGTCGCTGCCGACGACGAGTACAGCGTCAGCCTGATCGGCGACCGGGTGATATCGCCGCACGATCAGGTCCAGCGCGGCATCGGGGTCGGAGTGCACCTCGTCGTAGGTGACACCGGTGCAGTCCTCGTACGCCAGATCGACCGCGTCGTGGGCCATGAGCAGATCGAGAACGTAGTCACGTCCACCGTGCGTCGCCGCGTCCGGACGAACGATCGGCCGGAACACCGCCACTCGCTGGACCCGGCGGGACAGCGCCTGAAGCACCCCGAGAGCAACCGTCGACTTCCCCGTCGATCCCTCCACCGATGCGACGTAGACACTGCTCCCCATGCCAGCCACCCTAAGTCACACGCGTCCGCCGACGATCGACCAGCAGGTCGAGACTGCCGAACGCCATTCGGCAAAGGGAAACGGGGGAATGGTGCTCGCAGACCCCCGCCCGTGTTGGCGGGGGTCTGCGAGGGCAGAACTCAGGAGGGCAGGGGCGGCTTGCCGGTGGAGTAGATCCACGTGTTGAAGAAGTCGGTCAGGTCCTGGCCGGCCACTTGCGAGGCGAGGGCGGTGAACTGCTCACTGTTGGCGTTGCCGTCCTTGTGCTGTGCGTACCAGGTCCGCATCAGCTCGAAGAACTTGTCGTCGCCGATCTTCTCCTTCAGGAACTGCAGCACCATGCCGCCGCCGGTGTAGACGCGCTGGTTGAACATGGTGTCGCGCTGCGGGTCGGTGATCTGGATGCTCCAGTACGGCCGGTCGACCGGGTCGGGGAACGGCCGGCGGTTGTACTCCAGCCGCGCCCGGGCGGCGGTGCTGCGGACGTTGTTCACCTCGTCCCAGTACCACTGCCACCAGGTGGCGAAGCTCTCGTTCAGCCAGATGTCCTTCCACCGCTGCACGGTGACCGCATCGCCGAACCACTGGTGAGCCAGCTCGTGCGCGATGGTCGAGGTGCTGCGGACCGCCGAGTAGACCGGCCTGGTCTGGGTCTCCAGGGAGAACCCGAGCGGCTGGCCCTCAAAGCGCGCGTCGTCCGCGATCGCGCCGGTGCTGTCGAAGGGGTACTTGCCGATCTTGTCCGTCCACAGGTCGCTGACCGTGGCCGTGGTGTCGCGGAAGAACTCCACGGCGTTGGGTTGGGTGTTCAGCAGGACCGGGTCGACTGCGACGAAGTTCTTGATGCCGCCCGGTGTCCGGGTCTCGCTGGTCACCCAGTTGCCGATGTCGATGGTGGACAGGTAGTTGGCCATCGGCGAGGTCTCGTTCCACAAGAACGTGCTCTTGTCGCCATGGGTGGTCTCGGACAGCAGCTGGCCGTTGGAGATCGCCTTCAGGCCCTTGGGCACAGTCACGCGGGTCGTGTAGGACGCCTTGTCGCCCGGGTGGTCGTTGAGCGGCCGCCAGGTGGCAGAGGCGTTGGGCTCGGTGCCGATGAACGCGCCGTCCGGGGTGTGCAGGAAGCCGTACGGGGAGCCGAACACGATCGGCGAGCCCACGATCGTCTTCGGGATGCCGCCGTACTGCACGGTCGTCACGAAGACGCTGTTCTCGGGCAGGCCGTGGGGCGGCGTGATGACGATCTCCTGACCGTCCTGGTGGAAGGCGGCGGGCTGGGCGTTGACCGTGACCGAGCTGACCGTGAGGTCCTTGAGGTCCAGGTCGAACCGGGACAGGTTCTGGGTGGCCTGGGCCCTCATCACCACGGTGCCGTCGAGACGGTCGGTGTCGGGCACATAGCTGATGTCGAGGTCGTAGTGCAAGGCGTCGTATCCGCCGTTCCCGTCCAGCGGGAAGTACGAGTCGCCGAAGCCGGCGGCACCGGGGGTGAAGTCCACCCCCGATCCTGCCGCTGACGCCGCGGAGGCCAGCGTGAACACGCCGGTGGCGGCGAGGGCGAGTGGCAGCATGCGCGAGTGACGTAGCGCCATCTTTGAATCCTCTCCTTTGAGGTGATCAGGGGCGGTTGTGATGATCACGTCATGAAGTGATCAAAGGGGATGTGCCCGACCATTCCGCGTCGCGAAGGGATTGTCGATAGCGAGTGTTCACCCATTTAGGTCGATCGGTTTGACAGTGGTCGCTTTCGGCGGCGCGCGGTCGTACCCGCCGTGGCTATCCCCGCGGCGGAATCGCGCTCATGACAGTCAGGGTCACGCTGTTGTTCCGGTACGACACGCTGAACAGGTAGCCGCCGGTGTTCAAGACACGCCCTTCTGGCAGCTTGTGCAGCGTTCCCGACACCGAGCTGCCCTTCATGAGCGTCAGTACGGTGCCCCGGGTCAGCGATCTCTGCACATTCAGGTCCAGTTCTCCGTCCAGCTCCAGATCGCCGGCGGCGTCGACGCTCGTGTAGTCGCTGTCGCCCCTGACGGTCACGGCCAGGCGACCGGCTCTGGCGATGCGCACATCCCCGCCGGTGGTAAGGACGTTGCCTGGGGCAACGTTTACGTCGGTGATGCGTGCGGCTTCCTCCGGCGTCAGACCGGGCTGCAGCACACCGCCTGCAACGTCGATGTCGCCGGTCACGCTGCCACTCCCGCCGAGCGTTCCGCCGGCAACGTCGATCGCGCTTGCGTGGGAGCCGACGACCGAGAGCTTGCCGCCTTGCACGGTGCTCGTACCGTGCCAGCTGTCGGCGCCGGTGAGGAACAGTGTCCCCGCGCCCTTCTTGGTCAGGCTGCCGGCGTAGACGCGCGCCTCCCGCGCCTGCTCGCGGCGGGTACCGATCTCGAAGTCCGACTTGTCGACGTCGCTCGCGTCGGGCGGCAGTCCGTTGGTCCATCCCTTGGCAACCTTGGTCGCCTCCCAGGCGGCGTCCTCGGCCTGGTCTTCCAGCTGCCGGGACCGGATGGCGACGTCGGAGATGTCGTTCGACCAGACGTCGCTGTACCCATGCGTATCGGCGATGAAGGGACCGAGCAACTGCCCCGGGCCCTTGAGCGCTTCGCGCAGGCTCACGGTGTGCCAGCCGTTGCGCGAGTCGGGAACCTGCACGATCTGGCCGCGCGTGGGGTTCGGTACGGGGTTCCCCGCGGCGTCGCTGATCGTGTTGTTCTGCCGCCCGGTCGTGAACATCGTGTACAGCGCCTGCTCGTTGGTCAGGTATGGGAACCGCTGCATGATCAGGGCCAGCGCCGCGGCCGAGTGCGGACCGGCCATCGACGTGCCCGAGAAGGCGGCGTACCGGGGCTGAGGCACGCCGTCGACCACCTGCACGGTGGTGCTGTTGATGGCGTTGCTCGGAGCCGTGACGCACGACCACTTCGCGACGCCGCACCGATTGAACGTCTGCTGCCCCGGGACGAGGACGGAGCCGTCGGCGTTGAAGGTACGCCCGGTGGTGTTGATGCCCGACGTCGTGTACCAGCGCCCTTCCAGGTCGGGCAGGAAGTACGGAGCCGCGCCCCGCGGCGTCGGGTTCGCAGCACCGGCATTGCCGGCGGTGAACTGGATGATGGTGCCGGTGCGCGCGACCTCGATGGCGCCGTGCATCCAGCGCACGGTCTTGCCGTTGGCGTCCACGAGACCGTCCGGAAGCGACCAGTGCCGCCATGCCGTGTTCAGGCCGTCGTAGGTGTTGTAGTTCTCGGTCGGGGGAGCGCTGCCCCAGCTGCTGGTGATGAGCCTGATCGGCGTGCCGTCCCTGGTGGTCGCGGTGTTCACGGCCCGGTAGACGTTCTGGATATAGGCGTTGTCCGGCGTCTGCGCCTCGGTGGCGTCGGCCGGGAGCAGGCCGTAGTACACGCCGTCGGTCTTGTGCGTGTTACCCGTGTAGACGTCGCTGTTGAAGGCGACGCCGTGCATATTGGCCTCGGGTCCGGCGGGCGTCGTCTCGCCGACGCCGTCGCGGCTTGCGCCGATGGTGCCGGTGACGTGGGTGCCGTGCGTGTCGTTGAACGCGGGGTCGTAGAACCCTGGTGTGAGCCCCGTGTCGCCGCCTTGCGCCGGCACCGAGAAGTAACGGTCCCCGACCGCGTAGTCGGTCGCGAGGCTGCCGTGCTCGCGCATGTGCCCGGCGAAGACGCCCGAGTCGACGACGCCGATGGACATCCCGGCCCCGGCGTAGCCGGCCGCGTAGGCGTACTCCGCACCGATCGACACCAGGCCGACATCCCGGTTGAACTCGGGGGTACGCCAGCTCGCCGGATCGCCGGGCCTGCCCGGATCCCCGGCATAGGTCTGTATCGGCGCCGGCGACTCGGATAACTGCGCCGGGGCCGACGGGGCGGCCAGCGCCACCATCACCAACGCGACCGGCGCGGCGATCAACGTCCTCGTCAGAGTTCTCATGGGGCGGCCCACCAGCTTCCTGGAGGTGATTCGTCTGACGCTGGCGAGGGTGGGCCTGACCGGCGGCCAAAGTCAACCTCTCTGAGCTACCTTTGAGGTGCGCTGGGTGATCTTCGGGTCAGCGGAACCTGCGGAACATCCTCAGCTACGCCACGGCCCAGTGGTCTTATACCCATGCCCGAGAGCCTGACGCCAACCGCTACCCGAGGAAGGCGTCGAGGACCTTCGACCTGCCGACGGGCCGAGACGATCCGCAATCACCTGCGCGGGGTGATTGCCGGTTGCCCGCGTCAACCGATGGTTGAAACAGGCACGCGACTTCGCGCGTCACGACTGTGAAGGAGCCTCGCGTGAGTGCCTCGACCTCACCGTTCCCGCCGATCGCCGACTATGCGTTCCTGTCGAATTGCCACACGGGTGCCCTTGTCGCTCCGGACGGATCCGTCGACTGGCTCTGCCTGCCTGCGTTCGACGCACCGAGCACCTTCGGCAACCTCCTCGACCGCGGCGCCGGCTCGTTCCGATTCGGTCCGTACGCGATCAACGTGCCGACCGCGCGCGTGTACGTACCGGGTACGAACGTGATGACCACCACCTGGCACACGCCGAGCGGCTGGCTACTGGTGCACGACGCGTTGACGATAGGCCTGCGGCAGGGCCACGACTCGGTCACCCCGCATACCAGGCCGCCCGCCGACGACGACGCCGACCACATGCTCGTGCGTACGGTCGAGTGCCTCGACGGTTCGGTGGAGGGGTCGAGCTGGTCTGCGAGCCCGCGTTCGACTACGGGCGTGCTCCGGCCGCCTGGACCATGGTGGGCGACGACGATCACGCCGCCGACGCGACCGGCGCCGGTCAGACCTTCCGGCTGAGCACCGACATGCTCATCGGCATCGAAGGTGGGTCGGCGCGGGCGCGGCACGTGCTGTCGAAGGGGGACAAGGCGTTCTGCGCGATTTCGTGGGCGGCGGGGCTGGTCTCACCGGCCGACGCCGCTGACGCGCAGGCTCGGATCAACACGACGATCCAGTTCTGGCGCAGCTGGCTGGCCCGCGCGCGCATCCCGGACCACCCTCTGCGTCATCCACTCGAGCGCTCGGCGCTCACCATCAAGGGCCTGACCTACATGCCGACCGGTGCGACGGTCGCGGCGCTGACGACCTCGCTACCCGAGACGCCGGGCGGTGAGCGCAACTGGGACTACCGCTACACCTGGATGCGCGACACCACCTTCACGCTGCAGGCGCTGCACTATCTGAACCTCGACTGGGAGGCCAACGAGTTCATGCAGTTCGTCGCCGATCTCGAGCCGAATCCCGACGGTGCCCTGCAGATCATGTACGGCATCGACGGACGCCGGGACCTGACGGAGACGACCCGCGACGATCTCGGTGGCTACGACGGCGCTCGCCCGGTACGCGTGGGCAACGGAGCGTTCAACCAGCGGCAGAACGACGTATTCGGCGCCGTCCTGGACTCGCTGCTACTGCACACCACGAGAAGCCAGCGTCTTCCCCGGCGACTCTGGCCACTCGTGCAGTCGCAGGCGGCCGGCGCGATCGCCTCCTGGCGCGAACCGGACCAGGGTATCTGGGAGGCTCGCGGCAAACCGCAGCACTATGTGTCGTCGAAGCTGATGGGCTGGGTGGCCCTCGACCGGGCCGCCAGCCTCGCGAACATCCGCGACGACGACAAGCTCGCCGACCAGTGGCGCTCGACGGCCGAGGAGATCCGCGAGGACATTCTCACGCACGGCGTGAGCGACCGGGGCGTACTGCGGCAGCACTACGAGACCGACGCTCTGGACGCATCGACCCTGCTCGCGGCCCTGTTCGGCTTCCTGCCGGGCACCGACGAGCGGCTGCGCAACACTGTCGACGCCATCGACCGTGAGTTGACCGAGAACGGCTTCGTCCTGCGCTACCGCACCGATGAAACCGACGACGGTCTGTCGGGCAAGGAGGGCACGTTCCTGATCTGCTCGTTCTGGCTGGTCTCCTCGCTGGCCGTCGTCGGCGACCTGGTCCGGGCGACGAGCCTGCTGGAGCGCCTGCTGCGGATCGCATCGCCACTGGGTCTGTACGCGGAGGAGTTCGAGGTCGAACGGTCACGACACCTGGGCAACTTCCCCCAGGCGTTCTCCCACCTCGCGCTGATCCAGGCTGCCAGCCGGATCATCCTGTCCGACTTCCTGGAGGAGCTGTCGCTGTGACCGAGCAGCGAATCGGGAGCCGGAACGTCGTGGTGCCGGGCGGCGGATCCCGCTCTACTCGGTGCCGGGTATCCACGGTTTACGCCAGCCACCGAACCCGTCCGTCACCTCGTCGCCCGCAGCCGGACCCCAGGTGCCGGGCGCATAGGTGTGCACTGGCGTCGGCGCGTCGAGAAGAGGCTGCATGACCCGCCAGGCCTCCTCGACACTGTCCTGCCGGGAGAACCGGATGCTGTTGCCGATCATCGCCGCATGCAAAAGGACCTCGTACGGCGTCGGGGCCTCGCCGCCCTCGTCGGCGAACTCCATGTCGAGCTCGATCGGCGCGATCCGGGCCACGTCGGCACGATGCGCGTCGACCTGGATCCGGACACCGGTCGACGGGTCGAGCTTGACGACGAGCTGGTTCGGCTCGGGCATCTGCCCTCGCAGGCCGAAGCCCAGTCGTGGCGGCCGCTTGAACACCAGCCGAAGTTCGGTCTGCGTCACCGGCAGCCGCTTCCCGGTCCGGATGAAGAACGGCACGCCCGCCCAGCGCCAGTTCTCGATGTCGAGCCGCAACGCCGCGTACGTCTCCGTGGTCGAGCCGGCGGCGACGCCGTCGATGCCGAGGTAGCCGTCGTACTGGCCGCGAATGTAGTGGGCGGGGTCGGCTTTCTCCACGGCGCGGAACAGAGCGACCTGTGATTCCTTGAGCGTTGTCGGGTCGCCCCGCGAGGGTGGCTCCATCGCGGCGGCCGCGATCACCTGCATCAGGTGGTTGACGACGACATCTCTCAGCGCGCCGACGGGATCGTAGAAGTGGCCGCGGTCGTCGACTCCGAAGTTCTCCGCCATCGTGATCTGAACACACGCGAGGTAGTTGCGACTCCACAGCGGCTCGAGGATCGCGTTCGCGAAGCGCAGATGAAGGATCTCCTCGAGGCCCATCTTCCCGAGGTAGTGGTCGATCCGGTACAGCTGCGACTCGTCGACGTACTGGTGCAGTTCCGCGGCGAGGTCGCGTGCGGACTGCTGGTCGTGCCCGAACGGCTTCTCGACGACGACCCGGGCGGCAGCGGTCAGTCCGGCCTCCGACAGACCCTTGACCACCCGCCCGAACAGGAAGGGCGGTGTCTCCAGATAGAAGACCGGTACCTCGGCACCCTTGACGGCCTGTCCCACACGTTCGTACGTGCCGGGGTCGGTGAAATCGCCGCTGACGTATGACAGCCGTGCGGCGAAGCGGTCGAAGACGGATCCGTCGAGGTCTCCGGTCGCCTCGATCGACGACCTGGCACGCTCGATGAGCTGATCGAGCGTCCAGTCGTCGGCCGCCACCCCGACGACTGGACAGTCGAGCAGGCCGCGGGCCTCGAGCCGGTAGAGGGAGCGGAACGTCATCACCTTTGCCAGGTCGCCGGTGATGCCGAAGATCGCGAGGACGTCGGCCGGTCGCGGGTCCGAGCTCATCGCTGTCGACGTCATCCGTACCTCGGTCAGACTGCCGCGCGCCGACCCGGGATCTGGTTGCGCTGGGTGGCGCCGGCGGCCCAGTGCGCGATGTCCAAGAGCCCGGCCAGTACGACCCAGAACCAGTCCCCGCCGCTCAGTCCGATACCGGGCGTGTACAACAGCAGATAGATCAGGGTCGCGAACGGCAGGAAGATTATGCCCAGCAGCGGCCACAGCCAGCCGCTGAACGCCGCGTCGACCCGCTCCGGCCTCGCCACCCAGACAATGAACACCGCCAGGCGGGGAAAGACCCCGGCGAACAGCGCGAACAGACAACCCATCTCGGCCTCCAGTCGTATCCGTGATCGTGCTGGGAATCATCGTCACGGCCGAGCGGACGACGCGGCATCCTCCGGTGCGGGTGAGTCGTCGGGCTGCTATCAGGCGCAGTTTCGGCTGGCAGGTTGGCAGAAATGTCCCGCCTGGCAGCCGTCAGCTATCGGAGCCATCGGACGGTGGCTCATCGGTGTACCGCAGCCGGCGTTCGGCGGCTTCGAGCGCTCGACGCGCATCCTCAACCGCGCGGACCGCGGCCTGTTGCGCCGATTGAGCCTCCACCAGGTGGCGCTCCGCTGTCACCCTGTCCCGCCGGGCCTGCATGCGCTGATTGTCCAGCCACTCGGACCTGTCCCGGGCCGCATCCACGGCCCCCTCGGCATCGGCGAGTTCGAACTCCCGCTGCCAGTGCTCCGATTCGGCGGCGGCCAGGTCCGCTTCGGCTCGCCAAACGTCCTGCTCCTCGTCGGTGGCCGCAGGCCAGAACTCCGATCCGTCGACCTGCCAGCTCGGCGCGGGCCGCAGCCGTCGGCGGTCACGCTGGTCCGCCGGCGCTTCAGCGCGCGAGCGGTCGAGCTCGTCGTCCGCCGGGACGCTCCACTCGCGAGCTTCCCGGATCGACGCCTGGGTCGGAGCCTCGTCCGGCGGCCAGAGAATCGGCGACGGAGGCGGCCAGAGAGTCGGCGACGGAGGCGGCGTGGCGGATGTCGGCGAGGTTGTCGGCGAGGGTGTCGGCGAGGGTGTCGGCGAGGGTGTCGGCGGGGGAGGCGGTGTGGCGGGTCTCGCGGGCACGTGTGGCATCGGTCCGAAGCCGCTGTGCGACATCGGTCGGACGAGGCGTCCGGACAGCACGGTCGACGATGCCGCCAGGTCGGTGAGTGCGGCTTTGAGGGTTGCCTCGACCTCGGACAACACTCCCTCACTCGGCTGTATACCCGCTTCGGCCGCCCGGCCGCGGCCGCGGTCGAGGAGATCGGCGATCATGTCCTGCCGTTGCCCGGCGAGGCGCCGTAACTGCGTTGTGTCCAATCGCCTCTGCGCGTCGCGCAGCTCGCGCCCCACCGCCAGCAGGCGTTCCATCGGCGCACGCTCATGACGCGCGAGCACGTTGACCAGCCAGGCACTCAGTGTGGGCCGGCGCAGGCTTCGCAGCTCATGAGCCAGCTCCCGGTTTCCAGCAGCGTGGGATTGGCGGACCAGCTCATCCCGGGCAGCGACGAACCCGGCCGGTGGCACCAAGTAGAGCTCGCCGGCGATCTCGTCGGTCTCGGACCGCCTCATCGCAGCCATGATTCCGGGCCGACCAAATGGATACAACCGGATGCGCTAGGACGCGTGATGTAACCGGCCGCCATTCACCTATCGGGTGACGTCGCGGCGAGGGTGCGGGATAATCGAACGTACAGTCGCAGCGCTGTCCACGTCCACCGCACGGGAGGCAGACATGAAGAGCGTCTGGAAGGGCTCGATCTCGTTCGGGCTTGTCGCCATCCCGATCGAGCTGTTTGCCGCTATCGAAGAGCGCAAGGTCGTGTTCCACCAGGTCCACGCCAGCGATGGCGGGCGAATCCGCTACCGACGGTTCTGCACGGTCGACGGGGAGGAGGTGCCGTACAGCGACATCGCCAAGGGCTACGAGTTGCCCAACGAAGACATGGTCGTACTCACCGACGATGACTTCGCGGAACTGCCGCTGCCGTCTCGCCGTGAGATCGAGGTGCTGAGCTTCGTGGACGCCGACTCCATCGATCCCGTGCAGCTGTCCCGTAGCTATCACTGCGCGCCGACCGACCGCGAGGCCAAGCCGTACGTGCTGCTGCGCGACGCCCTCACTCGTGCCGAGAAGGTGGCCATGGTCAAGGTCGCCCTCCGGTCCCGGGAGTCGCTGGCCGTGCTGCGCCCCCGAGGCGCGGGACTCGTGCTGCAGCTCATGGTGTGGCCCGACGAGGTGCGGGAGCCGCCGCTGCCCTTCCTCGACGACGTGCAGCTCCGCCCACAAGAGGTCGAGGTCGCCGGGGCATACGTCGAGGCGCTGACCGGCGAGGTCGACCCGGACCAACTGGTGGACCGTTACCGGGCTGCGCTTGGTCGGCTGATCGAGGCCAAGGTGGCCGGCCGGGAGGTGGAGCAACTCCCGGCGCCGGCCAGGTTCGACGGTGTCGACCTCATGGATGCTTTACGTCGCAGCATCGAGGCTGCCAAACGCGCACAGGCAGAGCGTGCTCGCAGGCCGGCGGCGAAGCGCGGCAAGGTGAAATCGGTGCCCCAGGCGACCGCGAAGACCACGACAGCCTCACCCCCACAGGACTCGGCGAAGAAGAAGACGACGACGAGGAAGACCGCGACGAGGAAGAAGACGACGGCCAGGAAGCCCGCCGCCAAGTAGACGACCTGACGGGCGGTCAGGGCACGCGGTAGATGTTCAAGGTGCCGGTCGTCTGGTGGTCGTTCCCGTTTCCCTCGGGCAGGGCGACGATGCCGTCGATCACGATCGGGCTGTTCCAGTGTCCGCTCCCGGCCGGAAGGACTGCCTGCTCACGCCCGGACTGCACGTCGTACACGTGCAGGCCGCTGCCGTTTGGGTCGTAGACGTAAAGAAGTCCACCGGCCAGTACGGGGCTCGTGCCCGCGATCGCGTTCTCCCAGCGGCGCTGCAACTGGCCGTCGGTCAAGACGTAGGCGGCCGTTGCCGTGCCGTTGGCCACGAAGACCCACGTGGTCCCGCCAGATTGCCAGACGGCCGGGCTGGTGAAGACGCCGTCCCGGCCGGGCGCGTCGGCGACGCTGACCTCGCCGCCCTTCTCGCCTCGGCCGAGCGTGCGGAGATCGAGGACACGCAGGAGCCCGTCCTTGCCGCCCTGCACGACGAAGGACGGCGGTACGACCGCCGGTGAGGCGCTGCCCAGATCGACATCGCCGGCAGCGAGCTCGGCCTGGTTCGCGGGCGTGTAGCTCGCGCGAAGCTCCCGGGCGTCCGGCGAGAGTACGAGGAGGCTGTCCGCCAGGGACGTCGACCCGTTCCACTCGCCGTTGCCGGTGGCTACTAGCAGGTTGTGGCTCGAGGGGTCGACGACCACGCCGCCTCGTCCCCAGATGGCCGAGCCGCTCTGCGGGCACGACGGCGGGTCGAGCAGGCCCTCGCGGTCGCTGCAGAGCGTGTTGAACACATTGACGAGCCGGCCGGAACGGCGGTCGACGGCGACCACGTGGCCCTGGTAGGGCGGCGCGTCGCCGACGTAGCCGCCGGTCGCGACCAGCACGAGGTTGCCGGACAGGTTGAGTGCGGGCGCCGACTTCTCGTGACCGGGGTCTTTGGTGACGACCGCCGGCCAGCCCGCGTCGCGAACCTCGCGTCCGTCGGCGATCGCGAGCTTGTGCAGCTTTCCGTCCGGCGAGTACGTGTAGACGTAGGTGTCCTCGGGGTCGGCGGCGGGACTCGCCTGCGTGATCTGACTCGTACCCTCCCAACCATCGATGCCGTCGGGAACGAACGTCCACACGATCTTCCCCGTACCCGCGTCGATGGCGACCACCTTCCCGTACGCAGTCGTGAGCAACAGGCGGCCGCGCACGAAGATCGGTGACGAGTCCACAGTCCCGGGCAACTCGACACGCTCGCGCTGCAGACGGCCCAGGTCCTGGGCGGTGATCCCGGTGCCACCCTCGAACGCGTTGCCACGCGCGGCGTCGTAGCCGAACAGCGGCCACCGGGCGGCGTCCGGCCCCGCCGACCCCGCTGGCGTCGAGGTTGCGGTCCTCGGACGCGGCTGGGCGGTGGGCGTCGGGCCGGAGGCGTCGCCCGACGAGCAGGCTGCGACGAGCAGCACGACAAGCGGCAGGACAGGCCGCCAGATCCGCACCCGTCGATCGTAGGCGGCCGGCGCGTGGTCTCATCATCGCGACAGCTCCCGCGTGCGACAGGTCGCCGAGTTGACGATCACGGTCGGCGCCATGTGACAACGGCCGCGGACTACGCTTCGAGTCTGTGGCGATGAACGGATCGGGGAGGAGGGCCTGCCGTGCACATCGGCATCATCGGCGCGGGTCGTATCGGCGGCAACGTTGCGCGCCGGCTCGCCCTGGCCGGCCACGAGGTGACGGTCGGGTTCGGACGTGACCTGGACAAGCTGGCGGCCCTGGCCGGCGAGCTCGGGGCGACCGTTGCCGAGCCGGCCGAGGTAGCCAACGCCGAGGTCGTCGTGTTCGCGGTTCCCTGGCGCGTGGTCGACGTCGCGATCGAGGCGACCGGGCCGCTCGACGGCCGGATCGTGATCGACACCACGAACCAGTTCGGGGCCGGCGGCGTAGTCGATCTCGGCGGGACCGCGGCCCGCTACAACGCGGACCGGATGCGAGGCGCCCGGTACACGAAGTGCTTCAACACGCTGACGGCCGCGTTCCAGGCGAGCGCCGCGACCAGGACCGGCGACGAGCGGGTCGTGCAGTGGATCTGCGGCGACGACACCAGGGCCAAGTCGGTTGTCGGCACGCTGGTCGAGGATGCGGGTTACGTCCCGGTCGACCTCGGCGGCATCGACGAGTGCGCTGTGATGGAGGCGCCGCGCCGCCCCGGGGCGGTCTATGGCGAGGAGTACCGTGCGACCGACGCGGCCGCCGTCGTCGAGGCCGTCCGTGCCGGCCGTCCGATACCGCCGACGCCGGCGTACTGATCGATCGGGGCAGGGGCGGACCGCGCAGTCGGTCCGGCTCGGCCCGAGTACGCGTCGCCTTATCCGAGGTCGAGCTGGGCGAGAGCCGCGTTGATGCCGTCCTTGTTGAAGGTGGCCGGGTCGAAGTCGAATGTTCCGAAGGTGTCGCGGACCCATTCGCTCAGTTCGCTGTGACGTTGGTGGCCAAGATCGGCGAGGGCGGCGCACAGGTCGGTGTATCCCCAGACGCCGCCGGAGTCCTCGAGCGGGCCGGCCCGGCGGCCAGCGATGCAGGTCGCGTGCCGCCGGCCGACACCGGTCCGGAGCTGCTCGAGGAGGATGTCGTGGCGCCAGTCGTCGCCGAAGTCGTAGGTGTACGTGAGTTTGTCGCCCGGCTTCTGTAATGCGGAGTCGATGCGGACGGTGTCCTCGCGCTCGACCGGAGGGCCGACTGCGTAGGGACTGTCTTGGTCGGGTACGCCGACGCGGTGGTCGCCGAACTCGAACTCGTGCAGGTGGGCGTCCGCCCAGCCGAACGCTGCCTGGATGACCCGATGCAGCCCGGCGAAGGTCAAGTCGGCCGGCACCTCGAGCCGCCGCCAGATCGGAGGTTTGGCACCGTGCAGGCTGATCTTCAGCTGATATACCGCGGCGCGCGCTGTGCCGCGTGTTCGTGGCCCACCCGGCACACTCGTCTCCAGACCGAGCTGGTTGAGCTCGGCACGGTACTGCTCGAGGTCGAGGTTGTGTCGCTCCGTCATCGCAGCGTGCAGGTGTGTTGTCAGCAGGCCGGCGATGGTGTGCAGGATGTCGTGCCTGTCATGGTCCGCGTCGCGCAGCCTGCGTGCGGCCTGCCATACCTCGGGCGGGTCGTCGTCCCACAACTGATTGGCGACGACCTCGTGCATGGAGATGTGCAGCCTCGGGTTCACGCCGTCGATCTCGGCCTCGAAGCCGGGATCGCTCAAGGCCTCGTGGTACTCGGGGTGCTCGCCCTCGATCAGGATGCGGCGTTCGTCAGGGTCGTTCGGGTCCAGCCGGGGGTAGTCGTCATCGCCGATTCTCGTTCCGAAGTACGGCATCGCGAACATCCGCCGCTCGACCGCATCCTGTAGGTCCTCGGTTCCCTTCGCCTGAGGGAGCCCCGCCAGCAGCGAACGTCCGACGGACAGGTTCTCGACGTCGTACGCCTCGCCGAAGTCGTTCGCGTACCGTTCGGCGGCCTCAGTCACCTCCTCGATCGCAGTGGCGGGAAGGCCCTGGCGCGTGCCGGCCCACCTGATCCAGGCAGGCATCAGCCGCGGCATCAACGCCCGGTCCTCCGGCTCCAGAACCGCCTTGTTCGGCAGCCAGCCGAGCAGGAAGATCTCGGTTTTGGCAGGGCTCACCCGCAGGATCTGGCCGTTGTCGTAGTCGGCGCCGTAGTCCACCACCAGCCGCGCGCAGTATTCGGCGCTGTCGTCGCGGGGAAGCTGAGATGCCTCCGGCGAGGCGAGAAACTCCGTCACGATCTGCTGCCGCTCCTCGTCCTCGATCTCGGCAGGTTCCGATCGGGGTGTAGGCGGCGGTAACACGCGCAACCGGGCGAGCGCCAGTGCCCGCAGGTCGGTGAAGTCTCCCGAGACCTCCGGCTCCCAGGTCATGTCTGTCGCCGCGAAGGCATCCTCGAGCAGCCGCCGCGCACGCGATGGTTCGACCGGCCCGAAGCGCACCGTCGCGGAGCTGTTCGCGGCTGCCTCGCGCATCATCGTGCGGACCCGCTCGGGTTCGTCGGTCAGCAGGATGTCCTTCACCCACCCACCGAGATGGTTGAAGTCCACCAGGAAGGACACGGCATGCTCGCGACCCTCTCGGTCGAACGAGCACAACACGGTTGCCGAGTCGCCGTACACATCGCTCAACATCCAGCAGCCGCTGGCGCGCAGGGTGTCCAGCGATGCCGACCACTTCGGCTCCGCGGCGCCCCGGGCGCGCAAGTCGTCGAACGCGCCGTCCGCCTCGGCGGCCAGCTCCGCTGTCGGTGCGACGCCGGCCATCGCCCGTGCCAGCGCGACCGCACCGGCGCCGGCCCGCCCACGCGCCTCCCGGACGAGCGCGAGCATTGGTTCATAGTCGTCCGCACCGAAATCGCCGGCCTTCCAACCGTGACCGCAGAACATGGAGGCGAGGACCTCGGCGTCAAGCGCATCGGGCTCACCGGCGGTCAGTTCGAGCTGGTGGAGGATGTCGCGGAGCGGATCGTGACGATCGGGCACGGCATGCAGCCGGACCCTGGACTGCTGCTTGCGTTGCTTCTTGCTCGGCTTGCTGCGGCCTCGGCTCTTCGGCATCTGCCCACTGTTTCAGACGCGGACGGCTCGAGCGACAGCCCTCACACCAACTCAGCGGGGCCGACTGGCGTTCCTAACCCGTTCCGCTACTGAAACGTCACCGTGGCGACTGCCGCCGACGGTGACTGGACCGTTCGATTTCTCCCAAGAGGGGCGGCTAGGCTCGCTCGAAGATCATGACGATCTCGGTCGGCGATGTCGTCGTCGTGGGACGACGTCACGAAGTAGCGCTCGACGAACAGACAGCGCCGGCGACGACGTGCACGCGGGGATCTGGCGGGTCCGGTGTCACATGTAGCTGACTTCGGCCCCACGAGGCTCGTGGTCGACCAGGTGGTCGCAGGTCGGGCAGTACCAGCGGGCCTGGAGAGGGGTGCCGCACGCGTGGTGGCGGGGGGCTTCGGCCGGGTCGGCGTGCCTGGCTCCCCAGTGTGCCAGCAGGCGCAGCGCTCCGGCGAGCTCGGTGCCCTCGGCGGTCAGCTGGTAGGCGGCCCGGGGCGGCCGCTCCGAGTAGGGCCGGGCAATCAGCAGCCCGTCCCGCTCCAGCCGCTTGAGGCGCTCGGAGAGGATGTTTGCGGCGATCCCGGGGATCTGGCCGAGCAGGTCGTTGAACCGCTGCGGCCCGCTAAGCAGCGCCTCGACCACCAATAGCGTCCACCGGTCACCGACGCGGGCCAGCGCCTCGGCAAGCGCGGACGAGCCGGTCTCCTGTTCAGCCATGAGCGGATCCTAGCCGGGCGTTGACAGCCGAGGTGCAGTTAGTAGTAATTTGCAAGTTACTAGCTACGGGAGGCATGGCGGTGATGACAATCCTTGACGAGATTCAGACAAGCATCAGGCAGCACGCGGAGGGCGCCGGCTCATCGGTGGTGGGCATCGGGCAGCGGTGGGGCGTCGGCTCGGGCATCGTCGTGGCCGAGGGCCGGGTGCTGACCAACGCCCACAACGTGCGCGGCGATCAGGTTACGGTCACCTTCGCCGACGGCCGGACGGCCGAGGGCAACGTGGCCGGGCACGATCTCGACGGCGACCTCGCCGTCATCGAGGTAGACACCGGCGGCGCTCCGGCGCTGACCTGGGCCGACGGCGCGTCCGCCGCGATCGGAACGCCGGTGTTCGCTTTGTCCAACCCCGGCGGGCGCGGGCTGCGCGTGACGTTCGGGTTTGTCTGCGGCGTGGACCGGGTGTTCCGGGGCCCGCGCGGCCGCCGCATCACCGGCAGCCTCGAGCACACCGCCCCGCTGCTGCCTGGCTCGTCCGGCGGCCCGGTCCTCGACGCCGAGGGGCGGCTGCTCGGCATCAACACGAACCGCCTGGGCGAGGGCTTCTACCTGGCCATACCCGCCGACGAAGCGCTGCGTTCCCAGGCCGACGCGCTCGCCCGCGGCGAGTCAGCGGCGCCACCGCAGCTTGGCATCGCCATCGCCCCCCGTCACGTGGCCAGGCGGCTGCGCCGCGCCGTCGGCCTACCCGACACCGAAGGGCTGCTCATCCAGCAGGTCAGCGAGGACAGTCCCGCCGCCCGCGCCGGCCTCTCGTCGGGTGACCTGATCGTGGCGGCCGCGGGCCAGCCGGTCGGCGGCGTCGACGACCTGTTCGACGCACTCCCGGGGGCGCAGGGCGGCACTCTCGAACTCCGCGTCGTGCGCGGCGCCGACGAGCGGACCGTGCAGGTGGTGTTCACGCCATAGATCGGGCAACTGATAGTCGACAGGATCCGCGTTACGACGCCGACCAGGACAGCGTCTCCGCGCAGTAGGCGACTACTTCGCCGCGGGCCTCAGTCCACTGCGCGGACGAGGTTGGCCGGCACATTGATCGTGGCGGGCGATGGTCGACCGACGAGCTACTTCCACGCCAGGGCGCTGGCTCGGGACACAGGTGCGCTGCTGTACCGGGGTGCGCCTGGTGGAAGAGGGTGTCGCGACCACGAGGACGAGGTGGTCAGTGACTGGTGACGACGAGTGTCGGCGGGTCGTGGACAAGGCCGGGAAGCGCGTTCGTCTCGTACGGCTGCCGCAGTCCGGGCCGCCAGGCGAGAAGCCGGGTGCGCGATCCCGCATCGAGGGCGATCACCAGCCAGTCTCCCCGCTCGGCGAATGCCAGACCGGGTTGGGACTTGGCGGGCAACTCGATCCCCGGCAGGATGTCGAGCCGGTGGGTGCCGATCTGCATGACCGCGATGTTCATGGGCGGGAGCGGCTGGCCGTCGAAACGTGAGTCTGTCGATGCTCGTTCGATCAGGAAGGCAACCCTCGTGCCGTCCGGGCTGACGACACCGCAGCAGGCGGGGCGTGGAAGGGGGGATCCGACGGTCTCCCCGCCGGCGACCGACCGGCGGTGGAGCGTGCACGCTGACGCGTCGTCGTGACAGCCGCTGGCCCAGAAGACCTGGCCTGCGCCGGCCGCGAGCGGGGCCACCTGTTGTTCGAGCTTGGTCTGCAACCGGCCGGTCCGTGCATCGACGAGCGCGAGCCAGGTCGGTGAGATCGATGGATCGGGCTGCATCAGCCCGACGACCGTGTGGCCCACGATCGCGGCTGGGTAGAAGCCGAGCGGCAGCCGCACCCGCTGCCCGCCGGTGACCGGACGGATCGTCGCGTAGGGGTTGTCGATATCGCTGGCGAAGGTAGCGATCCAGACGCGATTGCCATCGGTCAGCGGTGACTCGGCTGGACCGAGTGGGCGGATGGCACTCACCCGGTGATCGACGCTGATGCGCAACATCCCATAGGGAGCCGTATCGTTGCACGACCCGGTTGTCGCGTACGCCGTGATCGGATCACCGGCCAGCAAAGCGGCGGACTCGCCCGGACGGACGACTGCGTCAGGCAAGGCCGTCGCGCGGCCGCTGTCGAAGTCGACGAGTCGCAGCCGGTCTCCGCCGAGCAGCACCTGGATCCTGGTGTGCGCCGCGGGTGGCGCACTCGCCACGATGGGCAGCATGGTGTCCGCCCCGCATGCGCCGGGCGATGTCGGCCATGCCCTCGCCGACCGTCCGTCCGGAAGCGTGCTGATCAGATCGGACGGGACGGGACTCGGCACCGCCTGACGTCGCGGACCATCAGTCGAGGCGCGGAGAACAATCAGGGTCAGCAGCGCCACCAGGACCAGAATCCACCCGGCCCTTCGAGGCCCGCGTCTCGAAGCCGTCCCGATTTCGAGGACCTCTTCTTGATCGTGCTCCACACCACCATGAAATCACCGCTCGTGTCGCTCAGGTCCGCGGTTCGTCCGGCGTTGATCGAGCCCTCGATGTGCAGATCCGGGCCGGTTCCCAGGCCCGACGGCGCTCCGCCTGCTGGGTCGTCCGCCTCGCAGACCGGCCGGGTGCGCAGGGACCCAGACTGCGACCAGCCCCCGGACAGGACCGGCTACTGCCTGGCTGCGAGCGTGGACGTTCGAGGGCTTTTTTCCCTGGGGACTGAACCCCGAGTGTCCGAGGGGGGACTTGAACCCCCACGCCCTAAAACGGGCACTAGCACCTCAAGCTAGCGCGTCTGCCTATTCCGCCACCCGGACGAGTGGTGCACACGGGACAGCGTATGCTCCCCGGTGCGACCGGAGAACTCTAGCAAACCGCACCGGTGGAACTCACATCGAGCCCGGACACCCCTTGCGGATCGATGTACATCCGACAAAGGTGTGGCGGTGGCCATAACCTTCCGGGTCCGGGAGGCATCATGTGGTGCGCAAGGGTCTCCGGCGGGACAGACAGATCGATGGCACGTAACCAGTAGGAGGTAGTGCGGTGGCAGCGGGTATCAAGGTCGACGTGGACGCGTTCTGGCGTGACGGGTACCAGGTCCTCTCGGGCGTCTACACGCCGGAGGAGATCCAGAAGTTCCGCGAAGGCGCCTACGCATCGCGTTCACACGGGGGCGACCTGCTGTCGAACCCGCACCTCAGGCACGCGCTCACCGACGGCCGGATGGCCGAGGTCGCCAGGCAGATCCTCGGCAGTGACGACGTGTGGTACGCCGGCGACAGTTCGTTCACGATCAACTCCGGCCAGCACGGGTACCACAAGGACAACGCGGACCGGACCGACCCGAATGCGCCGGACTGGCAGGGCAGGTACACGATCCTGCGGTTCGGGATCTATCTGCAGGACCACTACACCCACACCGGCGGCCTGAATCTGCGGCACGCCTCGCACAACACGGTGTCGCTCAAGGAGGGCAAGCACCTCTACATCCGCAACCACGTCGGCGACCTGGCGGTGTGGAGCCTGCGGACCAGCCACTCGGGCAACGGCACACTGCTGAAGTGGCCGCGCTGGAAGAGCCCAGTGCCGCCGGTCAAGCCGGACGAGTTTCCGTGGTACTACCGCCCGGCCAAGGCGGACGGTGACCGGATGGCCATCTTCGCCGCGATCGGGCTGGACGACGCGCACCACCACCGGTACGTCGACTACCTCAAGACCCGGACGTACATCTGCCGGATCTGGGGCAAGTCGCCGTACGATGACGCCGCGATCGCCGAGGCGGAGGCGAACGGCCTGAAGGTGCGCAACGTACCGATGGAGATCGAGGGCGACGACACCGTCGGCCAGCACGAGAAGTGGGAGCCGATCCCGTACTGATCGGCAACGACATCGGCACAGACACCGGCACAGACCCAAATGGCGCCCAGGGCCACACGGCCCCGGGCGCCGTCGTCTGCGAACAGACGGCAGGATGGGCCGCATGACTGAGCGCGGCTACGCCCCCGAGGCCGAGGTGGTCCGGCTCTGCACGGAGCTGATCCGGATCGACACAACGAACTACGGCAACGGGAGGAGCGTCGGCGAACGTCGCGCCGCCGAGTACGTCGCCGAACAGCTGGCCGAGGTCGGCATCGAGTCGCGGATCTTCGAGTCCGAGCCCGGCCGGGCGAACCTGGTGGCGCGATGGGAGGGTGCGGACCCGGGCGCCGGGCCGCTGCTGGTGCACGGCCACCTGGACGTCGTACCGGCGGACTCCAGGGACTGGAAGGTGGACCCGTTCTCGGGCGAGCTCGCCGACGGCTGCATATGGGGCCGCGGTGCGGTCGACATGAAGGACTTCGACGCGATGGTCCTGGCGGTGGTACGTGCCCGCGCCCGGGCCGGGGTCAGGCCGCGGCGGCCGCTGCAGCTGGTGTTCACCGCCGACGAGGAGGCCGGCTCGGTGTACGGGGCGCACTGGCTCGTCGACAACCATCCGGACGGGATCGCGGACTGCAGGGAGGGGATCGGCGAGGTCGGCGGGTTCTCCATCACCGTCCGCGACGACCTGCGGCTGTACCTGGTCGAGACCGCGGAGAAGGGCCTGGCCTGGATGCGGCTCAAGGCCCGCGGCGCCGCCGGGCACGGGTCGATGGTGCAGAACGACAACGCGGTGACCGCACTCACCGCCGCGGTGACCCGGCTTGGCGAGTACGACTGGCCGGTCGAGGTGACCACGACGGTCCAGCGGTTCCTCAACGAGCTGGCCGCGGCCGGGATCGAGCTGGACCTCCACGACCCGCAGGGCTCGGTGCACCAGCTGGGCAGCTTCGCCCGGATGTTCGGCGCCACGATCCGCAACGTCACCAACCCGACGATGCTCAACGCCGGCTACAAGGTGAACGTCGTACCCGGCGAGGCCGAGGCGCACGTCGACGGCCGGTTCCTGCCGGGCCACCAGGAAGAGTTCTTCGCGAAGGTTGACGAGTTGATCGGGGACAAGGTCACCCGTGAGCTGGTCGTACACGACAAGGCGCTTGAGACCGAGTTCGCCGGCGGGCTGGTGGACGCGATGCGGTCCTGCCTGTCCGCGGAGGACCCGGCCGCGCAGGCGGTGCCGTACCTGATGAGCGGCGGCACCGACGCGAAGGCCTGGAGCCGGCTCGGGATCAAGTGCTTCGGATTCTCGCCGCTGCAGTTGCCGCCGGACCTGGACTTCATGGCGATGTTCCACGGCATCGACGAGAGGGTCCCGGTGACGGCGCTGGAGTTCGGCTGCCGCGTGCTCGACCGCTTCCTCGACGACGCCTAAATTCCCTGCGGAATCGAGCGATCACCTGGCATCCTCACGGACATGAGCGACCTGGTGATCACCACGCTGGCCGAGCGTCCGGGGTATCTGAACCACCTGTACGAGATCGAGGACGCGTGGCCGCGGTTCATGCTCCAGGACCCCGTGGGGAACGCGCTGTTCCACCAGGTAGCCGTCACCTTTCCGGAGTACAACATCGTGGCGACGGCCGACGACCTGCTGGTGGCGCGCGGGCGGGCGATCCCGTTCCGGTTCCCGACCGAGAACCGGCCCGAACTACCGGCCAGCGGCTGGGACCGGGTGATGATCTGGGGGATCGGCGACCACCGGCGCGGCGAGACGCCGACGGCCGCCAGTGCGCTGGAGATCGCGATCGCGCAGGACCACCTCGGCAAGGGCCTGTCGTACCTGATGCTCGACGCGATGCGAAACGCCGTCCGCAAGCAGGGCATCGACACCCTGTACGCACCGGTCCGGCCGAACGGCAAGCAGGACCCGCAGTTGCCGATGGCAACGTATATCGGGCAGGTACGCGACGACGGGCTGCCGGTGGATCCGTGGCTGCGCGTGCACGTCAAGGCCGGCGCCGAAATCGTCAAGGTAGCGCCGACCTCGATGGTGGTCCCGGGCTCGCTGGCCGAGTGGCGGGAGTGGACCGGCCTGCCGTTCGACCAGCCGGGCGACGTACACGTACCGGGCGCGCTCACGCCGGTGCACTGCTACCCCGAACACGACCAGGCCGTGTACGTCGAACCCAACGTCTGGGTCCGGCACGACCTCTAGGAATGCAGGGTGCTGC
>JBKPSJ010000425.1:0-4017 GCA_046765875.1 Actinomycetota bacterium
GGCACCACCGACGAGATCTTCCAGTGGGCGGCCTGCAAGTGGGGGCTGGGCGACGACCTGCTGCGCGCCATCGCGGTGGCCGAGTCGACCTGGTACCAGTACCTGACCTACCCCTCGGGGCGGCCCGTGCCCGACTACGGCAGCGGCGATGTGTTCTCGGCCCCCTCGGCCGCGTCCCGTGTCTACTGTGGCTTTGTCGCCCGCTTCGGCTACGACTACCAGCAGAACCTCGGATCCGGGATCTGCCCGCAGACCTTCTCCATCGTCGGCCTCAAGTCGTGGCAGGACCCGGCCTGGGGGGCCTGGCCGGACAATCAGAACGGGACCTTCCCGTTCAACCGCAACTCCACCGCCTTTGCCGTCGACTACCTCGGCGGTGAGTTGCGGGGCTGTGTTGAGGGCTGGGAGTCGTGGCTGAAGACCAGCGGCACCAGGACCTATGGTGCCGGTGACCTGTGGGGCTGTGTCGGGAGCTGGTATGCGGGTGCCTGGCACAGCGGCGACGCCGACGGCTACATCGACCAGGTGCGGCGCTTCATGGCATCCCGACCGTGGCTGGACTCCGACTGGCCGAACGACAAGCCCGGCTGCACCAGCTCTGGCTGCCCCGGTCCCGATCCGCTGTAGCTAGCGGGCCTCGCGCCGACAGGCGCCGCCGGCACCATCATCGGGGGCTGGCAAGCGACTCGACCGCATGGACCAGCGTGTCTCGCTGCGCCGACCAGTCGAGCTCCTTGAGCCGTTGCTGGCTCTGTCGGATCCGACGCCAGGTCGATGTCGGGTCCTCCAGCAGGTCGCGGATCGCCCTGGCGAGATCGTTGGCGTCGCCGGGTTGGAAGAACAGCAGCTCATCGTCGCCGAAGTAGTGCCGCATGGTTGGGGTGCCGGCGCAGATCACCGGCAGCCCCAGGGAGATGTACTCGGGAACCTTCATCGAGAACACCAGCGAGCCGAAGTCGTCCGCGCGATGGGGCGAAAGCCCCGCGATCGAACCCCGAACCAGCCCAGGAACCTCGTCAGCCCGGACAAGGCCGAGGCACTCCACTCGCTTCCCGATGCCGAGCTCCTCGGCGAGGGCGAGGAGTGTCCCACTCGTCGGTCCTTCGCCAACGAGGCGAAGCCGGAGGTCGGGGTACTCCTCGGCCAGCATGGCGACGGCCCTGACGGCCAGGTCGAGCCCGTGGCGATCCGACAGGGTGCCGCCGTAGACCAGGCGCTGCTCGTCGACGTCGTGAACGTCGTGGCCGGAGCCAATGACGCCGGGATCGGGAAGGTTCATCACCACGGCGATCGGCAGCGGCCGCGGAGCGACGGCCTGGAGCCGCTGCCGCATTGGTTCGCTGACCGTCACGAGGGCGTCCGCGAACCACAGGCTGACACGCTCCTCGGCCCGGATCAGCCGCTGCAGCCAGGCTGGAAGCCGGCCGCCGCGGATGGCCGCCAGCAGCTCTGGCCCTGGATCGTGCACGTCAAGGACGACCTTGGCTCCGCCGAGCTTGGGGACGACCGCCGCGAAGACGAGGCAGTTGGGCAGGTTGTGGATGTAGACAATGTCATAGCGCTGCCGCATTCCCAGCCAGCTGAGCAGGCCGAAGGTCCAGAGGAAGAAGATGCCGTACTGGCAGGCGTAGCCTGTCGCCTTCCCGCGCTCACGGGTCAAGGGGAGACGATAGAAACGGAGCAGCCCGGCCTCGGAGATCGGGCGGGATCCGGGGTCGTCGAGGCAGAGGAGATGGACCTGATGGCCACGGTTGGCCAGCGTCTCGGCTGCCCGTCGGATACGCGGATCGGTCTGAAAGGGTGAGCAGGCCACCATGGCGATCCGCACGAACTGCTGGCCTCCTCGCCATCGCGGCGATCGCAGGAGGGCGTTCAGGTGTCAACGGATCCTGCAACGACGCAGCTGCGGCAGGAAGGGCAGCCCCCATCCCCTGTCGGTGGCACCTGGGCCGGGTTCCACCGAATGAAGCGTCGGACACCGTGCCGGCGTTACATGCCTGGATTGGTCGGCAGCGCCGGCGCGCTGCCCGCCCGCCGGTGCTGTGGTCCGTCGGGCCGCGCCGGCGGCATCGTCGGTCTGCGCGGCCAGGGGCTGCCTCGGGCGGCCACCACCAGCGGCGAGCGGACGCAGGGCCGCGTCGGCATCGTGCCGGCGTTCCTCCAGCCGGCCTGGGGCCGGGTCTCTGCTCCTCCAAGCTCACAGCCGGCTTGTGCTACGACCTCTAGGGTTGGACTGCCGGCTTCACCGCTCCGCCGATCACCTCGTTCACGGTCGCCGTCACGGTGCCCTGCGACGTACGTGGGACAAGCCAGTCCAGGAACGAGGACAACTCTGAGCTGGGAAAGGCGCTCTTTCCGGTGCCGACCGAGTGCATGAAGATCTGCACCCAACCGCCACCGTTGGCCTCCGCGTTCATCACGATCTGTTCGAGGGTGGAGGCCTTGGTGCCCCCCAGGACGGGTGCCGCGCGGGTGGCGTAGGGATCCGCGGGTGGGATCGGCTCGGCGCACTTGCAGACCTTGGAGATGCCGCCGGCGGTACGGCCGCTGTTGTAGCCACAGTCCTGGACGACCCGCTTTGCCGTGTCGCTGACCCCACCGCTGGGGTAGGCGAAGCTCGTTGCCTGGTATCCGCGGCTGAACAGGTTCACACGGTCCTGGCAGACCTGGTCGCGGGCGTCCGGATAGCTCAGGTTCGCGATGTTGGTATGGGTAAGGGTGTGGCCGGCAATCTCGTTGCCTTCCTTCGCCAGGCCATCCACCTGGGCCCATGTCATGTAGTAGCTGCCGCTGCCGATCAGCCCGGTGTTGATGAAGAAGGTCCCATGCACGCCATGGGCGGCAAGGATCGGCCCTGCATTGACCGCCTGATCGGCCCGGCCGTCGTCAAATTCGATCGTGACGACGGTCTGGCCGGCCGCCCGGGCCGGAGCGGGCTGGACGGCGACGCCGGCCGCCGTCGCGACCAGGACGCACGCCACGAGGGCCGCCACTCGGCCCAGGCGAGCCCGACCGCTGGGTGTCGACCTGTTGCTCATCACTTCCCCCTTCCCAACCATCGCAGCTGCCTGCGAGGTTGACCCGTGCGATGAATCGGTAATCGGGGCTGCCTGGAGAGTGGGCCGCCAAGCCAGTGGGTCAGCGTGGATTGATGGTGACGGTGGCCGATGCCGGCCGAGGTGCCGATGTTGCCGGCCCCGTCGGTGGCGCGAGCGGTGAAGATCGAGGTGCTCATCGACTTCTTGACGTTGCTGCAGAATCACTCCTGGCCGCCCATGGTGGGACCGGGCGAATCCAGGGCACATCCTCCGTGTGACGTAACCCTTGTGACGTAACCGCGGCGTAGTGGTGCACCGGCACCGGCCCGGTCTGCGCTCCCCACCAGGGACAGCCGCTGCTCGATGATGTGGATGCACCGTACGACGTGGCTCCTGCCGAGAGCGCTGTGGACCTGTGCGCCTGCGCGATGCCAGGATCCGATCCCGACGACACGAGGTTGGGTCGGTTCAGAGCGTGACGCGGAGCCTGTCGTGTTCGCGGAGCCCAACCGCCAGGCCAAGAGCAATGAGGAGCCAGCCCGCAACCTCCAGGCCGTGCTTCACCACGGCCTTCACCTGGAACAGCCAGCTGGTATCCGAGCCGCCGAGATGGTAGAGGAGCCACTCGCCGGTCTGATGCAGAACGAACGACCCGATCAGCAGCGCGAGCCCGGTGGCGACCAGCCGAAGGCAACGCGGTGACAGCCCACGGGCCACAGCGGCGGCAGCGACGAAGGTCGCGGCGAGGACCGGCAGGTAGAAGGCGAGCCAATGCGGAAAATGGTCATGGAGACGGACCACCTTGTCGACAGTCAAGAAGGTGAGCAGCGGGGGCAGGACCACCATGGCGACACGCACCGGCCGCACGCGGACCAGCACGATCCAGGCTGCAACGGTTGCCGTCGCGATCGAGATGTCGCCGACCAGCCCGAACAGCCCTCCGTCGGAGGCAGAGTTGAGCGCCGGGACGCGCCCATGG
>JBKPSJ010000426.1:0-3850 GCA_046765875.1 Actinomycetota bacterium
GCTTCTGTCTCGGTGGCGGGTTCGCGCTGATGGTGGCCAACCGTGGTGAGTTCGCGGCCTGCGCTCCGAACTACGCAGTCCTGCCGAAGGACCTCGACGCCGCACTCGACGGAGCCTGCCCGGTGGTGGCCAGCTACGGCAGCCGCGACGGCCTGCGAGGCTCGGCGGCCCAGCTCGACGCCGGGCTCAAGCGTGCCGGCGTACCGCACGACGTGAAGGAGTACCCGGGCGCCGGGCACTCCTTCCTCAACGACGAGCCGAACGGGCCGCGGCTGCTCCGCCCGCTGCTGAAGCTCAACGGAGCCGGACCGAAACCCGACGCGGCGGCCGACGCGTGGAGCCGGATCGAAACCTTCTTCGACTACCACCTCGGCTGACGGACTCAGATCTTCTCGGCGGCGGGGATGATGTCGGTGGCGAAGATGTCGATCTGCTTGGGGTCGTAGACCTGCGGAATCGCGCCGATCACGGTTGTGACGCCGAGGCCGGACAGACGCTGGAGGTTGTCCAGCAGCGCGCCGGGCTCGACGCCGTACCAGGTGTAGACGGTCTTGGTGATGTCGTCGTAAGAGCGGCCCTCGTTCTCGCAGTGCTGCCGCAGTACGTCGAGTTTGTGCTCGAGCTCCGGGGTGTCGAACATGTTGCAGGCGTCGGCGTACTTCGCGACCAGGCGAAGTGTCTTCCGCTCGCCACCGCCGCCGATCATGATCGGCGGGTGCGGCTTGGAAAGCGCCTGCGGCACGTTCAGCAGCCGTTCGGCGTGCACGTGACGACCGTCGTAAGGACCGTCGTCGTCGGACCACATCCGCAGGCATAGCTCGAGCGCGTCCTCGAGCAGTTCGAAGCGCTCCTTGACCGGCGGGAACGGCATACCAAGCCCGCGTGACTCGACCTCGTTCCAGCCGGCGCCGATGCCGAGGATCGCGCGACCGCCGGACAGTACGTCCAGCGTGGTGACGGCCTTGGCCAGCAGGCCCGGGCTCCGGTACAGCACGCCGGTGATCACGGTCAGAAGTTTGACCCGCTCGGTGTGTGCGGCGAGGAAGCCGAGCGTCGTGTAGGCCTCGAGCATCTCCTGATCGACCGGGCCGACACCGGGGATCTGGAAGAAGTGGTCCATCACGGCCAGGTACTCGAACCCGGCCTGGTCGGCACCACGGGCGATCGTCGCGAGATCCGAACCGAGGCCGGCCGGACCGTCCGGGAAGGTGAAGGAAGGGATCTGCAGACCGAGCTTCATGGGGCGCGCTCCTCGGGGAGATGGCTGCTGCAGCCGAACTTACCTAGCCGGGCAACCTTTGCCGACCCCGGATCCCCGAAGCACGATGGACACATGCGACTGGCGCCCACTCTGACCGCCGCCTCGCTGCTCGCCGCCGTCGCCTGTACGACGGACGACACCGCGCAGCCGATCCGAGCCCGCCATCAACAGCACCTACTTTCACGTCGGTACCCACCGCGACCATCCCCAGCAGAACGCCCGCGCAGGCCCAGCCGGTATCGCTGCAGGCGTTGATGCGAAAGAAGTACGACGGCCGCGACCTCCGGGTCGGAAAGGTGCTGGCGCGCAACTCGGCGTACACCAGGTATTTCGTCACCTACGCCAGCGGGTCGCTGCGGATCTCCGGGGTCCTCAACGTCCCGGTCGGCCCCGGGCCGTTCCCCGCGCTGGTACTCAACCACGGCTACATCGACCCGGCGATCTACACCAACGGCCGCGGGCTGATGCGCGAGCAGGACTACCTCGCCCGGCGCGGCTACATCGTCCTGCACACCGACTACCGCAATCACGCCCAGTCGTCTGACGATCCGCGCGCCGAACTCGACCTGCGGCTCGGGTACACCGAGGACGTCGTCAACGCCGTGCTGGCGCTGCGGTCGTCGAGCCTGCCGGTCGACAGGCCGAACATCGGTCTGCTCGGCCGGTCGATGGGCGGCGGCATCACGTACAACGTATTGGTCGCGCAGCCGGGCCTGGTCAAGGCCGCGGTCGTGTTCGCTCCGGTCAGCTCCGACGCCGTCGACAACCTCGACCGCTGGATCCGCCGCGACGGCAGCCGCCGCGGTCTCACCGCCGCAATCGTCGACCGGTACGGTGCACCCGAACGCAACCCCGGGTTCTGGGCCAACCTGTCCGCGGTGAACTTCTTCGACCGGGTCACCGAGCCGATCCTGATCCACCACGGCACCGCCGACGAGACCTGCCCGATCGCGTGGTCGCGCGAGACCGTCGCGGCCTTGAAGCGAGCCGGCAAGCAGGGGACGTTCGACACCTACCCGGGCGAGCACCACGCGTTCGGGCCGCAGTGGCCGCTGTCGATGCGGCGTACCGTCGCGTTCCTCGACGCCCGCCTCAAGGGTTGAACACCCTCAACGCACGGCGACCGCCGCCGGACCAGAGGCGGCCGGCGGCGGTCTGTCTGTGGAATGACGGAGCGGTCAGGCCTGCTTGATCGCCGCGAGGTCGAACTCGAGCGTCACCTTCTCGCTGACCAGGACACCGCCGCCCTCGAGCGCGGCGTTCCAGTTCACGCCCCAGTCCTTGCGGTTGATCACGGTCTTGCCCTCGAACCCGACCCGGAAGTTGCCCCACGGGTCGTTCTCGGCGCCGGCGAGCTCGAAGTCCACCGTCACCGGCCTGGTCACGCCACGGATGCTCAGGTCACCGGTGACCTTGAACTCGGTGTCGCTGACCTGCTCCACACCGGTCGAGGTGAACTCGATCGTCGGGTGGTTGTCCATGTCGAGGAAGTCGTTGCTGCGCAGGTGGTCGTCGCGCTGCTGGTTGCGGGTCTGGATGCTCTTGGCCTGGATCGTCAGCCACGCGCTCGACTTGGCCGGGTCGTCACCGTCGAGGTGCGCACCGCCCTCGAAGTCGTCGAACTGGCCGCGAACCTTGGTGACCATAGCGTGCCGGGCCTGGAAACCGATCCGCGTGTGCGCGGTGTCGAGAACGTAGTCGCCGGTCAGCTCACTGAGCTTGGTCGTCGTCATGCTTGATCTCTCCTGGAGGGGGTGAGGAAGAAGTAGTTAATATTTCTACTAGATAGTCTAGTACGGCATTCAACTAGATGTCTACCCCACCTATTCCCAGGACGACAGGGCCGTCTCACGTTCCGATACCCGGTCTGCCCAGACCAAACAACCCACCCCGCTCGAGTCATCCGACGTCTGATTCGATGGGATGAGACCACCGATCAGACGGAGACACTGATGCACCTTGTCCGGTATCTGTCCGGGTCCGGCCCGCGGGTCGGCGTCCTGGACGGCGACGGCATCACGCCATTGGCCGCTGCCCGGATGGCCGAGCTGCTGGCACTCCCCCTCGACGACCTGCGCGCCGCCGTCGACAAGACCGAGGGCCAGCCGGAGGCGCCGCGCCGGCTGCTGCCGCCGCTCGACGGGCGCGGCGAGGTATGGTGCGCGGGCGTTACGTACGCACGATCCCGCAGCGCCCGGATGGAGGAGAGCAGCGAGCAGTCGGTATACGACCGGGTGTACCGGGCGGACCGGCCGGAGGTGTTCCTCAAGTCACCGGCCTGGCGGCTGGTCACCGACGGCGACCAGATCGGCATCCGGACCGACTCCGGCCACGACGTACCCGAGCCCGAACTGGCTGTGGTGGCCAACGCCCACGGCGAGATCGTCGGCTTCACCGTCTGCAACGACGTGAGTTCGCGATCGATCGAGGGCGAGAACCCGCTGTACATCCCGCAGGCCAAGGTCTTCGCCGGCGGCTGCGCGCTGTCACCCGGCATCCGCCCGGTCTGGGAGGTGCCCGACCCCGCCGCGCTGACGATCACCGCGTCGGTACGCCGCAGCGGTGCGGAGGTGTTCGCCGGTACGACCT
>JBKPSJ010000427.1:0-7598 GCA_046765875.1 Actinomycetota bacterium
AACCAGCCGGTGACCTCCATCGTCAACACAATCCGCGACCTGTTCACACAGCAGCCGGTCAGCACCGACATCTGGATCGCCCTCGCCTGGTGCCTCGGCGTCCTCATCATCGCGTACACCCTCGCCACAGCCACCTACCACCGCAAGATCGCCTGAGGAGTGTCTCCTTCGGGAAGGCTGAGGCCATGCTGACGATCGGACAGCTGGCGTCCTACGCCGGGGTCACCGTCCGCGCCGTGCGGCACTACCACCAGATCGGACTGCTCCCGGAGCCGCAGCGCGACGCCTCCGGCTACCGGATCTACGACGCCGCCGCGGTCGTAAGGCTCATCCGGATCCGCACCCTGGCCGAGGCCGGCGTCCCGCTGGCCCGGGTCCGCGAGCTCCTCGACGCCGACCCCGACACGTTCGCCGCCGCGACCACCGAGATCGACCGGCAGCTGCGTGCGCAGATCCGCGCGCTCCAGCAGCACCGCCGGCGGATCGCGGAGCTGGGCTCCGGCGATTCGTTGGCTCTCCCAAGGGAGGTGGTCGACTACCTGGACCGCCTGCGTGCCACCGGAGTCGCGGAGGCGGTCATCGAAGGCGAGCGAGACGCCTGGATCCTGATGGCGGCGCGATATCCCGAAGCGATCCCGGCGATCATGCCCGAAAAGGTGGCCCAGCTGGCCAACCCGAACATCGTGCGGCTCTACCAGCTCATCGGTCGGATCGCAGAGAACTGGGAAGACGAGGAGCTCCTGCACGAGACGGCCGACCTGATGAGCGAGCTGCTCGAGCAGGCGGCGGCCGGCGGGGAGCTGGACCGGCAGGACGAGCTCATGCCCGACGCGGCGTTCATCGCCCTGATGGACTCGTTCGCCGACGCCTCCCACCCCGCCATCGCGCGGCTGCGGGAACTGATCGCCGAGCGTGGTTGGACCGGGTGGACCCGGATCGAAAAGCGCAAGCCCTGAGGCGTCACGCCGCGCCAGCACCCGCGTCTGATCGGATGCACCCATCTGCCGCTGACAGCGCGAATCAAGCTGCCGATGATCGAGTGCCCGGTTGTCTGTCTCGGGCGCTACTACCGTTAACCCATGACAAGGACGCCACCGAGTCTTCCCGCAATCGCAGGTGCCCTTCGGGATCTGCGGGATCACGCCTATGACCACCCCGAGCAGTGGACTGGCGTCAGCCCAGAGGATGTGTTCCAAGTCATGGCCGGGATCGTTGAACGCGCGATCGACGCTGTGACCACACCCGGGAACTTGATCCAATCGATGTCGACGCTTACGGGGCGAAGAATCGCCTTCGTGGTCACCGGCGCACAACACTATGGCGTGCTCATTCGAACCGACTCCGGTGAGCGGGGCTGGGTTGAGGCCGAGTACATCAGCGAGACAATGCTGCCCCGGCAGGATTGGCCGCCAGTGGGCACGCATCTGCATGGGCTGGTGCTGGGGCACGCCGGGGATGGCCGCATAAGAGTTTGCCTGCGTGACGTCGATGGCCGGCCTAGTCCCGACCTATGGCCCCCGGTCCGGCCGGACTCGCGCTGAGCCAGATCCCCCGTCGCACATGACCGTCGCCGGTACGTGTCGGCCGGCAGGCGTAGGCGCACTCACTTGCCGCAATCCGCGCGCATTCGCACGGTCGCAGATCACCTGGCGGACGAGGCTCGCGCATCACCCCGACGGAGGCACGTCTCTCTTGTGATCCGGCCAACAGATCCGCGACAACATGTCCGTCAGTTGCCGCGCTACACGCCTAGGAGCCTGCCGACCACCCGAACGAGCGACCAACGCATGGACCGGGCGATCAGGCAGGGCCGAGCGTTGGGTCGAGGCGGAGCAATCCCTCGGGCAGCGTGTCGGCCCAGTCGGCCATCTCGGCGGTGACCCGGAATGGTTCGGCCGTGGTCAATGGTTGGGCTTGCTCGTCTGCCCCGCCGATGCCGAACGATTCCAGGCGCCAGTCGCGCCAATGGGCCCGGACGACGCCGTGGACCTCGTCGAGTTGAGCGCGCGTGAACCGGCTGGGCACCACGCAGAGCTGGTTCGGCAGTTTCGCGGACAACTGCTGGGTCACCGCGTCGGACGTCGGTGGCGGCGACGACGAGGATCTCCTGGTCTGCGGAGGGACGAAACAGCACCCGGGTGACCACCGCCCCGGACGATTCCAGGTCGCCGATGTGCAAGTGCAGGTCCCCGACCGCCACGCCGTGTCGCCAGCCATCGAATGGCGGCGGGCGCGGTGGGTGCGTCCAATCCGGAACCAGCTCCCGAGCAGGGATCTCCGGCGACTGTGCCTCGACCTCGATACTGTCGTCGCGCCATGTCCCGGCCACGGACACGAAGCCCGGGACTCGGTTGGCTGCGCAGTCGGCGGGGATTGCCTTGGCGTCGGCCCCGATCAGCCGGATCGACCGATCTGACTTCGAAGCCGGGCGGTTTGGGGAGCAGATCATCGATGCGGGCCAGGTCCGGCCAATCACCGTCCGGCCGGCCATCTTGCATAGTCGTGACGCGTCCAACGTCGCAACCTCTGGCGGGATCGTCGGCGTGATGCCAGCCGGCGTGTTCCAGCCATCCACTGTCCGGTCCGGCGGTCACGACGCCGACTTCGACCTGTGGCGCAACATCATGCGCGAGTACTCCGAAGAGTGCCTCGGAAACCCGAGCACTCAGGCGACGGTCCACCAGCTGACTACAACGACGAGCCGTTCCGCTGCTTGACGCGGCCCGACAGGCTGGTCGAATCCGCTTGCACACCTTCGGGCTCGCGTTCGGCGCGCTCGACCTATGGGGCGCTTTGGAGACCGTAGCAGTGATCGATGCAGAGGTCTTCGATGACATCTTCGAACACCTGGTCCACATCAACGATGAAGGCTGGGTCGTGCAAGCTGGCAAGCGCCAACCCACCGCGCACATCCCCTTCACCAAAGAGGTCATCGAAGAGTTGCACGCCACCAATCGACTTGCCCCAGACACATCTTTTATCCTGCGATCAGCTTGGGAGCACCGCGAGCTGCTTCTAGCGCCACACCGCAGCTGATCGAACGAACCGACCCGCGAAGGAACGGAATCCCCGTCGGTGACGACCGTCCGACAGCCGCACAGGCCGGAGGAGACGAATCAGATAGCCCGTGCAGTTATGCGCCGCGTAGTTATGGACTCGAACGCGATCGATCCCATCATTGACCTCGCAGGAGCGTACGAGGTTCTGCGCCTGGCCGTTTGTACCGGCCACCTCGAGATGCTCTTACGCACATGACGGTCGAGGAACTTGCTTCGACAGCAGATCCAGACCGCCGCGCACGTCTCCTCTTGGCAGAAAGGGCAGAAACACAGCCTCGCCGGGTCGCGGCGAGGCGGCCCGGCGAGGTTGTCGATCCGGCTACTTCTTCAGGATGAATGGCACCGAGTGCGGCACCGGATCGCCCTGCACGGTGAAGTTCAGGACGTGCGAGCCGCTCGTCAGGCCCTGTGTATCAAGGTTGTACAGATAGCTGGCGCCGGGAGCGGTGACTGGGCCGTAGAGGAACTTGTTGCCCGGGTTCAAGCTGCCGAGCGGCTTCGCCCGGGCCGCGACGCCGTCGACGGCCGTTGCGGTGACAGCGATCTCCAGCTTGGACACGTTGTTCCCGGCGTAGTCACACAGCTGCAGCGTGAACGCATAGGCGCGGCCCGACGACGGCTTCGTCGGGTCGTACGCCAGACAGATCCGGTAGGTAACCGCGTATCCCGCCGACCAGCTGGACGCGTTGCCGACGTTGTCGGTCGCGTCGACGGTGAAGGTCTTCGACCCTGCGGACGCCGTGTCGATCGGACTGCCGCTCGGTACCGTACCGGTGCAGGTCGCGACCCCCGAGCCGCCGTCAGCGCACTGGTAGCTCGCCGTGATGGGTTGTGCGAGGACGTACTGCGTCGCCGCCACCGGAGAGGTGATCGAGATCGACGGTGCCAGCTTGTCCACCTTGATCGGCCCGACCGGCCCTGCGGCGACGCAGTTCCCGGCCCGGTCGCAGACCAGCCGCGTGCCGGTATACGCGTTGTCCGTCTCGGTGCCGGCCGGCACGCTGGTGGTCAGCGTGAAGCTCTCGTCGGCCGGGTCGAGACCGGACAGGTCGGCCTGATCGAACGCCGCGCAGTTGACGGTGACGTCCGCGCCGTGCCAGGCGGTGTCGGGACTCGCGCAGAAGACGTCCGGCGGCTGGTTGTCGTAGCAGACCGGGCCATATGTTGCGTCGGGGCCTGTCAGGCCGGAGTTGTCCCAGGCCCGCACGTGGGCGGTATGGCAGCCCGGCCCGGCGGCGGCCAGGCTGAGCGAACCACCGGATCCGGCCTGTGCCGGCCCGTCGTAGAACGAGTCACCGCTGCCCGGCGTCGCGTGCCCCAGCACGTCCGGGATCGCGCCGTCCCACCGTGCGGTGTTCCCGGCCAGCCCGACCGCGGCGTTCGTCCCCGCCGGGTTCGGACTGACGTTCGAGAACTGCACTGACCTGTCGGTGTTGTACCAGGCGTTGGTAGCCGGGCCGGTGAAGGTCGTCTCCGGCCGCACGCCGTGCGTGACCACGTCGATCAGCCCCCAGGCCAGTTGCAGCATGTTGACCGAGCCCCAGCCCGTCGCCAGGTCGTAGCCCGGTCCGGCGCAGTAGCCGGCGTCGTCCTGCCCGCCGTTGCATCCGGAGGTGATGTCGTAGAACGGATTGCGGCCGTTCGCCGCACCGTTGGCGGCACCCATCAGCCAGATCATCGCGTTCGGCATCCCGATCGGCGCGCACGGGCCGTTGTACGAGCCGCCGCAGATCTGGCCTAGGCTCAGCAGGTACGAGTTGACCTGGGCGAAGTACCCGGCGAGTTCCGGCGCGACAATGCTCGTCCCGGCGAGGTTGGTCCAGCCACCCCTGACCCCCCAATAGATCTGCTGGGTCTTCCCCGCGTTGAGCGAGATGTCCGGCAGTGCACGTTTGTTGCCACAGGGCAACGACACGACCGACTGCCAGTATCCGGCGGGCTCCGTGCTCGCACAGCCCCCGCCCCCACCGCCCAGGTTCTGTCCCGGCCAGTCGGTGCCGCCGCAGCCGGTACCGTTCCAGGCGACCTCGCTGCCGTACTTGGGCTTGCCCGCGTTGTTCGTCAGGCTGAGGGTGGTCCCGCCGGCCGCTACCACGTTCGGGCTCGATGCCGGGAAGTTGACGCTCCTGCCCTCGCAGCTGTCGGTGGCTCCGTGGTCCCCCGACGCCGCGGCCATGGTCCAGCCCTCGGCGGCCATCGCGTTGATCACGTCGGTGAAGTCGCTGATGCTCGGCGGACCGAACAGCCCGCCGTAGTAGTCCTCGTAGGCCCCGAAGCTGGTGCTGGCCGATCGGGCCTGGTCGCGGCTGTGCGCCTCCTCCCAGGCGTCGAGATCGTCCGAGACCAGCGTCCCGCCGCCCTCATAGGCGTACACGTGCGCAGTATCGAGATAGCTGCCGAAACTGTTCGCGAAGGCCGTGGCCGACTCGATGTCCATCGTCATCTCGCCGTCGCAGCACGCCGGATCGTTGAGCTCAACCTGGGTGAGGTTGACCGCCATCCCGTACCTCGCCGCGAAGGCGTTCAGGTCGCTCGGCGCGATCTTGTTGGTCCCGATGATCGCGATCGACGTCTGTTTCGGTGAACCACCCGGATCGTGCGCCGGGTTGCAGCAACGGCTGAAGCGCTGCAGTGCCGCCAGGTCGTACCCCTCCGACGTGAATAGGTCCGGCGCCTCGATGCTCAAGCCGCCGCCGCAGCAAATCTGCGGCTGGATGCCGCCGTCGGACGAATTGGCCGGCTCGGCGCCGGACCGTTGCATCGCCTCGTTGCGGACGAACGGGCCTGATTTGTACACGGGCGCCGGGACGTCCGCCACGCTCCCCGAGCCCGCCTGTGGACGGACCTGGTAGTAGCTGTTCAGGCCCTGCACGTCCTTCACGACGCCGGCCAGGTCATGCGGCACCGCCGGGTCACGATCGTTGGAGAAGAACCTCCGGTCGCCGAGCTCGTACTGGTTGAGCCGCACGTCGAAGGCCCGTTCGACTGTCGCGACGTCGCCCTCCACATTCAGCGCGAGGTTGTTGCCGAACGAGTGCACGACCGACAGGCCGTGCGCCCGCGCGAAGGCGCTCGCCGCCGCCACCTGGCCGTCGGTGGGTGCGTAGCGCGCCTTCCACTGCTCGAAGGTCAGAAACTGATGGAACCGCGGCGAGCTGGGATCGACGACGTCGTCCACCAAGCGCTGCAACTCGTCGGAGCGGCGCGGCTGAAGCATCAGGGTCAGCCGCATCATCGCGCCCGGATTCAGGCGAGCGAGCGCATGCGCACGCGCGGAGGCGACCACGCCGGGCGTCACGCCGCGGATACGCGAGTCGCCGTCAGCCTGCGGAGGGGTGAACCCGCTCAGCGGGACTACCATGAGACCCGCCAGTGCCACGACGACGTAGCGTCCGGGCAACCGGCGAGCACGCGAAGACCATGCCATCTCTCCCCCCAAGGCCGTGATCGCACGCGGTCCCGTCCGGCGACGGGTGGCCGATCACCGCGGCCCGTTTCGCAGGATCTCAGCGCTCCGACCGCCGCGACAAGGTTTTTTGTCCTGCCCTGCGCGAGCAGGTCACGCCGGGCCACTCAGCGGGGCGCTGCGGCGTCGACGATGAAGCCTTGTGCGGTCACGACTGGTCGGACGTCAGCCGCACCGAGCCCTTCTGCATCGTGATGCACGGCGAGGTGGCGCCGTTGCGCAGCGTCGTCCGAGCCTGGCGTCCTGAGTCCATGACGCCTACCAACACGTCAGGCACAGAGTGACTAGAATCAGTCACCGTCCCCGATCACCTAGCGAACGGCCGTCGCGCATCAGTCAACGGAGGACGTCGGTCGGCCAGCCGGGCCAGCCTCGCCAGCCGGAGTCGGACATCGCGGCCTCGTGACTCGATCCCGCACGTGAAGAGTTTCTGTACCGGTCTCAAGTCCGGCCGCATGGCGGCCGGAGCGCCCGGCGTACGGGCCGCCGCCCGCCGCTCCCTCGGGGTCGCTCTGGGCGGCCAGGCCCCGCCTGGGCGCTAACACGCCAAAGCCCCGGGAAGACCACTGAAGTCTTCACCGGGGCTCACGGTGCCCGCCTCAGCCGAGACCAGGTCCCGCCCGAGCCGGCGGCCGGCGAAGGCTGCCGGAGCGTACGGGGCCGCCCTCAGGCCTCAAGGGTGCTCCGCATCGCCGCAGGCGACGGCCGCAAGCGGCCGCCCTTGACCCCCGAGCCTCCACGGCCCCTCGGGCATGGCTGGTGGCAGGAAGGTTCCTGCCCGGCTGGACCCGGCAGCCCTCACCGACCGCCTCCGCGACCGCTCGCCCACCGGTGCCCGGTGTCGCACCTGACCGATCGATGTGACCAGCGCCCAAACCTGCACGGGCAAGTCGACCAGGTTGCTCTCAGCTCTGATCGTCAAACGCGCAGACAGAACCTAACCGTCCGCACTCATCATGCTAAAGAAGGCGAGAGCCCAGATCGCCAGGACTGCGCCCGAGATGACCAGGGCAACAATCGCGAGCACTCTTCCTTTGCGGTTTCGCCGTGCGACGCCAAGGGCTGTGATGGCG
>JBKPSJ010000428.1:0-4899 GCA_046765875.1 Actinomycetota bacterium
GCATGCGCCTGATCGGCCCGAACTGCCTCGGTATCGCGAACACCGCCCCAGACGTCCGGATGGACGCCACCTTCGCCAGCGTCAGGACCGAGCCGGGTTCGCTGGGCCTGGCCGCGCAGTCCGGCGCGGTCGGCATCGCGGTCCTCGACCATGCGAGCCGGGTCGGGCCCGGGATCTCCGAGTTCGTTTCCCTCGGCAACAAGGCCGACGTCAGTGGCAACGACCTGTTGCTGCACTGGTGGGACGATCCCCGGACCGACGTGATCGGCCTGTATCTCGAGTCGTTCGGCAACCCGCGCAAGTTCGGCAGGCTCGCCCGCCTGGTCGGGCGGACCAAGCCGGTCCTCGTGGTGAAGGGCGGCCGCTCCGGCGGCGGGCGCCGGGCCGGGGCGTCGCACACCGCCGCCGCCGCGACGCCGGACACGGCGGTCGACGCGCTGTTCGCACAGTCCGGCGTGCTGCGGATGGACACCCTCGAGGAGCTGATCGACACGGCGCGAGTACTGGCCGACCAACCGCTGCCCCGCGGCCGCCGGGTCGGCATCGTCGGTAACGCCGGCGGCGCCGGGGTGCTCGCCGCCGATGCCGCCGAGGCGTCCGGCTTGCTCGTACCGGAACTCACCAAGGCGACCGAACAGGCCCTGCTCGACGCGACCGGTGCCGTTGCCGCCGGCAACCCGGCCGACCTCGGCGCCGGCGCCACCGGCGAACACCTTGCGACCGCGGTGCGCGTGCTGCTGGACAGCGGTGAGGTCGACGCCGTCCTGGTCGTCTTCGCCGCGACCCGCGCCGGGAACGTCGAGGACGTGTACGCCGCGGTGGGCCGCGCCGTCAGCGGAGCCACCGTACCGGTCCTGGTCAACTGCCTCGGGGCACCCATGGCACCGACCCGGCTCGCTGTACCCGACGGCCGGCAGCTTCCGGTCTATCCGTTCCCGGAGACCGGGATCCGCGCCCTGGGCCGAGCGGTCCAGTACGCCGAGTGGCGCGAACGGCCGCAGGGAACGGTGCCCGATCTGGACAACGTCGACGAACAGGCCGCGCGCGCGATCGTCGACAAGTACCTGGCCGAACATCCCCAAGGTGGCTGGCCGTCGGCTGAGGCCGCCGCGCAGTTGCTCGCCGCGGTCGGCATCACCGTACTGCCCGTCATCGCGGCCGCATCCGTCAAGGAGGTCACCGCTGCCGCGGAACGCAGCGGCTACCCGGTAGCGCTCAAGACGGCCCGGCCCGGCGTCGTACACAAGACCGACATCCGCGGCGTACGGCTCGACCTCGCGGACCGGCGCGAGCTCGCCAAAGCGTACGAGGAGCTGACCGAGGCCACCGGTGACCCGCGGGTCAGCGTCCAGCCGATGGCACCGGGTGGCGTCGAGCTCGTCGCGGGCCTGAACCGCGACGACCTGTTCGGCCCGGTCCTGATGGCCGGGGCGGGTGGTGTGCTGACCGACCTGCTGGCCGACCGGCAGTGGCGCGGCCTGCCACTGACCGACCTGGACGCCGCGGACCTGATCCGGTCCCTGCGCTGGGCGCCACTGCTGGCCGGGTACCGCGGCCAGCCAGGCGCCGACGAAGCCGCGGTCCTGGACGTGCTGCACCGGATCGCCAGGCTCGCCGAACTGGTGCCCGAGGTGGCCGAACTCGACGTCAACCCGCTCATGGCGGCTCCCACGGGAGCGGTCGCGGTCGACGTGAAGCTCCGGCTGCTGCCCGCGCCGGCGATCCCGGACGCCTACACCCGCCGGCTGCGCTGATGATCGGTGGAGTCGGGTCGCTGGGCCCACGGAACCAGCCGCCGGCCGGTGATGCTCTCGACGTCGAGCCGGACCAGGTTCGGCCGCTCGCCCGGCGCCCACGGCCGCAGCGGCAGCCCGCGCATCCGTTCGAGCTCGGCCGCCTCGGTGACCAGTTCGAGGTGGCCCATCGCCGTCACCGTCCAGCCGAGCTGCCGGTCGATGTCGAAGTCGTCGACCTCGAAGGCGACCACCTCACCGCGTTCGGCCGCCAGGAAGGTCTGGCCGCCGCCGGTGCGGAACAGCACCGCACCCTGGTCGACGACGAAGTTCACCAGCCGCACCGCCGGCAGGCCGCCGTCGTGGTAGACCAGCCGGCCGACGGGCTGGGTCGTGAGCAGGCGGAAGCACTCCGCCGCGGTCATGACCTGGAGCCCGTCACGGTCGAACGCCTGATGGGTCATCTGCGTGCCTCCGGGCGTCGTCCACTGTAGGAAAGACTAATCTCGAACCACACCGAGGCCGAAGGGGGCGCGATGACCATCAAGGTTTTCCTGCTCGATGACCATGAGGTCGTCCGCGTGGGGTTGCGGCAGCTGCTCGAGGCCGAGCCGGACATCGAGGTGATCGGCGAGGCGTCCACGGCCGCGCAGGCGCGAGCCCGGGTGCCGGCGTTACGGCCGGACGTCGCCGTCCTCGACGTGCGGCTCCCCGACGGCGACGGGGTCACGGTCTGCCGCGAGATCCGGTCCGCGACCGAGCCGCCGCCGGCCTGCCTGATGCTCACCTCGTACCCCGACGACGAGGCGCTATTCACCGCGATCATGGCCGGTGCCGCCGGCTATCTGCTGAAGGAAGTGACCGGTACGAACCTCGTCGACGCGGTACGCAAGCTGGCCGCAGGCGAGTCGCTACTGGATCCGAAGATGACCACCACGGTGCTGGAACGCCTCCGTCACCCCGACGACGAGGAAGACGACCCGCGGTACAAGTCGCTGACCGACCAGGAGCGCAAGATCCTCGACCTGATCGCCGAGGGCCGAACCAACCGGCAGATCGCCGAACAGATGTACCTCGCGGAGAAGACGGTGAAGAACTACGTGTCCGGTCTACTCCGCAAGCTCGGCATGGAGCGCCGTACCGAGGCCGCTGTCTACGCGGTCGAGAGGGCGCAGCGGCAACGCAAGAAGTGATCGCGTCGTACGAACGCAGCTCATCCTCCATGACGGGCCTCTCTCCCGGCCGAAACATCAACCTCTAGCTCAGCGCGCGCCGGCCAGCGGGACCTAGGGCGCAACGGCCCGGTACCGCCGCCGAAGGTCCCGACCGGCCGGGCGTTTCGGCACTCGCCCCAGTTCCTCCGTCCGCAGGATGGTCTAAAGAGTAAAGTCATTACCGACGAGTCACTGCGCCACCCGAGGGTGTGAGAGCCATGCAGGCCGGCACCGAGCGAGAGGTGTTGTTGCAGGCAGCGGTCGCCGCGCCGTCGATGCACAACACCCAGCCCTGGCGATACCGCTTCGACGGGAACACGATCGAGGTCTTCCGGGACCGCGCTCGCGAACTTCCCGCCGAGGATCCGGACGGCCGGATGCTCCATCTCTCGCTCGGCGCTGCCTGCTTCAACCTCCGGGTCGCCGCGGCTCATCTCGGTCTCGGCTCCGCCGTGCGTCATGTCGTGGATCCGGCCCGTACCGAGCTCGTCGCCGAGGTCGAACTGTCCAAGGAGAACCCGCCGGCGCCAGATCTCGCGGATCTGTACGAGTCCATCCCGTCGCGGCGCACGAACCGCAACCCGTACCTCGACACCCGGTTGCCCGACGACGTCCGCGCCCGGCTCGGCGCGGTCGCGGCGACCGAGGGAACGGTGCTGGAGTGGATCAGCGATCCGGTCCGGCTGCACTGGCTGCGGATGACGATCGCCGACGCCGACACCGAGGACGGCTGGGACGCCACCCGGACCGCCGAACGACGCCTGTGGGTCGGTGGCGAACGCGACGGCGAGGGCGTGCCCGCGTCGGCCCTCGGGCCGCGGCCGCACGGTCGGAACGCGCCGGTACGCGACCTCGCCGCCACCCCGGACGACGCCCGACGGCCCGGCGCGGACTTCGAACAGGATCCGCAGCTGGCGGTGCTCTCGACACGTCGTGACGGCCCGGCCGAGTGGTTGCGAGCCGGGCAGTCCCTCGAACGAGTGTTGCTTGAGGCAACGAAACACGGGGTCGCCAGCTCGCTGCTCAACCAGGCCATCGAGCACCGCCAGCTGCGCTGGCTGGTCCGCGATCCGCTGGGCTCCTGGCCACGGCCGCAGGCCATCATCCGGTTCGGCTACGGCGCTCCGGTCCCGCCGACACCGCGGCGGCCGATCGCCGACGTCCTGCTGCCCGAATAGGACCTCCTGCCCTCCCAGGCGTGACAGGCGACCCTGCCGCGCGGGCCACCCCGCGGACGACGATGCAGACATAGACCGCGGATCGTTTCGGGAGTGACCATGACCAGGGTTGGTATCAACGGCTTCGGCCGGATCGGGAGGGACTTCCTGCGCGCGGCGCTTGAGCGGCGGATGCAGCCGATCGAGGTGGTGGCGATCAACGACATCACCGCACCGGAGACGATGGCGCACCTGCTTCGCTACGACTCGACGTACGGGCCGCTGCAACAGCCGGTGCGGTACACCGACGGGACCATGCTCGTCGACGACTGGCCGATCCGGGTGACCGCCGAGCGCGACCCGGCCGCCCTCGACTGGCGAGGCGTCGGCGTCGACATCGTGATCGAGTCCACCGGCAAGTTCCGCACCCGCGAGGCCGCGGCGGCACACCTGGCCGCCGGCGCCCGCAAGGTGCTGGTGTCGGCACCGGGCAAGGACGTCGACGCCACCATCGTGCTCGGCGTCAACGACGACGACTACGACCACCGCACGCACCACATCATCTCCAGCGCGTCCTGCACCACGAACTGCGTCGCGCCGATGGTCGACGTCCTGAACCGCGAGTTCGGCGTCGTGCACGGCCTGATGACCACGATCCACAGCTACACCAACGACCAGATGCTGCTGGACTCCCCGCACAAGGACCTGCGGCGCGGCCGGTCCGGCGCCGTCAACCTGATCCCGACCAGCACCGGCGCGGCCCGCGCGGTCGGGCTGGTGATCCCGGAGCTGGCC